>NZ_FMCH01000556.1 GCF_900091855.1 Streptomyces sp. DvalAA-14
CCGGGCCTGGGCCACGTCCAGCCAACGCCGCGCGGTGTCGGGGTCACCGGCGGACAGCGCGGCCATCGCCGCCACGACGCACAGCCGGGCGTCGGCGGCGACGGCCCGTCCGGGCAGCAGCCGCAGCCAGTGCGCGACGAGCGCGGTCCGCCCGCCGGCGACGGCCTCCTCCCAGGTGTCGAGCACCGCCTCGACCGCGGCCGGCAGATCGCCGGCCGCCACCGACTGCCGTACCGCCGACGCGGTGTCCCGCTGCTCGCGGTACCAGCACGCCGCGGCCCGGTGGAGCGCGGCGCGGGCGGCCGGCTGCTCGGCCGCCAGCAGGCCGGCGAGCAGCGGCCGCAGCGCGCGGTGGTGCCGGTACGCGGTCCGACCGGCGTCCACCGGCACCAGCAGCTGCATCGTCCGTGCCAGCTCGCGCAGCAGCGCGCCCGCACGGTCCGTTCCGGTGACCGCCCGGCACGCGTCGGCGGACAGCTCGTCGAGCACGCCGGTACGGAGAAGGAAGTCGAGCTGCGCGGTGGTGAGCCGGTCGAGCACCTCGGTGGTCAGGTAGTCGCCGACCGCCCGATCGGCGCGCGCCGCCGTCCCGCCCGCGACGTCCTGCGATCCGCCGAGAACGCGGCCGGTGAGGCACAGCCCCGCCGCCCAGCCCTCGGTGGCCGCGTACACCTCGTCCAGGGTGTCGTCGCCGGGAGCCCGTCCGAGCAGGCCGCTGAGCAGCGCCCTCGCCTCCTCCCGGGTGAAGGCCAGGTCGCCCGGGTCGAGTTCGGCCACCAAACCGTGCGCGCGCAGCGCCGGCACGGGGGCGCCGGGCTGGTGCCGGGTCGCCAGCACCACCCGGACGCCCGCCGGCAGCCGGCTGAGGAAGTCGCCCAGAGTACGGACGGACTCGGGGTCGGTGACGGCTTCCAGACCGTCGAGGATCAGCGTCAGCGGCGGCCCGGCTGCCAACTCGGCCACCAGCGAGGGCAGCAGGTCCTCCAGCCAGTGGTCCGGCGTCCACTCCTGGACGCTGGTGGCCACCGACAGGTCCGGCCGGATCCCGCGCAGCGCGTGCAGTACGGCGCCCCACAGCCGGCCGGGCGGGTTCTCCCGCGGGTCGAGGCCGAGCCAGGCGCAGTCGCCCCGCGCGACCGGCCCGCGCGACCACTCGGCGAGGAGGACGGTCTTGCCCGCGCCGGGCGGCCCGGACACCACGACCACCGGCTCGGTCGCGGCGTCCAGGCGGCGGACCAGCCGCGGACGCGGCAGCGGGTGCGCCGGGCCGGCCGGGGGGCGCAGTTTGAACGCGGGGACGACGGGCCGCATGGGAACTCCAGTCCGGAATGCCGGCGCGGATCGAGCCCCCTTCGCCCGGCGGGAGAAGAGGACCACCGGGCGACGGGGGCCGAGGGGCGGGAAGGGGGGCGACGGGCCGCGCCGGGCCGCCCCGGAAAGGGCGGAGAGGCCGGAGAGGGGCGCGGCTCGGCTCAGGCCGCGTGCCTGCCGAAACGGCCGGCGAAGTACACCAGCGGCTCGCCTTCCGTTGTGTGCTCGAAGAACCGGGCGTCACCGACGAAGATGGTGTGGTCGCCGCCGGGCAGCGCCGCGGAGACGTCGCAGACCACGGCGGCGATGGCGTCCTTGAGCACCGGCACTCCGTGGTCGTCGTAGGTCTCCACCCCGGCGAACCGGTCGGCGTGCGAGCCGGCGAAGTTCCGCGCCAGCTCCTCGCCGTCGTGCCCGAGGACATTGACGGCGAACCGCCCGTGGTCGGCGATCGCGGTGCGGGTGTACAGGTGGTTGCCGATGCACACCAGCAGTTGCAGCGGATCCAGCGACAGCGCGGACACCGCGCTCGCCGTGATGCCGATCCGGGTGCTGCCGGCCAGGGTGGTGATCACGCTGACGCCGCTGGCGAGCCGGCTCATGGTGGCCCGGAAAGCCGCCGTCCGGTCGTCGGTTCCAAGGGTTTCGGTCATCGTTGACCTCCGTGAAGGGTGAGCGGGGTGCGGGGTCGCGCCGGGACGCGCGAACGGCCCTCGGGAAAAGGGAAGGAGGGGGCAGGGGTCGGCGCGGGGTCGCCGGCTCAGGCCTCGGGAGCAGGTTCGAGGACGAAGGTGTGGCGGAGCACGGTGTACGGCCCCTCGCTGTGCGCGCGGTACGGCCCGGTACCGGGTTCGTGGCTCTCGTATGCCGCGATGAGCGACTCCTTGACGCCGAAGACCGGGTCCACGTCCAGGTACGGGTCGTCGGAGGGGAACAGCATCGTGGTGACCCGCTGGAATCCGGGCGCTTCGATCAGCAGGTGCACGTGGGCCGGCCGCATCAGCGGTCGGCCGGTCGACCGCATCAGCTCCCCCACCGTGCCGTCACCGGGGATCGGGTAACTGGACGGGCGGATCGAGCGGAACGTGAAACGGCCGGCCTCGTCGGTCCGGAACAGCGCGCGCATCGCCGGGTCGGTTCGATCGGGCAGCTCGATGTCGTAGTGCCCGTCCGCGTCACTGTGCCAGACGTCCACCCCGGCGCCGGCGACCGGCGCGCCCCGGTGGTCCAGCACGAGGCCCTCGAAGAACAGCGGGCTGCCCGGGACACCTTCGGAGATGTCGGCGCCGTCGGGCCGCCGCGGCCGGTCGTCGCGGAAGTACGGGCCCATAACGCTGTTCTGGGTTGCCGCGGCCGGCCGCTCGTTGCCGAGCGCGTCGACCAGCATGGTGACGCCCAGGACGTCGGACAGCAGGATGAACTCCTGCCGTGCCGGCGTGCAGAGCTGACCGGTCCGGGTGAGGAAGTCCACCGCACGGGCCCATTCCTGCTGCGTCAGGCCGACTTCGCGGACGAAGGCGTGGACGTGCCGGACCAGGGCCGGGAGCAGTTCGGCCAGCCGGGCGTCCTCGGTGTCACGCAGGGTGGAGATCACCGCATCGGTGATCGTGTCGCCGAGCAGGTCAGGCATGGTGGGCTCCAGGGTCAGGGTCAGGGTCAGGGTCTGCGTCGGGGACGAATGGCGTTGCGGGGGACGGCGGCTCGCCGGCCCAGGCCCGGGTGAGCAGGGTGCGGACCGCCGCGGCGTCCACCGGTCGCGGGTTCCAGTAGCCGTCCTGCACGACGAGGTCGGCGGCCTGCGCGATCCCCGCCTCGGGCATACCGAGCTCACGCAGTGACCGGGGGGTGCCGAGCCGCGCGGCGAACGCGAACAGACCGGTCGCGGCGTCGGGCGCGGGCAAAGCGCGGCCGATCCTGGCCATGGCGGGGCCGGCCGCGGGGGCGTTGTACCCGACCGCGTGCGGCAGCAGCACCGCGTGCGTCTCGGCGTGCGGAAGGCCGAAGGTACCGCCGAGGACATGGCACACCTTGTGGTGCAGCGCCATGCCCACCATGCCCAGGCAGGTACCGGCCAGCCACGCCCCGTACAGCGCGCCGGCCCGCGCGTTGAGGTCGTCGGGACGCTCGGCGACGACCGGCAGGGCGCCGACGAGGGCGTCGAGTGCCTCACCGGCCAGCAGAAAGGCGACGGGGTCGTGGTGCTGCGCGTAGAGGGCCTCGACGGCGTGCGCCATCGCGTTCAGGCCGCTGACGGCCGAGGCCGCCGGCGGGAAGGCGAGGGTCAGTTCGACGTCGTACAGCACGGTGCGGAGCTGGACCTCCGGCAGTCGGCGGGTCGTCTTCCGCCGGCCCTCGGTCTCGCCCAGGACGGATGTCATCTCCGAGCCCGCGTAGCTGGTGGGCAGTCCGATCTGCGGAAGACCGGTCCGGGCCGCGACCGCCTTGCCGAGACCGATCGCCGAGCCGCCGCCCACCGCGATCACACAGTCCGCCCGCGCCGATCGGGCGCGGTCGACGGCCTGCTCGGTGACCTCCACCGGCGTGTGCGGCGCGGCCCCGGTGAAGGCGGCCACCGCCGTCCCGCCGAGCAGTTCGCCCACCTCGGCGGCCTGCGCCGCCCGGCCGGGTGTGCACAGCACGAGTGCGCGCCGGCAGCCGAGGGCGTCGACCTCTTCCGGGACCCGACGCCGGGTACCGCCGCCGAAGACCACTTTCGTGATCTGCCCCTGATGCACGAACGCTTTCATGGGATTCCCTCGGTTGCGTCATTCCCTGACGTCTCGGAGTCTGCGGCCGCACCGAATTGGGCGTCAACAGCCACCGGACAATCCGAGGGGCGGCGGACGTCATTACCGTGAATGGGTGATGCCGCGGCGACCGGAATCCGGGGCCGGGGGCACCCGTACCCACGCGGCAGCGCGCCGGGATCGCCTATTCGGGGGATGCGGCGGCGCCACCAGCCGGAATGTGGGCTCCCGGCGCGACGCGGCCGTCACGCCCGGCCGGTGGGCAGGAGGGCGGGCGGCATCCTCCGGGAGGTCGGGAACCGACGCCGTGGGCGTGGAACAGCGGTATTCCGGGTTCCCTGGATTCCCGGGAACGCAAAGTACGGGAGAAAAGGGCGCCGTTGTGGCCCGATGCGCCGCGCCGCCGATCAGGCGACGGGCGGTGCGGTGTAGCGGGCGGCGATGTGCAGGTCGTTCTCGATCCGCGCCGCCGCCTCCCGCATCGGCGGCAGCAGGTCCTCGCGGGCCTGCCGCGCGGTGCGGCGGCTGGCGTGCATCGAGACGTTGACCGCGGCCACCACCCGCCCGTCGCGGTCGTGCACCGGCACCGCGATGGACCGCAGTCCGCTCTCCAACTCCTCGTCCACCAGCGCGTACCGGTCACGGACCGCCTGCTCCAACAGGGCGGCCAACCGCGCCGGGTCGGTCACCGTGTGCGGGGTGAGCGCCGTCAGATCGGCCCGCGCCACCTGCTCGGCGCGCTCCACCGCGGGGAGCCCGGCCAGCAGGACGCGACCCAGGGCGGTCGCGTAGGCGGGGAAGCGGGTCCCGACGGTGATGGTGACCGTCATGATCCGCACAGTGGGCACGCGGGCCACGTAGAGGATGTCGCCGCCGTCCAGTACCGCCATGGAAGCGGAGTCGTGCACCTGCTCGACGAGCGCCTTCAGATGCGGTTCGGCGATCTGCGGGAGCGTCAGGCCGGACAGGTGGGCGAAACCGAGTTCCAGCACCCGCGGGGTGGGCCGGAAGAGCCTGCCGTCGACCTCCAGGTACTCCAGGTGCTGCAGGGTGATCAGCGCCCGGCGGACGGTGGCGCGGGCCATGCCGGTGGCCTCGGCGACCGCGGTCAGCGGCAGCGCGGACTGCGCCCGGCCGAAGGCGCCGAGCACGGCGAGCCCGCGGGCCAGCGACTCCACGAACTCCGGTCCGAGCTCCTGCTTGGACGCCCGGCTCCAGGCGACGGCCGACCTGTCGGATCCGGCGTCCGCCGGGGCGGGCGGGTCGGCCAGGGTGTGCCGCATGGCGGCGACCGTCCGGCGCAGCTCGGGCAGCACCGCGCCGAGCAGTGAGGCGGCGCTGTGCCGGCTGGTGTGGCTGACCACGGTCACCGCACAGACCGGGCGGCCGGCGGCGTCCGGTACCGGCGCGGCGAGCGCGACCAGTCCGGGTCCGATCAGCTGGTCGTCCAGCGACCAGCCGGCCTCGGCGGCCTCGCGGGTTCGGGCCTCGAAGGTCGCGGCGCCGTCCGTGCGGCCCGGCGGCAGCGCCGGAAAGCCCGTGTCGGCCGGGTCGGCCCGGCGCCGCTGCCGCCAGCGCTGCCAGTCGGGTACGGACCAGTCGGCCGCGAACAGGGCGCCCGGGGCGCCGCGTTCAGCGGGCAGCAGGTCGCCGATGCGGAAGGCGAGGGACATCCGACGGCGCCGGGTGGCCTGGTGGACGAAGCGCACCCCGTCGCGGTCGGGCACCGCGAGGGAGACCGACTCGTCGAGGCCGTCGGCGAGCCGGTCGGCGAGCGGCCCGAGCAGTTCGGGCAGCCGGGAGGCGGCCAGGTAGGCGTTGCCGAGTTCCATCAGCGGTGGCGCGAGCACCGCCTCGCGGCCGTCGGTCCGCAGGTACCCGACGCGCTCCAGGGTGCTGATCACCCGGTCCACGGTGGACCGGGCCAGGCCGGTGGCCCGCACGAGGTCCCCGACGGCTGCCCGCCCGTCGCCGCGCGCCAGTTCGCGCAGGACGGCCATCCCCCGCAGCAGCGGGCCGACGGCCTCCCCAGGCGGCAGCGCGGTGGTGGCGAGGGGCGTCATCAGGTCTCCAGGGTGCGGCGATGTGACCGAAACCGTACCGGCCGGAGGCGTTGACAGTGCGCGGGGCGGCGCGCAGACTCGGCGGCGCACGGCAATTATGAACTAAAGTTCACCAGGCGAACAAGTGCTCGGCAGCACAGAGGAGACGGACCCATGGACAAGGTGGTCGCCGGCGCCGCGCAGGCGGTGGCGGACGTCTGCGACGGAGCGTCGTTCGCGGTCGGCGGCTTCGGTCTCGCCGGCGTGCCGAACGTGCTGATCCAGGCCGTGCACGACCGGGGCGTCAGCGGACTGAGCGTGGTCTCCAACAACTGCGGCGCGATGGAGTCCGGCCTGGCCGTGCTGCTCGCCGCAGGCCGGATAGCCCGGGTCACCGGCAGCTACATCGGGGCCAACAAGGAGTTCGCCCGCCAGTACCTCGCCGGCGAGCTGGAGGTCGAGCTCATCCCGCAGGGCACCCTGGCCGAGCGGCTGCGGGCGGGCGGCTGCGGCATCCCCGCCTTCTACACCCCGGCCGGCGTCGGCACCCAGGTCGCCGAGGGCGGACTGCCCTGGCGCTACGACGGGGACGGCGGCGTGGCGCTCGCCTCACCGGTCAAGGAGACCCGGGTGTTCGACGGCGTCGAGTACGCCCTGGAGCGCGGCATCACCACTGACTTCGCGCTGGTCCGCGCGGCCCGCGGCGACCGGCACGGCAACCTGGTCTTCAACAAGTCCGCCCGCAACTTCAACCCGCTGGCGGCGATGGCCGGACGGATCACCATTGCCGAGGTGGAGGAGCTGGTCGAATCCGGCGGGATCGACCCCGACCAGGTCCATGTGCCGGGCATCTTCGTGCAGCGCGTGGTGGTTCTCAGCCCACAGCAGGCAGCCGACAAGAAGATCGAGAAGCGGACCGTCACGGTCCGGGAGGTGCCGGCCTGATGCCCTGGACACGCGAGGAGATGGCCGCCCGAGCGGCCCGGGAACTGCGCGACGGCGAATACGTCAACCTCGGCATCGGCCTGCCCACGCTGATCCCCAACCACCTGCCCGCGGACGTGGAGGTCGTGCTGGAGTCGGAGAACGGCATCCTCGGCACCGGCGCCTTCCCGTTCGAGGACGCCGTCGACCCGGACCTGGTCAACGCCGGCAAGGAGACGGTCACGGTCCTGCCCGGCGCCGCCTTCTTCGACTCGGCGCTCTCCTTCGGGATGATCCGCGGCGGCCACATCGACGCCGCGGTCCTCGGTGCCATGCAAGTGTCCGCCCGCGGCGACCTGGCCAACTGGGCGGTCCCCGGCAAGCTGGTCACCGGCATCGGCGGCGCCATGGACCTGGTGCACGGCGCCCGCCGCGTCATCGTGATGACGACGCACACCACCAAGGACGGCGCGCCCAAGCTGGTCGAGGAGTGCGACCTGCCGCTGACCGGCAGGGCCTGCGTGCACCGCGTTATCACCGACCTCGGAGTCCTCGACGTCACCGACGGCGGACTGCTCCTGGTGGAGACCGCCCCGGGGGTCGGTGTCGAGGAGATCCGGCGGAAGACCGCTGCCACCTTGCGCATCGCCGCGTCCCTGGAAGGGAGCCCCCGATGACCGTCCACCCCCGCGAGGTCTACATCGTCGACGCGGTCCGCACCCCCGTCGGCAAGTACGGCGGCGCGCTGTCCGGTGTCCGTCCCGACGACCTCGCCGCCCATGTGCTGCGGACCCTCTCCGACCGGACGCCGCTGCTCGACCCGGCCCGGATCGACGACGTGGTCCTCGGAAACGCCAACGGCGCCGGCGAGGAGAACCGGGACGTGGCGCGGATGGCCGTGCTGCTGGCCGGACTTCCGGTCGGCGTGCCCGGCAGTACCGTCAACCGGCTGTGCGGTTCCGGGATGGAGGCGGTCATTCAGGCCTACCGGGCCGTCGCGCTCGGCGACGCGTCCGTGGTCGTCGCCGGCGGCGTCGAGTCGATGAGCCGCGCTCCCTGGGTGCTGCCCAAGCCCGAACGCGCCTTCCCGGCCGGGCACCAGGAGCTCGCCTCCACCACGCTCGGCTGGCGCCTGGTCAACCCGCGGATGCCGACGGAGTGGACGATCGCGCTCGGCGAGAGCGCCGAACTCGTCGCCGACCGGCACCACATCACCCGCGCTGCGCAGGACGCGTTCGCCCTCGCCAGTCACGAGAAAGCCGCCCGGGCCTGGAAGGACGGCCAGTACGACGGCGAGGTGGTGCCCGTCGAAGGCACCGGCCTGGTGCGGGACGAGACCATCCGCGACACCACCTCGCTCGCCGCCCTGGCCGGGCTCAAGCCGGTCTTCCGCGTGGACGGCACGGTCACCGCCGGCAACTCCAGTCCGCTCAACGACGGCGCCGCCGCGCTGCTGATCACCGACGCGGCCGGGCTGAAGGCCACCGGCCGCGAACCCCTCGCCCGGATCAGCGCCTCGGCGGTCACCGGCATCGACCCGCGGTACTTCGGGCTGGGTCCGGTAGAGGCGGTCGACCGCGCGCTGGCCAAGGCCGGCCGAGACCTCGCGTCGCTGCGCACCTTCGAACTCAACGAGGCATTCGCCGCGCAGGCGTTGGGCTGCCTCGCCGCCTGGCCCGACCTCGATCCCGCCCTGGTCAACCCGCGCGGCGGCGCCATCGCCATCGGCCATCCGCTCGGGGCCTCCGGCGCCCGGATCACCGGCGCTGTCGCCCACCAACTCGCGGCGGCCGGCTCCGGGACCGGACTGGCTGCACTCTGCATCGGCGTCGGCCAGGGCCTCGCCCTGGTCCTGGAGCGGTAGGCGCGTCGCGGATCAGCGAGCCGCGGGCACCGGTCGGCGCGCCGGGCGGGACGCACGCTGTTCGGGGACATTCGTGAGGTCCTGCGCTCACTAGCGGAGCCGGCCGGACCGGCGGCCGCGGACGACCGGCGGCGCTTGCGGAGAACGGGCCCGACCTCCGACTCCTACCGCCCGGCCGCGCCGCAGGTCGGGACGTTCAGGCAAGCGGGCCCGGCCGCACCGAACCGGACAGAGCAGAGGGACCGGGTGATCGGTACCACAACCACCAGCGTTGACTCGCACCCTGGCACAAATCCCGGTGCACGGGTCCTACTCCGCTACGGCGGCCGAGGCGTCTGCGGGCAGCACGGGGATGGGCCACGCCGGATCCGAGCGCCAGTCCCTCCATGGCGCGGCGGCGGCAAAGGGCCCCGCCGCCGCCTCGATCATGGCCGGCACCTGAGCACGCGCCTCCCCAACCGCCCGGTGGCCAGCATCCGTCACGACCCCTGCGGGCAACCCTGCTCTCGGACAAAGCCGCAAACAAGGCCTACCAACTCGCCGGTGCCACTGAATTCCGACCGGGCGGGACGGGGCCGCCTGGAGGGGCACGGAGGCACCAGCGCACGCGTCCGATGGCTGCTGGGCAGGTCCGGCGGGCGAGAGCCTGTGGGCAGTCTGCGGCCCCGGCCTGTTCCAGGCCGGGGCGCCAGTAGCGGTGGCAGTGACGGGGAGTCAGCTCGGCTGGTCGCCGGTGTACCGGTAGATCTCCGCGCCGCTGTTGATGTGCCACACGGTGCCGTCGGCGCCGGCGGCGATGTCGGTGGCGGTGCCGGGGATCGTTGATCCACGGG
>NZ_FMCH01000546.1 GCF_900091855.1 Streptomyces sp. DvalAA-14
GTGACCGTCGTGGCACGGCGGCGCAGAGGCATGAGGGTGGAGCCTTTCCGGGGTGCGGCAAAGGCTCAGCCTAACGCGGGAGCGTTGTCCGCCCCCGCCCCGCTCAGCCGCCCGGGTGCCCGACCTTGATCGTCTTCAGGAAGCGGGCCAGCGCGATCGGGGTGGTGGTGAGGACGACCGTCGGGTCGTCGCTCTCCCGAAGCAGGACCGCGCCCCCGTCGGCGGCCAGCTCGACGCACTCGCCCTGTTCCTGGGAGTACGTGGACTTCTGCCATATCAGGGAGGCGGTCATGGGATAGGTGCCTTTCAGAGGTCTCGGGAGATGGAGAGGATGAAGTCACGTGACCGGGACCGGTCGAGAGCCACCTCCGCGAGGGTGTCGTACAGGACCCGGTAATTGGTCAGATGGGGCGCCGCGTGCAGGAAGCTGATGCCGTGGGCGGAGTCGATCTGCACGGTGTCCAGCGGACGCACCGGCCCGCTGGCGTAGAGCATCGCGTGTCCGGAACCGATGTGCCCGTCCGCCGCGAAGGGGATCACCCGAACGCTTATGTGCGGCAAGTGGCTGAGTTCCTGGATGTGTTCGAGCTGGGCGCGGGCGACTTTCCCGCCGCCGAACCGCATCCGCAGCGCCGCCTCGTGGACGAGCGCTTCGTACGGCGGGGCGGCGTCCCGGTACAGCACGCCGGAGCGCTCCAGGCGGTGCGCCACCCGGGCTTCCAGCTCGTTGTCCGGCAGCGGGGGTATCGCGTAGCCGAAGACGGTGCGGGTGTAGTCCTCGGTCTGGAACACCCCGGGGATGTGGGTGATCTGGATGGTCCGCAGGTGCGTGGCGTGGTGCTCCAGCTCCGCGACGTCGAGCAGGGAGGCGGGTACGACGCCTCGGTACGCCTCCCACCAGCCCTTGCGGCCCTGGCCGTTGGCCATGGTGACGAGCGCGTCGATGAGGGAGGTGTCCCCGCACGCGTAGAAGGCCGCGAGACGGCGTAAGCGCTCCTCGCTGACGCCCAGCCGGCCCGCCTCGATATGGCTCACCTTCGCGGGATCGGTGCCGAGCAGCCGCGCGGTGTCGCGGGCCGTGGTGCCGGCGGCCTCCCGCATCTTCCGTAGCTCCGCACCGAGGCGCTCCTGGCGGGCGGTTGCGGTGCTTCTGAGCGGCATGGTGTCCCTTCTTGACGCTGGTTCTGAGTCTGCCGTTCCGCTCTCTCGGGGTCCAGATCGTTTCTGGAAATTCCGGAGACAAGGTTGCAGAGGTGCACTATTGCCCCATAACGCCCTCTGAAGCAATCGTATGCGGACAGTCAACTCCCTTGTGCTGTCCGCTCGTTGCTTGGGTACACCGGCGAAGTCCACCGGACGTCCCGGGCGGGGCCGACCGGGGGCCGACCGGGGGTCGACCCGGGGCCGACTCCCACTGATCGCGCGGCCGTACCGGTGTGGACGCGGGGCCGGCTGCCGCGGAGATCGGCCGCCGGCCGCCCGCGCGGTGTGCGGACCGCCTGCCGGAAACCGTGCGTTCTGCATGCCGATGAGGTGACATCGGTGACTTCTCCGCATTCAGTGGGGCGTGCGAATCTCTCTGCGTCGCCACTGAAGGGGGATCGATGGACAACCGCTACGAGGTTTTCTGTCTCGCGGACCGTCACTTCTACGAGAGCCTCGACCGTATGTCCGCCGGTTCCGGCGCGGTGGCGGAAAAGAGCGGTGTGCTGCTCTTCGATACCGCCCGGCGTGAAGTGCCGGCCGGCTGGCGGACCCTGCGCGACGGCGACTGGCTGCACGTCGACCCGCCGATCGGCGCCGACGCCTATCCGACCCAGGGCTGGAAGGTCCATGTCTCGGCGGCCCTCGACAATGCCGACGCAGTGGCCGCCCGCGTCTGGGACTACTGCGTCCCGCGGCACATACCGTTCAAATTCGTGCCGGGTCCGCAATTGCTGCACCTGCGCAACTCGAAATACGCGGGCCGCGACACCAGCGGGAAATTCGTCACCATTTATCCGGCGGACGAGGAGCGGCTGCGGGTGGTCCTGCGGGAACTCGGCGACCTGCTCGACGGCGAGCCGGGACCGTACATCCTGACCGACCTGCGCTGGCGCGAGGGACCGCTCTACGTGCGGTACGGGGCCTTCGCCAAGCGGTACTGCGTGGGCGACCGCGGCAGCCTGGTGCCGGCCATCGAGGACCCCGAGGGGCGGCTGGTGCCCGACAGCAGGGCCCCCGCCTTCCACCTGCCGGACTGGGTGACCCTGCCCACCTTCCTCGCCCCGCACCTGGCCGCCCGCAACGCCACCACCGTCGCGGACCTGCCGTACCGGATCGAGAAGGCGCTGCACTTCTCCAACGGCGGCGGTGTCTACACCGGCGTCGACACCCGCACCGGCGAGCAGGTCGTGCTGAAGGAGGGCCGGCCGCACGCCGGACTGGCTTCCGACGGCGCGGACGCGGTGGCCCGGCTGGAGCGCGAACGCGAGGCGCTGAGCGGGCTGTCCGGACTCGGTGTCGCGCCGGAGGTACGGGACTGGTTCACCATCGGCGACCACCGCTTCCTGGTGATGGACTTCCTTGACGGCCGGACCCTCAACTCCTTCTTCGGGCACCGCCATCCGCTGCTCACCCCCGAGCCCGACCCGGCGGCGGTCGGCGACTGGACCCGCTGGGCGCTGCGCATCCACGCCGGCGTGGAGAAGGCCGTCGCCGCCGTGCACTCGCGCGGGATCGTCTTCAACGACCTGCACATGTTCAACATCATGGTCGGCCCGGACGAAGAGACCGTCCGCCTGCTGGACTTCGAGGCCGCCGCGCCCGCCGCCGAGCACGGGCGCCAGGTGGTCGCCCACCCCGGCTTCGTCGCCCCGCCCGACCGGCGCGGCTTCGACGTCGACCGGTACGCGCTGGCCTGCCTGCGGCTGGCCCTCTTCCTGCCGATCACCACCCTCTTCGCCATCGATCGCGGCAAGGCCGCCCACCTCGCGGAAGTGATCGCCGGGGAGTTCCCCGTGCCGCGGTCCTTCCTGGAGGAGGCGGTCGCGGAGATCACCCGGGACGCCCACCCGGGAGACGGAGAACGGCCGTTGCCGGTCGTCGTGCCGCAATACGGCGCGGCGTTCATCGGGCCGGTGCGGGGCCCGGACCGTGCGACGGCCGGATCTTCGCCCCAACTGACCGGAGTCGTACCGCCGCAGGGCTCACGCCGGGACGGATCGGTGGGCTCGGCCGAGGCGTTGTACCGCGCCACGCGTCCCGCCGCGGTGCCGGCCGGCGGCACCGCCGCGAACACCTCCACCGTCACCGCGCTGGCCGACCGGCGCCCGCGTGCCGTGCCCGCCGGCTATCTGCCGGTCCGGACCGACGACTGGGACGCCGTGCGGGAGGCCATGGCGCGGGCGCTGCTGGCCTCGGCCAGCCCGGAGCGGGAGGACCGGCTCTTCCCCGGCGACATCATGCAGTTCACCGACGGCGGCGGGCTCGGGATCGCGCACGGCGCGGCCGGCGTGCTGCACGCCTTCGCCGAGACCGGACTGCCCCGCTATCCGCAGGGCGAGCGCTGGCTGCTGGACCGCACCCGGATCCTGCCCAACGGCATCGCGCTGGGGCTCTATGACGGCGTGGCGGGCATCGCCTACGTCCTGGACCGCCTCGGCCACACCGGCCGCGCGATGGATCTGACCCGCAGGCTGCTGGCCGAGAACTGGCAGCGACTCACCTCCGACCTGTCCGGCGGCCTGGCCGGAATCGGACTGGTACTGGACCATCTGGCCCGGGCGACCGGCGAAACCGACCTGGGCGAACGGGCGTTGGAGGCGGCCCGCATCATCGCCGGACGGCTCGCCGCCGCACCCGGCGCCGGCTCGGCACCCCGCCGCGCCGGGCTGATGCGGGGCGCCGCCGGTCCCGCCCTGCTCTTCCTGCGCCTCTTCGAGCACACCGGCGCGCCCGGCCTGCTCGACCAGGCGGCCCGCGCGCTCGACCTCGACCTCGACTCCTGCGTGCGGACCAGCAGCGGCAGCCTGGAAGTCGACGAGGGCTGGCGCACCATGCCGTACGTCGGCGACGGCAGCGCCGGCATCGGGCTGGTGCTCGACGACTTCCTGGCCCTGGCCCGGGGCGCCGGCGACCTGGAACCGGCGACCGCCGACCGCTACGAGCAGGCCCGGCTCGACATCGTGCGGGCGGCGACGCTGCGGCTCTACGCCCAGCCCGGCCTGTTCGTGGGCCGGGCCGGCATGGTCCTGCACCTGGCCAGGACCACCGCCGACGTGCCCGAGGGCGCGCTCGCCGCGCAGGTCGACGCGCTCGGCTGGTACGGCATCCCGTACGGCGACGGCCTGGCCTTCCCCGGCAACCAGATGATGCGGCTGTCGATGGACCTCGGCACCGGCACCGCCGGCTGCCTGCTCGCCCTGGGCTCGGCGCTGGGGGACACCCCGGCCGCGCTGCCCTTCCTCCCGCCGCTCCCCGTGGGCGGCCCCTGAACCGGTTCCGGCTGTGACCGGGACCGTGCACCACCCGTAACGCACACAGTGCGAAGAGCTCCAACGAAAGGAAAGCCCGATATGGCGCTTCTCGACCTCCAGAACCTCAAGCCCGTCGAGCACGGCGGCGGTGGCGGCGGTGGCGGCGAGCTGAACAGCTCGCTGAGCCTGATCGGCTGTATCAGCTCGGTCAGCTTCCTCATCTGCCTCTGACGCGGCAGGCCCGGGGCGGCAGACCACCATTCCCGCCGCCGCCCCGGGCCCTCGGCCCCGCCGCTGCCCGGCTGTCCCTGAAGCCGGGCGCCGGCGCCGCCCGACCAGCGCCGTACCCGGCCCCGGCCGTCCAGCCCACCGGACGCCCGGGGCCGGGGCCGTCTCCCTCCCGGCCCCTCCCGGCCCCCCGCCCCTCCCGGCCCTGACCGGATCCACCCGCCCGTATGCGACTGCCCGCATCCGCCCGCCGGATCCGCCCTGCCCGCCCGCTGCGCAAGGAGACGCGTCCATGCCGCCACCACCATCCGACCACCGGGCCGACGGCGACCGGGTGTTGCTGCGAGCGGCCCGGGGCAGTGCGGTGCGGCTGGCGGTGCTCGCCCTGCTCGGACTTGCCGGGGCCGGGCTCGGGCTGTGGCTGCCGGCCGCACTCGGACACGCCCTGGACCTGCTGCTGCACGGACGCCCGGCGGGCAACCGGATTGCGGTGTGCGCGGCGATCGTCGCGGGGCAGGTGCTGCTGGCTGCCGGCGCGGACATGCTCGGGGCGACCACGGCCGCCCGGGTCACGGCGGGGCTGCGGCGCCGGGCGGTCAGGCGGCTGCTGGCCGCCGGTCCGGCCGCCACGGCTGCCCGACCGGGTGCCCAACCGGCCGCGGGACCTGGCCTTGGCGAGGGCGACGTGGTGACCCGGCTGGTCGGCAACGCGGCCGACGCCGGCAGCGCGCCCGTGGCCGCGGCGGCCGTGCCCGCCTCGCTGGCGGTGCCCGTCGGCGGCGTCGTCGCCCTCGGCCTGACCGATCCCTGGCTCGCCGCCG
>NZ_FMCH01000319.1 GCF_900091855.1 Streptomyces sp. DvalAA-14
GATCATCGGCATCGTCCTCACCTCGACGCTACTCAGCCCGCTGACCACCCCCGTGACCCTGTCGACCGCCGCCCTGCTGGCCCGGGGCCACTACGCCGCCGACCTCGGCCGGATGGCGCATGCCGGCGGCGGCCTCTTCGCCGCGATCACGGTGACCGCACCCTGCCTGGCCGGACTGCTGGCCCAGCGCCTCACCCCCGGCACCTGCCGCACCCGGGCGCTGCCGTCCCTGAAACTGATCACCTTGCTGGCGGCGGTAGTGCTGACGTACACCAACGCCTCCGGGGCGCTGGGCAGCCAACTGCTGCACCCGCAGCCGCTGTTCATCGCCGCCTCGCTCACCGCGGCCGCGGCCACCTGCCTGGCGGGCCTGGCCTGCGGCTGGGGTCTGGCTCGTGGTCTGCGCCGCGACCGCGGCGACGCCCTCGCCATCACCCTCGCCTCGGGCATGAACAACAGCAGCGCGGGCGCGGTCTTCGCCAGCACGCAACTGCCCGCCCACCCGCAGGTTCTGATGCCCATCCTGGCCTACAGCCTGTTCCAGAAGGTGGGTGCCGGGGCGGTCGGCAGCATCCTGCTGCCGCGCGGGACCCGACCGGTCGCCACGGCCGACCGAACGGCGCACCGGTTGCCCTGACCCCGTCGCCGGCTCCGTACGCCGCGGGTCGTACCGCGGATCAACCTGACGGCGCAGCAGACGGACCCCCAGGTCCCCCCGCAGGCCGTCGCGCGGCGAGGACGCCGCAAGCACGATGAAGGCACACACTTCCACTCGTCCCCTTCTTCCCGAGGAATCCTGATGATCGAAGCGCATGCCCTGACCAAACGCTACGGTGAGCGCACCGCCGTGGCCGACCTCAGCTTCACTGTGCGGCCGGGCATCGTCACCGGGTTCCTCGGTCCCAACGGGGCGGGCAAGTCCACCACGATGCGGATGATCCTCGGCCTGGACGCGCCCACCTCGGGCAGTGTCACGGTCAACGGCAAGCCGTACGCCGAGCACCCGGCGCCGCTGCACGAGGTCGGGGCGATGCTGGAGGCCCGCGCCATCCACACCGGCCGCAGCGCGTTCAACCACCTGCTGGCGCTGGCCGCCACCACCGGCATCCCGCGCCGCCGGGTGGACGAGGTGGTCGACATCGTCGGCCTGCGCGAGGTGGCCCGCAAGCGGGTGGGCGGGTTCTCGCTCGGCATGGGCCAGCGGCTCGGTATCGCCAGCGCGCTGCTGGGCGACCCGGCCACCCTGGTACTGGACGAGCCGGTCAACGGCCTCGACCCGGAGGGAATCCTCTGGATCCGCAACCTGCTCAAGGACCTGGCCGGCGAAGGGCGCACCGTGCTGCTGTCCTCGCATCTGATGTCCGAGATGGCGCTCACCGCCGAGCACCTGATAGTCATCGGGCGCGGCCGGCTGATCGCCGACACCTCGGTGGCGGAGTTCGTCCGGGACGCGGCAGGCGGCTCGGTCCGGGTCCGCACCGACGACGCCGACGGCCTGATGCGGGAACTCACCGGCCCGGACGTCAGCGTCGCGTCGCTGGGCGGCGGCGTACTGGAGGTGACCGGGCTCAGCAGCGACCGGATCGGGCGGATCGCCGCCGACCACGCCATCGCTTTGGCCGAACTCACCCCGCAGCAGGCCTCGCTGGAGGAGGCGTTCATGGAACTCACCAAGGATGCAGTGGAGTTCCAGGCGCCCACCCGTGAGAAGGAAGGACAGCCGGCATGAGTACCCTCACCCCCACTGCCCCGGCCGCCGGGTCCGCCGCGAGCCCTGCAGTTTCGCGGGGCCGCGTCAGCCAGGCCCGGGTGCTGCACTCGGAGTGGATCAAGCTGCGCACGCTGCGGTCCACCTTCTACACGCTGATCGCGGCCGTCGTCGCGCTCATCGGCTTCGGCGCGCTGTTCTGCGCGGTCACCGCCAACCACTGGCCGCACATGCACGCCGGTGAGCGGGCGCACTTCGACCCTGCGCTGACCAGCCTGCGCGGCTACTTCCTCGCGCAACTCGCGATCGGCGTGCTCGGCGTCCTCGTCGTCACGGGCGAGTACGCGACCGGGATGATCCGCGCCACCATGTCCGCGGTGCCGCGCCGGCTGCCGGTGCTGTGGGCCAAGGCGGCGCTGTACTCGGCCGTCACCTGGGTGCTGATGACCGTCGGCGCCCTGATCGCCTTCCTGATCGGGCAGGCGCTGCTGTCGTCCCAGCACATCGACACCACACTGAGCGCGCCCGGTGTGACCCGCATGGTGTTCGGCGTCGGCCTGTACCTGACCGTGGTCGGCCTGCTCGGTGTCGCCATCGGTGCGCTGATCCGCAACACCGCGGGCGGGATCGCCACCGTCTTCGGTCTGCTGCTCGTCCTGCCGGCGCTGGCCGAAGCGTTGCCCCAGTCGTGGAACAACGCCATCAGTCCCTACCTGCCGAGCAATGCCGGTCAGGCACTGATCTCGCTGCACCGCGAGGCGCACACCCTGGCGCCGTGGACCGGCTTCGGTGTCTTCTGTCTCTACGCGCTGGCCGCGCTGGCCGGCGCCGCCGTCCTGCTCAAGCGCCGCGACGCATAAGTCCGGCGCGCCGCTGTTCCCTTGGGCGGGCACCGGAAGTGGCCCAAGGCGCATACCCGCGGGCACCGCTCGGCTAGGACCGGGCGGTGCCCGGTGCCATGCCTGACGGCCCGGTGTCATCGCTGGTGGCATCTTCGACGTCGAGCAGCCGCCGCAGCAGTGCCTCGTCGCCCCTCGACAGGCGTGAGACGAACCCGGCCAGCACGGCATGGCGGTCAGGCCCGCGCTTGTCCAGTTCGTCGTGCATGCGGGCAGCGGCCAGGCCGGCGGCGTCATGCTTCGGGGTGTAGGAGTACGCCCGGCCGACACGCCCGCGCACCACGCTGCCCTTGCCGTGCAGCCGGGCCAGCACGGTGGCGACCGTGCTGCGGGCCAGGTCGGTGCCGACGGCGCGCTGCACATCGGCCGGAGTCATCGAAGCGCCGGCCGTCCACAGGACATTCAGCACAGCGGCTTCCAACTCCCCGGAGTGACGGCGCGGGGTGGCTCCAGGCTCGGCCATGTCAGCGTTCTCCTCTTCTATCGTCTACAGTCATGTAGAAGGTCTACATCACTGTAGACGGTCGCGCGCGGTGCGGAGAGACCCGCGCCCTGCCACTCGCCCGCGGAGGTGCTGCTCGCCATGGTTCTCCCGTCCCCCCAACCGGACTCCGGGCCGGACACCCCGACGCCGCACCCCGCCACGGCACGCACCCCTACCTTCGCCCTCGATGTCCTGGCGGCAGCCGTTCTCGGCATCGCGCGGGGCATCCCGCTGACCCGGCTGTCCGGCCGGGCCGCCACGCCAGTCACCTCGGCGAGGAGCGGCCCATTCCGCCGGGTGGTGGAAGCCCGGTGACGCCGCCGCTGGGCCGTACGGGCTCCCGGGCGATCGTTCTGATCGCCGGTCCCGCGCTTGTCTTCCTGCTGCTCCTGGGCGAGGTCGGGATACGTCATGGCGCGCCCATCGGGCCGGATCTGGCGATCCATCACTGGGTGGTGCACCACCGGTCGTCCGATCTCACCACGCTGGCCGGTCAGCTGACGTCCACTGGCACCGGCCCGATCCCGTACGTGGCGGCGATGATCGCCGGATGGACCGCTTGTCCTCGCTCGGCCAGGCCCAAGCAGGAGGTGCTGGCGGCGGTCGCCGCCGTTGCCGTCCTGCTCGCCGGCCAGGGCGTGCGGGCGGCAGTGATGTCGGTCCTCGCCCGCCCCCGGCCGGCCGTCGCGGACTGGGCGGCGAGCGCCAGCGGTTACGCGTTCCCGTCCGGCCACACCACGACGACGGCTCTGACAGCGGGACTCGTCGTGTGGTCCGCCCTGCGCAGCGGCGCGCCCCAATTCGTCGTGCGCGCCTTCCTGGTGGTGTGCGCCATGTGGGCCGCCCTGATCGGCGCCACCCGGGTCTACCTCGGCGTGCACTGGCCCACGGACGTCATCGGCGGCTGGCTGCTCGCGGCCGCCTGGCTGGCGCTGACCTTGCCGCTCCTCACCCGGCTCGTCGACAACACGATCCTTCACCGGTCTCGGCAGGTGGTGCCGGACGGCCCTGCCGGGCACGGATAGAAGGTCCCCGGACTCGCTGTTCGCCGACCGCGGCGACGTCCTGGTCGACTTCACCGGCGGATGGATCACCCGGTGTACGGGACCCGTAACCGTCGGCCCCAGGTCCCGGTTTGCTTTCAGGGAGGCAGGGAAGGTCCCCACGCCGGACGGATACCGCTGCCCGGAGCCGTCGGATGTGCTGAAGGAGCAAGGCCATGCGTCACCTGACCTTCATCGTCGGGACGGGGCGTAGCGGGTCGACCGCCCTGTCCGGCATCCTCAACATGCATCCGGACGTACTCAGCCTCAATGAGTTCATGGCCTCGGTGGGCTCTTCGGCACTGCCCGACGGCGCCCTCACCGGCGAGGAGTTCTGGCGGCTGTTGGCCGAGCCCAACCCACGGTTCGAAACGATGATCCGCAGCGGGTACCCGATGCCGGAATTCCTCTACACACGAAGGCCCGGCCGGTTCGCGACACGCGCCACCGGCATCCCCGCCCTCGCCCTCATGGTCCTGCCACACCTCACTGACGACCCGGACTCCCTGTACGACGAACTCGAAGCCCAGGTCACCGGCTGGCCGCACCGCACTGCGCCAGAACACCACGAGGCGCTGTTCCGCACCCTGTGCGCACGGTTCGGCCGGTCCGTCGTCGTCGAACGCTCGGGCTATTCCGCGCACCGGGTCCCGCTCCTGCGGGCGGCCTTCCCCCACGCACGGTTCGTCCATCTGTTCCGGGACGGCCCCGACTGCGCTGTGTCCATGAGCCGCCACCCCGGCTACCGGATCATCTACCTCCTGCGGGACATCCTGGCCCGGACCGGCGCCACGGACGTGACCGGCCTGACCGCCGACCAGATCCGTTCCCTGCCACCCGAACTCGCGGCCCTGCTCACCGACCGCTTCGATGCCGCCGCCGTGCGGGACCGTCCGATCCCCGTCCACGAGTTCGGCGCACTGTGGTCACAACTGGTCACCGACGCAACGGTCCTCCTTCACGAGGTACCCGCTCAGCTGCGCACCACGCTCGCCTACGAGGACCTCCTCGGCGCCCCCCGCCGTGAACTGGCCCGTCTCGCCGCGTTCATCGGCGTCGAGCCGCTCCCGACCTGGCTGGACACCGGGGGCCAAGCGCTGGACAGCAGCCGTGTCGGCATTTCGCGACGGCTCTCTTCCGGCGAACTGACCGCGCTGCGAGAACGCTGCGCCCCCGGCGAGCGCGCGCTCAAGAGCCGTTGCCCGAACCCCGCGACATGACACCGTTCCGAACCTCTTGTGTTTCAGCTGCCTGGACGTCGGCGTGATGTGGCTGTGGCACGACCTTGACCGCTTCGCGTTCCATGTCCACCGCCGTGAGGCCGGACACGAGCCGTACCGGAGCGGTACGCAATTCGCGCGAGAGGCAGCACAGTTGGCTGGTCTGGCGGGAACCGTGTCAGGGATTACCGAGCTGCGCTGACCCGCGCGTCCACGTCCAGGGAGACGGCCTCCAGAGGGCCTCGCAGGCCGTTCAGTCCTCCTATGGAGTCGGCGGACCGTCGAGAAGAATCGCGACTGGAGGCGGTGGTGCCTGCTCAGCCGTCGGTTAGTTCGCCGACGAGGAATCCTTCGGCCCAGTGGGTCTGGCCCACGGTGTACTCGTGCACGTGGAAGCCGTTGGGATGGTCCCTGAACCCGGGTAGAGTGCGCGCCTGCTCGATGCGTTGTTCCGCCCGTCGCTGGCTTGAGTACAGGCCGAGAAACGTGAAGCTGTCCTCGCTGTCGTCCCAGAAGAGCGGTTCGCCGTCTTCCATGAAGTCGACGGTGGTGGGAGCGCCCGGCTCGTCCGCGAAGTGATGCCTGTGCACCAGGAGGTAGAGCGTCCGGTTCATGAGTCTCGCCCAAGCCCTTCCGGGTACACCGTGACGAACCCCTCGTTCCACAAATTCTCGTCCACCGTCACGGGTACGATCTCGAAACAATCAGGTTCGTCTCGGAACCCTGCAAGCTGCCTGGAGACCTCCCGCTGCCTCTCCGCGACTGCCTGGTTCGGGTAGATGCCGATGATCCTCCACTCCTCCTCGTCCCGGTGGATGGTGCCGTCCGCATCGAGATGGATGACCCGTTCGTCCTGCTCCACCGCGAGATGGCGCACGTGCCACAGCACGTAGGGATCGCCGTCAGGTTCGTGTTCGTCTGTCATCGCGGGAATTCTCCCTTGCTGGTGTTGTGTCCGGCGGGTGATCAGAAACGCGAAAAGTGCCCCTGACCGCAACGATTGGACTTGTTTAGGGTCCAGGTCGTCACAGGAAAGAAGCACTCTCCAGGTGCAGAAGCGTATCGGGTCCTACCCGCGTGTCCGCACCGAGGGCGGTGGTCGCGGGGTGGTCTCCCACGCCGGTGGTGTGCTGCTGATCGAGACGATCCGCAAGACCGGCCTGGACCAGGCGATATCGGCGGCGCCGGTTGGACGCCTGCACCACCAGGTCCTGGAGGTCATCAACCCGAGCGGCAACGGGCGGTGAGGATTTTCCCCCACGACGGCCACTTGTCGACGGTGAAGTCGTCTACCAACTCGCAGCCGGAGCAATGCTCAAGGCCCGTGGATCGGCCTCGGCACGGGAAGCGGGTCCTGGCCGGGGTGCGGGGTCTTCCGGCGCTGGCGCGGCGGAAGGTGGGCATCAAGCCGCTGCCGCCGGGCCGAGGTGGACGACAAGTTGGTGCCGCCGGCGTGGCGCAGGGCGGTGTACGCCAACCCGGATCTGCCGCAGGGCGCGGTGGACCGGGACGCGTACGTGGTGTGCGTGCTGGAGCAGCTGCACCGGGCCCTGAACAACCGCGACGTCTTCGCCGCTCCGTCGCACCGCTGGTCCAACCCGCGAGCCCGCCTGCTGGACGGGCCCGACTGGGACGCGGTCGAGGAGGATGTCCTGGCGGCCCTGAGCCCGGACATGCCCGTCACCGAGCACTTGGCGGAGCTCGTGCGGGGCCTGGACGCCGGATGGAGGCGGCTCGGCGCCCTCCTTCGTCCAGCTCGGCGATGGCACCACCCGGAGAAGGACCTGCACACCTCGGTGGTAGCGCTGCTGGTGTCCGAGGCGTGCACCATCGCCACGGCAAACGCCGCTCTCATCGCCGCCCAGGCCGACATCCCGACGGGAGACCGACAGGCAGGCGGCTGCGGGCGGAGCCGTGGCGCTCGCACCGCCGGACGCGCGGGGTGGACGTTGCAGCGGGGTCAGTGGGGGGTGGTGGCGACAGCGAGCCCGAGGCCGATCAGTGCGATGCCGCCCGTGCCGCCGATCATCGACAGGCGCCGGTCGGAGCCGGCGAACCAGGTTCGGGCCGCCGAGGCACCCAGGCCCCAGACGGTGTCGCAGACCAGGCCGATCCCGGCATGGATCAGGCCAAGGACCATCATCTGCAACGGGATGTTCCCCGCGTCGTGGTTCACGAACTGTGGCAGGACCGCGGCGAAGAAGACCAGGCCCTTGGGGTTCGTGGCGCCCACCAGCAGGCCGTCCAGGACGGTGTGCAGATCACCGCGCCGTTCGCCCTCCCCGGTCGTCAGATCGGCGCGCAGCCGGCCACGGTGGCGGTACGCCTGGACACCGAGGTGGACGAGGTACGCGGCGCCGGCCAGCTTCACGGCGGTGAACACGGTGGTCGAGCTCTGGACCAGGGCGCCGACGCCGAGTGCGACAGCGAGGACGAGGGCGTAGCAGCCCAGGAGGTTGCCCAGGACGGTGGCGAGCGCGGTGCGGCGGCCGTGCGCGAGGGCGCGGCCGACGACGAACAGGACGCTCGGGCCGGGGATCGCGATCACGACGAGGGACACCGAGGCGAACGCGAGAAGGCTTTCCGTCTTCACCATGAGCTGGGACTTCCTGATCTGTGCCGCGCGACCGGCGAAGAGGGGTGTGGTGGTGTGAGCGTGACGAGGGGTGGGCCCGGCGCGGATGGGACGGCTACCGGGAAAGGGCGCCCACCTGGGCGCGGGGGAGGCGGGCCAGGTCGGCGGAGTTGATCTGGAGGGTGCGGTCGGCCGATCCGGCACCGCAGTAGACGGGCCGGCCTGGGTTGGCGACCGCGGCATCGATCAGGCACCGCACCCCGGGCCGGTGGCTGACCGGAGGCACGCCACCGGGCACCAGGCCCTCCGCGGCGAGCAGGCCGGCGTCCGCCGCGCGCAGCCGGGAACGACTGGTGCCCGAAAGAGCCGCCAGACGGGCGAAGTCCACCCGATCCGCCGCCCGCAGCACCACGAGCAGCAGCGAGAAGTCCGACGTAGCGAAGGCGAGCGTCTTCACCGCCTGCGACCAGGGGAAAGGCAGGGCTTGGCGCTCGGCGACACTGTGCGCCGCGGCATGCTGGTGGACGGTGTACGGGCAGCCGGCAGAGTCCAGTACGGCCTGCCAGGGCGCTTCGGGCGTACTCATGGAGTCACCTGCAGCCTTTGCTCGAAACGGAAGGGAGTCGACCCGCGGCCGGACGGCGCGCGATCCGCTCCTGAGCCTGACCGGGACGACCGGTTCCGATCAACTGATTGTGAAATCCTGCAATCGTGATCACCCTGCGCTTCGCCGAGACGGCAGAGGAGGACATCGCCTTCTCCGTCTCCCCCCTGCTCGAAGCCGTCCACTCCTGGCACGTCCTCACCGACCCCGGCCACCACGCCCTGCACGTCCCCTGGGTCAGGCGGTGCCGCCGCCTGCCCGCCGCCCTGCGCCGGCGTATGCGCGGGCACGAATTCGTCGTGGCCGACTACATCCCCGCCCTCTTCGAAAGCCGCACCGGTGATCACGACGCCGACTTCGCGGACCAGCTCGCGGCCGTACGGGGCCTGCCGCCCGGTCTGCTGGCCGCCGAACTCGCCCGAACGCTCGTCGACACCACCCGCCACACCGGCGACGACCTCGTCGACGACCACGCCACCCGTGACGCGGTACTCACCGAGTACCGCACCAGCGACCCAAGCCGGGCGGCACGCCTGGAGGGCATCCTCACCGACCCCCTCCCCGTCCTCGACGACGCGCTCACCGTGCTGGAGGACTACTGGGACGCCGCCTTCGCCCAGGAGTGGGAGCGCATCGAGCCCTCCTTGTACGAGTCGATCACCCGCTCAGGCGCCCGGATCGCCCACCACGGCCTGTTCCCGATGCTCCGCACCCTCGCTCCCCAGATCCGCGTGGACCCCGGCCGCCGGACCCTGCGCCTCGACCGTCCGCACGACCACGACATCTCCGTCACACGCGACCACCCCGTGACGTTCACCGCCAGCCACTACGTTTGGCCCCACGTCCGCGTCACCTGCGACGCCCCCTGGCCCCTGCGGATCACCTACCCCGCTCTGCCCCTCGCGCCCGCCTCGACCGCCCGCCCCGCCAGTCAGGAAGACACCCTCACCGCGCTCCGGGCCCTGGCCGCCGCCCCACGCCTGCGGATCGTCACCCACCTCGCCGCCCAGAGCCGCACCACACAAGAACTCGCCTCTCTCCTCGGCCTGTCCCCCTCCGTCACCTCCCGCCACCTCCATCAGCTCACCCAGGCAGGACTCACCACCACCCAGCGCGAGGGCTACTACGTTCTCTACGCCCTCGCCCCTGCCCGCCTCGACCAGATTGCCACCGCCCTCATCACTCTCGCCCCCAGGCCCGAGGACTGAGCGAACGCTGTTGCCAGCCCCCGCGGGCATCGCCAGAGATAGGCCCTGTGTCGGACCCAGGTACCTCCAGCCGCCTCCACCCGCTCCAGCGGCCGAAGTTCCACGAGCTGCTCACCTACGCCCCGCGCATCCACGACGGCGCGTTCTCCGCCCCATGGACCTCACCGTCCGCCACCCGCGCACCGGCGAGCTGCTGTCCACCGTGAAGTTCATGGTGCAGACCCTCGCCGCCGCCGGCGAACTCCAACGCAGTGGGGTGCTCGCGCGTCACGGCCGCTTCGGGCCCGCCCCACGCGAGTCTTCCGGTTCGACGAGACCGTCGAAGCCCACCGGGCCATGGAGGCCGCCGAGCCGTGGCCTTCCCTGTAGCCGCCCCGACTTCCACAGCCGCTCGGTCCCCGAGAGACGCGTAGGCCGATACCTGCGTGACCATGCTGGCCGCGTAGCCGGGGCGGGAGGCGTCGTAAAGCTCGGCCACCACACCGAACACCTTGCTACGGGCATGCTTACCAGCCGGTCAGCAGCAGGTGGTTGACCAGGAGCGCGACGATGGCCTGGGCGGCGAGCCAGGCGCGGTGGTCGCGGCGGGGGAGGAGGGCGGCGGTGGCGGGCAGCCAGAGGGTGAAGGGGAGCCATATGCGTTCGGTCTCGGCCTTGCTCATGCCGGACAGGTCGGCGGCGAGCATGGCAAGGAGGAATCCGAGGGGGAGCAGGACGCTGGCGACTGCCTGGCGGTCCCCGCGCTGCCACCGGGCCCCGAGGGCCCTGCCCGTCTGGACGGGTGCGCGGTTGCCGCCCGTCCACCAGGCTCGTACCCCGCCGGGCACCGCGGCCAGCGTCCTGCGCAGCCCGGCCACCGAGGCAAGCCCGGCCGACACCACCACGGTGGCCAGGTCCCCGAAGAACCAGTAGCTGTAGGGGCGTACGCCGCCGTAGCCCTGGTAGTAGCGGGTCTTCAGCAGCCCGTATGCCTCCCACCAGTCGAAGCCCGCGGCGGTGAACGCGGCGACCACCGCGGCTGCCCCGGCGAGCATGTACGGGACCGGGCGGGCGGTGCGCGCGCACAGCAGGATCACCAGGCCGGGGACGACCAGCAGGGCCAGGCCGTAGGAGAGATAGGCGGCGGCGCCGAACAGCACACCACTGCCGAGGCCCGCGACGGCCGTGCCCCAGCGGGAGGCGCGGGTGGCCGCGATCGCGAGCAGCGCCAGGGCCCACGCGGCGACGGCGGCGAAGTAGCCGTCCGCGGAGACGCCCACCCACACCGCGCCCGGGGTGAGCACCAGGAACGGCGCGGCGGCCCGTGCCCGCTCCTCGCCGGTGAGCAGGCGCAGGGTCAGCAGGACCGCCAGCGCCAGCGACGTGCCCACGGTGATGGTGAAGGCCGAGGCGACCGCGCCGCCGCCCAGTCCGATCCGGTCCAGGCCGACATAGGTGAGGACGGCGCCCACCGGATGCCCGGCGACGTGGGTGGCCCAGTGGTGGTCCGGTGAGTCGGCCAGGATGTGGTCGGTGAAGGTCCGCACCGCCGGCCCGGCGTCGCGGAACCGCGATATCTCCGTCAGGTACTCGCCGGAGACGGTGAGCCGCCCGGCGATGCCGCGCTGCCACCCGTCCACCAGGGCCAGCGACCACGTCCACGCCATCGCCGTCGCCCACGCCGACCACAGCAGCCCGCGCCAGGACAACCGGGCGGCAAGACCAGGCCCGTAACCGATGACAAGCACCGCCACGATGACGGCCAGTGGGGTACCGGGTCCGGCGTGCGGCCGCCACCAGGCCTCCAGCGGCGGCCACGGCGACTTCAGCAGATAGCTGTCGCGTTGCAGCCAGGCCCCGATACCGGCCATGACCAGGAAGAACAGTGCCGCCGCGCCGGCCGCCACCAGGTCCGGACGACGGTCGGAAGATGTCGCCCGGCCGCCGTCGGCAGGTGGATGCGGGCCGGCGCCGTGCAGCGGAGAGGGGGAGAGACTCACGCGTCGCACCCTAGGCAGTCGCCGGCCCGCGCCGGTCGTGTCGCGGCAGCACGTCAGAGTTTCGTCATGAGTTGCCGACCCGCCAGGCGCCCTGCCCGGACCTAGTGTCGCCAGGCATGAAAGTTTCCCCCCGCCTTCCCGCGGGCCCTTGGCGCAGTCCCCTGCGGGGCCCGTGGCTCACATCGGTGTTCGGGCTGGTGCTGCTCGTG
>NZ_FMCH01000063.1 GCF_900091855.1 Streptomyces sp. DvalAA-14
CCAGTCACCCGCTGTGCTGCGTAACCCCTGCCCGTGGGCTCGGTCCCGTCAGGGTCTCTCACCCAGCCGGTCTGCAGGCGCCTGTTGAACCTCCACAGCAGCTGCGGGCGCACCACCTGGAGCAGGCCAACGGCGAGGAAGACGCACAGGAACAGAATGACGAAAGGGTTGCCTTCGCTGAGGCCTGATGCCATCTGCAGAGCTGGGTTCTGGGTCATGGATGCCGGGTGCCCTCCCCCAAACCGCGAAAACACGAGACATGCCCACGCCCCCTACCGGGCGCGGGCAACAAGCAGGCCGGCAAGGAGGGAGGAGCGTCCCTACCTCCTAGTGGTGAGGAGTCGGATGATCACCACAATCGCGCACACGGCAGTGACCAGCACAGGCACCCACCAATGGTGGGGACCCTGACCGCCTTGGACAGCCACTGCGAGAGGTCCCCCTCCGCACTGGTTCCCGAAAACCGAGCACACCCCCATGACTGCCCCTCCCTAGACGCCACTGTGCAATAGCGGATACCCGGCTTCTAGATGTCCACCGGGGCGGGGCCGGCCCTGCGTACGGGGAAGGCGATGCGGGCGGGTGTGATCAGGAGTGGGTGCGGGGCGGGTTGGGGTGCGATCGGTTCCGGTCAGTGTGCGTGCGTCATCTCTAGAGGGCCGCTATCCTCTGGACTCAGACACCACCCCCGGCGCAGACCGCGCAGGGGCTGCGCTCTTCCCGGGATGGGAGATCAGTAAAACCATGGTGGCGGTACCGGAAAAAGAAGATGACTTGACGGCGTTGGATCCGCTGCCGCATCAGGTGGAGGCATCCGATGCGGCGGTGCGGAAACTGGAATTGCTGCCGGGTCAGGAAATGCCCGCTCGCGGATTGCGCACTCAGGTGATCGCGGCGACCGGTTCGGGTAAAACCTTCATGGCTGTTCTCACCGCGCGGAAATTGCGGGCGGGCAAGGTTCTGGTTCTGGTCCCGACATTGGATTTGCTGACGCAGACGGTCGCCGCGTGGCGGCTCGGGGGGCGGACCGGCCCGGTGTACGGGATCTGCTCTCTGCGGGCCGATGAGGCCGACTTCGCGTGCACGACGGACGTGGACGAGCTGGTGGCGTGGACCAACGGCCTGGAGCAGGTGACCGTGTTCACCACCTACGCCTCGGTCGGGCTCGGCACTCTGCAGCGGGCGCATGAGGCCGGCCTTTCGCGGTGGTCGCTGGTGGTGGTCGATGAGGCGCACCGTACGAGCGGCCGGGGTGCGAAGCCGTGGGCGGCGATCCACGACAACACCAAGGTGCCGGCGGATCGGCGCCTCTATATGACGGCGACACCAAGGGTGTGGGCCGCGCCGGAGGAAGAGGAAGGGGCGCGGGCGGCTCCGGTGCTGGTCGCGAGCATGGAAGACGACCCGGACGGCTTGTTCGGCGAAGTCTCGTACAAGCTGACGCTCTCGCAGGCCCGCGACCGTGGGCTGGTTGCCGCCTACCAGGTGGTGTGTGTCGACGTGACCGACCCGGAACTCCAGGCGGCCGCGCTGCTCGGCATGGAGGCCCGGTCGGACAGCGTGCGCGGCTCGAGACTGGCCGCGTTGCAGACCGCCGCGGTGAAGACCTCAGCGGAACGGGGCCTGCGCAGGATGTTGACGTTCCACTACCGGACCAGTGAGGCGGAGGCGATGGCGGCCGGGGTGCCGGCGGTCTCCCGGCGGCTGCACGAGGACGACCCCGAGACGTACCCGGACCCGGCGCGGGTGTGGGCGGACTGGCTGTGTGGGGAGCACAGGCCGCAGCACCGGGCGGGGACGCTGGCCACGTTCGCGGACCCGGTCGGCGGCCGGGAGGACGGCGACCTGGTCCCGATGCGGCTGCGGCTGCTGAGTTCTGTTCGCGTACTCGGGGAGGGCGTGGACACCAAGGGGTGCGACAGCGTCTTCTTCGGCGACGTGCGGGGATCGGCTGTCGACATCCTCCAGATCGTCGGCCGGGCCCTGCGGATGAAGCCGGGCGGGCAGAAGACCGCGTCGCTGGTCGTGCCGGTTTTCCTGGCCCCGGGCGAGGACCCCGACGCGATGCTGACCAGCCGTGGTTACAACGGGTTGGCCAAGGTGCTCGCTGCCCTGCGCTCGCACGACTCGGACACCATCGAGCAGCTGGCCGAACAGCAGGCCACCAGCCGGGCCCGGAAGCGGTCCGCGCTCACCACCGGTTCGGGCAATGGACAGGAAGGAACATCCGTCCCCGCGCAGAGCCTGCTCCAGTTCTCCACACCCCGCGATCCCGCCGTTCTGGCGCAGTTCATGAACCTCCGGATTCTCCGGCCGGAAAACACGTACTGGCGCCACGGAATCCAGGCCGCAACGCGGTATGTGAAAGAGAACGAGGATCTGAAAGTCCCGTACGCATTCGTGACGCCCGAGGACTGGGATCCGGCCGATTTTCCCCTTGGGACATGGATCGCCGATCAGAGGCGGTTCTACAACGCGGGTGAGATGAAGCCCGCGCGGGTCAAAGAACTCGAAGATTTGCAGATGCTGTGGTCGCACTGGGACGTCGCTTTTCAGGAGGGACTGTCAGCAGCTCGGGAGTGGGCGGCCGAGCACGGCCACTTCCTCCCGCCCACCACGGCGGTCTGGAACGGACATCCGGTAGGGGTGTGGGCAAAAAATTTGAGGACGGCGGGCCGCAGGACGGTGGAGATCGAGGCGCGGCGCGAAGCCGGGCTGCCGGTCGGCTCCACCGCCGGGACGCTGACCGAGGAACGCCGGGATGAGCTGGAGGCCATCGACCCGTCCTGGTGCCCGGCCTGGCCCGTGGCGTGGCAGCGGGCCTACGTCCTGTGCCGCCAGCTCATCGAGGCCGGCGCCCCGCTGCCCGCTCCAGGCGAGGCCACCGTGCAGGGCGAGGACCTGGGCGCGTGGGTCCAGGCGCAGCGCCTCGGCTGGGACCAGCTCGCCCCCGCGCAGCAGTGGATGCTGGAGAACATGCTTGACATCGGCCCGGCGGACCCCTCGGAGAGGCCGCAGGCGCCCCGTACGCAGGCCGACAAATGGGCGGCGAACATTCGGGCGGCGAGGCAGTTCCACGCCCGCGAGGGAAGCCTGCACGTACCGCGCAAGGCCGTTGAGCGACTCACCGAGCCCGACGGTTCGGTGACAGAGGTCAAGTTGGGCACCTTCGTGGACAACGCCCGCCGCAGGGCCGACAAACTCAGCGACGAGCGGCACCAAGAACTGACCGAACTCGACATGCGTTGGACATAGACGGCTTGCTGAAGTCGGACGGTGACACACAACCAGTCGTCCTGCCCATGGCGCGGCATAGGAAAGGCAAGCAAACTAATGGGTCTACGAGCCGCAATGAGTCTGCAGGTTAGGAATAAGTATGGACGGCGGGACGGCCTCAGTGATAGCTGGGTTAGCAGCGGTAGCAGGGGGTGTTGTCACAGCTCTGATTGGCAAACGAGGCTCCACTGACACCTCACGACAGACCGCAACGAGCGACTACAGGAGGCAGCGTCGGTCGGAGCGTCAGCCTGCCTATGAAGCGTTTGCCACCAGTGTGCGCACATTCGCGTCGCAAGTCGTCGATAAAAGCAACGAAATCAAACGGTCGACAGCTCCGAATTCTGATCCTATTGCCCAGCCTCAACTTTCGGATTTTCTGGACATGGGAGATGTGTTCGCCGATCAAGCCATGAGAGTACGCCTCCTTGGACCGCAGGAGGTGGCCGACTCGGTTGAGGATGTTCTCATAGCCTGTACTGAAGTCTTAGTCATGCTGAGCGGATACGCCAACCTGGCGTACTCTTTTCCCGGATTCCCAGTCGATGAGATGGCCATAATGCATGAGGGCCAATTTCATACATACGCCGAAATCACCCGGGCATCACAAAATTTGCAGGCGGCAGTTGGGAGTTTTCTCACCATAGCGCGATCACATATGGACGACTGGGAAGGCGAACCCATCTGAAGGTTGCATTCGGAGTGGGCTGCCCGGTTCAGCGGCCCGCCCCAACTACTACCAGATTGTCCGCCTGGCCGTCGGCGCCGCACGCGGTGCACCAGGTGCGGATGTCGGCGTCCGAGGGCAAGGCGTCGCCCTTTTGGATCCGGGTGGTCTTCGCCGGGTGCCAGCCGCACCGGGCGGAACGTTCCTTCCCGGTGAGGCCGGCGTCCTTGCGCAGATGCTGCAACCTCACCGCGAGCGCCTCGCGGGCCGACTGAGCGCTGGACGATGGGGAAGCGGTCGTCATGGAATCGGCGACCCTTGGCTGTGCGGGGGTCAGATGCGGTAGTCGGTGTGCGGGGTCGCCAGGTCCCACACCGAAGCGAACGCCTGCGCGCACAACTTGACCGCACCGGGGTCTTCGGTGTGGTCGGGCTCCAGGGCCTGGCCGTCGCCGGAGAAGACGTTCCACCGCGCGAGGCGGTCGTCGATGAGCCAGAAGCCGTTGCCCGGCAGCGCGAGCGTGGAAGCGCGGCGGCGCGGCAGCCACCGCACCTGCTCACCGGCGCGGAGGTTGGCGTCGGTGATGGCGTGCTCGAAGCGGATGTAGTCGGTGACCGGCTCGGACACCACCCTCGCCCGCCAGACCTTCACCCCGCGGGCCACGGTCCTCTGAACCAGCGGCAGCCACCCGCCCCAGAACGGCGAGTCGTCCGCAGGCACCCGCCGGTCCTGCAGGTAGGCCTCGTAGACCTCCCGCTCCTCCCCCACCGCGTAGACGTCCCGCAGCTCCCAGGTGCAGGGCGTGGCGCTGGGCGGAGTCGAGCAGGTCCTCAAAGCCGGGCGCCGGCGGCTTCTGCGGCATCACACGCCTTCCTGACCTGCTCCACCATGCTGAGCGGGATCCGGACGATCCCCTCGTCGTCTGCGGGCGGACTGTCCTGACGGCAGGCGGCCCGCGTCGCCGCGTCAGCGAACTTGCCCTGCAGGACCAGCTCCGGCCCCTGCGCGGTGTCGGTGTCCACCCACACCGCCGGGCAGTTCCCGCCACCCGAGTTCGGGTCGGTGCCGAAGAAAAGTAACGCCTTGATCGCCTCCGGAGGAAGCCAGTTGCGGGTAGTTGCGCAACCGACCGTCCCGCGATCCGACGCCCTCGGTCAAGAACGCGGCGGGGGAGGCGACGGGGTGCGCCCGTCGGCGCGTTGCCAACCTGCCCCTCACTGCGGCAGGTTGAGGGGCATGGCGACAGGGAGGTGGCGGCGCGGGGACGTCGTCCTCGGCCTCTACGAGGTGTGCGAGGTGCTGGAAGGCGGCGGCATGGGCCTGGTGTACAAGGTCCGCCACCGTGCCTGGAACACCGACCTCGCCGTCAAGGTGCCCCGGCCCGAGCTGGTCGCCACGGTCGTGGGGCGGGGCGGGTTCGAGCGGGAGGCGGGCACTTGGGTCGGCCTGGGCCTGCACCCCCACGTCGTCGCCTGCCTGTACGTCCGCCAGGTGGACGCCGTGCCGTGCGTGTTCGCCGAGTGGGTGCCCGGGGGCTCGCTCGCCGAGCTGGTGGCGGACGCGCGGCTGTACGCCCCGGGCGGCGACGGCCCGCTCGCACGGCTGCTCGACCTGGCGGTGCAGATGGCCTGGGGCATCGGTCACGCGCACCGGCAGGGGCTGATCCACCAGGACGTCAAACCCGCGAACGTCATGGTCGACCCGGCCGACGGCTGGACGGCGAAGGTGACCGACTTCGGTCTGGCCGGCGCCCGCGCCGCGGCCGGGGAGAGCGCACCCGCACCGCCTCAGGCGAGCCTGCTGGCCAGCTACGGCGGGATGACGCCCGCGTACTGCTCCCCGGAGCAGGCCGACGCCGCGCACGGCGCCGGCACCACGCTCACCCGCGCCACCGACATCTGGTCCTGGGCGCTGAGCGTGCTGGAGATGTTCACCGGCGGGCCGCCGTCCCGCCACGGGCAGCTGGCGCCCGAGGTGTTCGCCGCCTTCCTGGCGTCGGGGCGCCCGGCGACGGGCGTGCCCGCGATGCCGGCGGGCCTGGCCGACCTGCTGATGCGGTGCTTCGAGGTCGACCCCGCCCGACGCCCGCGCGGGATGGACGAGATCGCGGCGGCCGTGGCGGAGATTTACCGGGACGCCGTCGGCACACCGTATCCGCGGGTGCCCGCGCAGGCCGTGCGGCTGCTCGCCGACTCGCTGTCCAACCAGGCGCTGTCGCTGCTCGACCTGGACCGCGCCGATGAGGCGGAGGACCTGTGGGGCGAGGCCAGGCACATCGACCAGCACCACCTGCCCACCGTCTACAACCAGTCGCTGTACCGGTGGCGGCAGGGCTCCTTCTCGGACGAGGACGTGCTGTCCGGCCTGCGGACGGTGAAGGCCCTGGGCGGACCGGACGACGAGGTCGACCGGCTGCTCGGCCTCGTGCAGGTGGAGCGGGGGGACGACGCCGCGGCCCGCGCGCTCCTCGCGGACGCGCCCGACGGCCCCGAGGTGCGGGCTGCGCTGGCGGAGTTGGCCCGCCGCGGCCCCGCACGCGGGCCCGCACGCGGGCCCGAGCGGCTCACCGGCCACCAGAGCGAGGTGCGGGCGGTCGCGGTGGACGCCGCGGGGACGGTGGTGCTCAGCGGCGGTGCGGACGGCCGGACCCGGGTGTGGGACACGGCCACCGGCCGCTGCCGCCACGAACTGCCGGCCGCGGGAGCCGGCGCGGCCCAGGACGGTCCCGATCCGGTGGCCGCCGTCGCCGTGACCCCCGACGGCACGACCGGCCTGGTGGGCCACCGCCACGGGCCCGTCGAGCTGTGGGACCTGACCGCCGGCACCCTGCTGGGCACGGTCGGGCAGCGGGGCCCGGAGGTCACGGCGCTGGCGCTGAACAGCTCGGGCGGCGCCGCGGTGGCCTACCGCACCGGCCAGGTGGAGGTGTGGGAAGCCCGGGCCGGGCGGCTGCGGCGGACGCTGGAGCACCCGCCCGCCTCGCACCAGAAACTGGAGCCCGCAACCGGGCGGGTGCTGCCGCAGATCCACTACGAGCCGGCCCCGGTCTCCCGCGTCGCCCTCGCCGAGGACGGCAGCACGGCAGTGTCCGCCGCCCCCGACAGCGGCAGCGTCGTGACCTGGGACATCGCCCGGGGCCGCCCCCTGCACCAGTTGGTCATGTCAGCGGACCGGTACAGCACCGACATCGACCAGGTGGCGTTCACTCCCGACGGCACGGCCGCCCTGCTGCTGGGCCGCTGGTCGACGACGGCCCGGGTATGGGAATGCGCCACCGACCGGATCCGCGCCACCGTGCCCAACGGGATCGGCCGCCACGACCGCGTCGTGCTCAACGGCGACGCCACGATCGCCGCATCGGTCTCCTTGAACGGGAGCGGGCCGCTGCGGATCTGGGAGCTGTCGTCCGGCCGCTGCCTGCACACGATCAGTACGCAGATCGTGCCGGGCCCCCGGCCCGATCTGCCCGTTCTGCTCATCCTGGCCTCCCTGGCCCTCAGCGGCGACGGCCGGCTCGCGGTCGTCGGCGACAAGAACGGCGGCATCCAGATCCACCGCCTGGCCCCGGCCGGTTTCCGCGCCGGCTGGCACTACGGGCGACCCGCCGCCGCGCAGGCCCTGGCCCGGCGCGAGGCGGACATGGCACGCATCGCCGCGCGGGCCGCGGCGCTGGCCGAGGCGGGCGACCCGGCCGCGGCCGCCGAACAGCTCCGGGCCGCCCGCGCCATCCCCGGCTTCGAGCGGCATCCCCAACTGCGGCGGCAGTGGGCGGAGCTGGGCAGGGCCGCGGGCAGACGCACCGCCCTGCTCGGCATCTGGGACTGCTACGACTTCCACGGCACGGTGCTCGCCCAGAAGGTCCTGGTGGCCCCGACGCACGACGGCACCCGGATGGTGATCCCCGGCGCATTCGGCCGCGTCCATGTGTGCGACCTGCCGACCGGCCGGGTCCAGTACACCTTTCCGGAAACCCTTTCGGGCAACACCCACACCGTCGAGGTCGCCGACGACGGACGCCTCGCCGTCACGGCCGACTGGGCGGGCACCGCACACCTGTGGAACCTCGACTCCGGGTCCAGGAGCCGCGAGCTGCACGGCGACCACGGCAGGGTGAAGGCCCTCGCCATGGACCGGGCCGGCCAGTACGCGCTGGTCGGCGACGAGGACGGGGCGCTGTGCCTGTGGCAGCTGCGTCCGGCCTTCCTGCAGCGCACGATGGTGGCGCACGACGGGGCCGTGCACCTGGTGCGGCTGTCGCCCGACGCACGGTTTGCCGCCTCGGTCGGCAGGGAGGACGACACCGGCAGATTGTGGGACACCGGTACCGGACGCCCACTGCTCGCCTTCCCCTCAGCCTCCGCCAACCCCGATGTGCGGTTCGCACCGGACAGCACGCGGCTCTTCGTCTACACCGGGTTCCGGATGTCGGTGTGGGACGTGCGCCGGCGCCGCGTGCTCTACGAGCGGGACGGGCACTCCGAGTCCTTCGCGCTGAGCGCCGACGGGAGCACCGCGGCGACCCACACCGCCGGCCAGACCCTGGAGGTGTGGGAGACGGCTACCGGCCGGACCGTGGGCGAGGTGCCCTGGTACAGCGACCTGTTCGAACTGAGCCCCAACGGGCGCCATGCGGCCACGGCCCACGACCGGGAACTCCATGTGTGGGACGTGCGCACGGGGCGGCGCCTGCACACCCTGGCGGGCCATCCCGAGGGCGTGTGCCTGGTGATGTTCGCCGCCGACGGCCGGTACCTCGTCTCGGCCGACTACCGGCCCGGCCTGCGGCTGTGGGAGCTCGACTACGACTACGACTTCACCGCTGCGAGGACGGACGAGGCGTGACGGCACGGGTAACGGTTTCGGTGCACACCGGCGACGAGGTCGGCGACCACCTCTTCGAGGTACCCGTCACCTGCGAGGTGGGCCGGTCCGACGCCTGCCGTATCCGCATCCCCGACCGGCACCGCAGCGTGTCCCGGCGGCACTGCCGGCTGGACGTCGACCCGCCGCGGTTGCAGGTGCGGGACCTGGGGAGCAGTTACGGCACCTTCGTCAACGACCGCCGTCTCGGCCGGCTCACCGAGCAGCCGCTGGCCGACGGCGACGAGATCCGCATCGGCGACGTGCTGCTGCGGATCACGGTGACCCAGGTGCCCGAGCAGGAACCGGCCGCGGGCCGCGACCCCCTCGACCCCCTGGACTCCTTCGTACCGCCCGAGGTGCCCGGCTACCGCGTCGTGCGCGAGCTGGGCCGCGGCTCGCAGGGCGTCGTCCGGCTGGCCCGCAGCCTGGCGACCGGCGATCTCGTCGCCCTCAAACAGGTGCCGGCCACCCGCCAGGCCGACGACCGCGCCCGTTTCGCCCTGCGGCGTGAGCTGGAGAGCGTCCGTGCGCTGCGCCACCGGAACATCGTGGAGTTCCGCGACAGCGGCGACGACCAGCGCGCCTTCTACTTCGCCGGCGAGTACTGCCCCGGCGGCAGCCTCGAAGGGTTCGCCGCGCGGCACGGGGGGAAGGTGCCGCCGGCCCAGGCCCTGGGCGTCGTCCGGCAGGTGCTGGCGGGACTGGCCTACGCCCACCGCGCGGAGCTGCCCGCGCTGCGGCAGCAGGACGGTGCGCCGGCCGTGGTGCACGGACTGGTGCACCGCGACGTGAAGCCCGCCAACATCCTGCTGGCCGGCCCCGGGCCCGACGGCGGGCCCGTGGTCAAGCTCGCCGACTTCGGTCTGGCCAAGGCGTTCGAACACGCGGGCCTGTCCGGCCACACCAGGACGGGCGCGATGGGCGGCACGATCCCGTTCATGGCGCGCACCCAGCTGATCGGCTACAAGTACGCCGGGCCCGAGGTGGATGTGTGGGCGAGCGCCGCCTGCCTGTACTGGATGCTCACCGGCGCCACGCCGCGCGACTTCCCGCCGCACAAGGACCCCGTCGCGGTGGCGCTGCGCGAGCCCGTGGTGCCGGTCAGGGAACGAGATCCGTCCCTGCCGCGACGGCTTGCCGAGGTCATCGACGAGGCGCTGAACGACGACCCGGCCGTCACCGTCCGCACGGCGGACGAGCTGACCGCGGTGCTGGCGGACTTCTGACGGCCGTTCAGGCCCACGCCGGTGGCAGTGCTGCGGCCGGGGAAACGGCCCGTTCAGGTCCCGCCGTCACGCAGGCACGCGTACCCGGTGCGGACGCGGAACCCGGTCCGACCCAGCTGCTCCCAGCCCTGCCCGCCGTACAGGGCCTGGCGCAGGGCCTCGTCGTGCGCCTCCCGCTGCTCGCGTGTGAAGCCGCTCCGGTCGATGTCGAGGGCGGCGACGACCGGCGGGAGCACGTCCCGCCATTCCTCGGGAAGGGACTCCGCCCGTGCCTCGTCGTAGTCCGGGTCGTCGGGGTAGCTCAACGACAGCGCGAGGGGCGGCTCCGCGCCGAGGTGCCGCCCCACGATGCGCAGCGAGTTCGCGAGCTGCTCCAGGGCCAGGCGGATGTCGCCGCTGAGCGTCACCTGGCCGGGCGGCGGTACGTACAGCTCCGGCGGCACGGCCTCCGGCACCACGTAGCGCACGGCTACCCACTCGGCATGGAACTGCACCAGCAGCCCCGGCCACTTTCCGCCGCCCTCGATGGTGAACTCGGGCCGCGGCCGGTGCCACCCGCGCAGCAGCACGGCATCCACCATCTCCAGGGCCTCGGGCGGCAGGTTTTCGGGGCTGTACGGTCCCCGGCTGCGGGTCCGCAGGGCGCTGTCGTCCATGACGGCCGACAACCGGGCGCCGCCGGCGTCGATGGCCAGGGCCAGCGGATGGATGCCGAGCTCCAGCAGGACGCCCCGCGTCGCGTCGATCACCGACGACATGGCCGGTCCCCGGGCGTCCGCTCCGCGCTCGCTACGCCGTCTCATTCGGCCAGCGCCACATACAGGGGGCTGCCGAGCAGGACCGCCATGTCCCCCACCGGGTACAGCTCCGGGTAGGGACACGGTCCGTACAGCAGCCGCCTGGCCACGAACTCGATGCTCTGGGCGGGGCCGCGGAGCACGGCGTTGGCCTTGACGACGGTGGCCAGGGCGTCGGGAACCACGGGTTCCTCCAACAGGGCGGCCAGATGGACCAGCATCGTCGGTGTCACGGAACCGCTCATCCGGTGCTGCGCGGGGCTTCCGGCCTGCTGGGCGCCCAGCACGTGCCCCGCCGAGCCGCCCAGGCCCACGATGGTCCGGTCGCTGCGCCCGCCGAAGTACACGATGCCGCTGTCGCCGACGGGTCCCCACTGCATCGGCAGCACCCCGCGCACGTACTGCCCGGGTTCGTCCACGCCACCCAGGTCGCCGTGGTCCTCCAGATGGCGCACCACCCGCTCGAGACGGGCGATACGCTCCGTGCCCGCGCTCTCCACACTGTGCCGGGCCCCCAGCATTTTCAGCCCGAAACTGAACTCGGTGACCCGCTTGCGCTCCCACTTCGGATCGATCTGGGCCAGCATCATGTCGACCTTGGCGTCACTGACGTAGAGGTAATAGCGCAACGACACCCATTCCCCTTCCCCCACTTCACAGGGCCGCCGATGCTACTCCCCGGCATCGGCCCGGAACCCGCGCGGCGCTGACTCGCCGCGGTGCCGCCGCACGTGCCGGCATGAGTGCCGGGGCCCGGGGAGCTGGGCCGCGGTCAGGGGCCCCGGCTCGGTCCCTCCGGCGGCGCGGGCCCGGTGCGGGGCGGTGTACTCCCCCGCCGGCACCCCGGCCAGCCTCCTGGCCGACCGGCAGCGGCATCCTGCGCTCCCGGCGGCCGTCGCCCACCACCACACTCTCGAAGCAGTACCGGTACGCCGACCCGGCGCCGCACGCGCGCTATCGCCGTCGTCATCCAGCCACAGCACCGCGCCCCGGCCAGGCAGAAACAGCACCGCGTGCGCCAGGTCCCGGAAACCGAGTCTGTCCAGCGACCGGTGTAACTGGGTTTGTGCGGGCTAGCGGCGGCCGATGGAGAGTCGGCCGTCGAAGGCCTGGAGTGCGGGCTTCCAGCGCATGGTCCAGCGTTTGCGGCCGGCGCCGGTGGGGTCCAGGCTCATGACAGCCATGCAGACGCACTTCAGCGCGGCGGCCTCGTTCGGGAAGTGCCCGCGAGCGCGGACGGCCTTGCGTATGCGGGCGTTGACCGACTCGATCGCGTCGGTGGTGCAGACGACCCTGCGGATCTCAGCGTCGAACCGGAGAAAGGGCACGACCCCGGCCCAGGCGTTGGACCAGAGCCGCACGATCGCGGGGTATTCGGTGCCCCATTCCTCCTGGAATTCCAGGAACCGCTCTTCGGCCGCGTCCGAGGTCGGGGCAGTGTAGATCGGCTTGAGCGCTCAGGAGACCTTGTCCCAGTCCCGGCGGGCCGCGTAACGGAACGACGCCCGCATCAGGTGAACGACACAGGTCTGCGTGATCGCCCGCGGCCAGACCGTCCCGATCGCGTCGGGCAAGCCTTTCAGCCCGTCGCAGACGACCATGCACACATCCTCGACACCGCGGTTGCCGATCTCGGTCAGCACCTGCAGCCAGTACTCGGCGCCCTCGCCGCCGTCGCCGGCCCACAGACCGAGGATGTCGCGGGTGCCGTCGACGGTGACCGCGAGGGCGACGTAGACCGGCCGGTCGGCGACCTGCCCGTCACGCACCTTCACATGAATACAGTCAATGAAGACGACCGGGTAGACCGGATCGAGGGGCCGGTTCTGCCATTCGGCCATGCCCTCCATGACCTTGTCGGTAATCGTCGAGATCGTCGACTTCGGCCATGCCGTCCATGACCTTGTCGGTAATCGTCGAGATCGTCGACTTGGAAACGCTGGCCCCGTAGACCTCGGCCAGATGCGCCGAGATGTCGCCGTGCGTCAGACCCCGGGCCGACAAGGACAGCACCATCTCGTCGACACCGGTCAGCCTCCGCTGCCACTTCCTGACGATCTGCGGCTCGAAGCTGCCCTCCCGGTCGCGGGGCACCTCGATCTCGACCGGTCCGACCTCGGTCAGCACGGTCTTGGCCCGCACACCATTGCGGGACTTGCCGCTGCCGGCACCGGCCGGGCCGTGTTTCTCATAGCCGAGGTGATCGGTGATCCCGCCCTCCAGGGCGGACTCCAGCACCCGCTTGGTCAACTGCTGCAACAGCCCGCCCTCGCCGGTCAACTGCAGCCCGCCAGCACGGGCCCGGTCCACCAACTAGCCGATCAACTGC
>NZ_FMCH01000246.1 GCF_900091855.1 Streptomyces sp. DvalAA-14
CAGCGCCGCCGCGGGCCGCCCGCGCGGGCCCCGATGGGAACGTTTCCGTGACCGGGGGGCTGCGCTCAGTGCACGTTTGGTCTATGTTGCCGTCACCACGCAACGCAGCGGCTGGGAGGGGGCACGAGTATGCCCGTCACGCGGCAGACTCCGGATCAGGTGGAACCGCTGGGTCCGATTCCACGGGAGTTCGCCGCCGTGATGAGACCGGAACTGCCCAGCTTATTAAAAGAGATGGCGGCGGAAATCGTCACGGCCATCCCCGAATACGGTCACCTGCTGGAAGGCCCGAACGCCCGGGTGATCAAAATCGGGATCGAGCAGAATATCGCCACCTTCGTGGACCGGGTGGCCGCACCCACCGCCACCACCGCGCTGCGCGACGATCTGTGCCGCCAGTTCGGCCGCTTCGAGGCGTACGAGGGCCGGAGCCTGGACAATCTCCAGGCCGCGTACCGGATCGGCTGCCAGGTGGCGCTGCGCCGGGTGCGTACCGTCGGGCGCCGCTACAACCTGTCGGCGTCCTTCATGCTCACCTTCGCCGACGCGCTGTTCGCGTACATGGGCGACCTGGCCGAACTCTCCCGCGAGGGCTACGTGCAGGCGCTGGCGGAACTGGGCGAGGAGCCGGACAACCGGCGGCGCCGGCTGCTGCGGCGGATCCTGGGCGGTACCGCGGTGGCCCGCAGCGCGCTGGCCGAACTGGCCGAGCACTCGGCGTGGCCGCTGCCGGAGGAGGTGACGCTGGTGGCGCTCGCCCCGGACACCCGGCCGTCGCGGGCGGCGCTGGACAAGGACGTCCTGCTGGACTTCGCCGACCCCGAGCCGCATCTGCTGGTCCCCGGGCCGTTCACCGACGAGCGGCGCGCCTCGCTGGCGATCGCGCTCAAGGGCTGCCGGGCCGCGGTCGGACTGACCACCGTGCTCGGCGAGGCCGCCGACTCGCTGCGCTGGGCCCGGCACACCCTCGCCCTCGCCGACGCCGGCCTGCTCGGGCACGATGCGGAACTGGACGCGGCGCACGGCCCGGGACACAGCCCAGGACACGGCACGGGACACAGCCCAGGACACGGCACGGGGCACGGCACGGCGCACGGTTCCGGGCACGGCACCGCCGCGGACCGCGCCGCCCGCGCCGTCCACGGCACCGCGAGCCGCGGCGGCACCGGTGTCCGGCCCGGCCTCGGGGACGCCGGCCGGGACGCGGTGACCATGAGCGAGGACCACCTGCTGCCGCTGTGGCTGCTCGGCGATCCGGCGCTCGCCGACCAGATCGCCCGCAAGTACCTCGGCCCGCTGGCCGGGCTGACCGCGACCCAGCGGGCGCGGCTGATCGACACCCTGCGCATCTGGCTGACCACCCGCGGCACCGCCGTCCAGGTCGCCGAGCAGCTCGGGGTGCACCCGCAGACCGTCCGCTACCGGCTGCGCATCCTGGACCGGGCCTTCGGCGATCAACTGGCCGATCCCGACGAGCGGTTCGCCACCGAGATCGCGCTGCGCGCGCTGCACCTGCGCGAGCACGGCGAAACGCCCGACGGCGGCCCCCGCAAGGGGAACCGCCGCCGGGTGTGATGGCTGGGCCGGGGAAAACTACGAGGAGTACACCTCGAATTCGGAGATCTGGCCGGCCGGCCAGCCGGTGTTACCGGTGACGTTGAGGCGGATCCAGCGCTCGTTCGCGGCGGTGAAGGTCAGCGTCGCGGTGTTGCCGGAGGCCGGGTTGAAAGTGACCCCGCCCGAAGCCTTCAGCGTGGCCCAGTTGCTGTTGTCGGTCGAGCCCAGCACGCTCAGTGTCTCGGTCCGGGTCGCCCAGTCGGTGGACGGCGGCAGCTTCAGCGTCACCTTGCCGACCGACTTCGCGGCGCCCAGGTCCACGGTGAGCGTCTGCGGGAAGGCCCCGTTGGCCGACTCCCAGTACGTACTGGCGTTGCCGTCCACCGCGTTGGCCGCGGTGTAGGTCTGCGTGGTGGACGAGGCGCTGGCCGAGTGGCCCTGCGCCAGGTTGCCGCCCGCCGGCGTGGTGGGCGGCGTGGTGGGCGGCGTGGTGCCGCCACCGGTGGTGCCGCCCGTGGCACCACCGGTGGAGCCGGCGCCCGGCTGCGGCCAGGTGCTGCAGTTGCCCCAGAGGCCGTCCCAGCCGCTGTTGCCCGCACCCTTGTTGATGGTGAAGGCCGGCAGGTTGGTGGGGTAGGAGCAGTTGTAGACGCCGGTCGCGCCGGTGGCGGTGGCCGTCACGTTGCTGAAGGACGCGGAGCCGGGGGTCTCGGCCTGCACCACGACGGTGCCGGTGCCCGACGCGGTCGCGCCGCTCACCGTGACGCCGCTGATCGTGTAGCCGTGGCCGCCGCCGGAGACGAACTCGAAGTCGCTGTACGGGCTGTCGATGAACTTGGTGCTGCTGATCTGGATGTTGTTGCTGATCGCGTAGTCGTAGCTGTCGACGCGCAGCGCGCCCATCGGGTGGCCCCAGTTGGGGTTGAGCGCGCCGGTACGGATCAAGGTGTTGCCGGAGACCGTGACGGTGCCCGACAGCGGGTTGAACGGCTGCAGGAACGCCTGGTTGGAGATGGCGATGCCGCTGCCCAGCGCGTTGGTGTCGGCGATCACGTTGTTGCTGACGGTGTTGTTGCTGCCGCCGTAGATCGCGATGCCGTTGGCCAGGTTGGGCTGCACGATGGTGTTGTTGCTGAAGGTGTTGCCCGTGTCGGGCGAGCCCAGCGACCACATGGCGAGCGAGTCGTCACCCTGGTTGCGCAGGAAGTTGTTCTTCACCTGGACACCGCTGGCGCTGCCGTCGAGGTTGATGCCGTCGGCGGTGGTGCCGATGATCCGGTTGTTCTGCACCAGCAGGTTGGTGTTGTTGCCGGTCAGCCACAGGCCGCACTTCTCGCGCTGGATCCACATGCCCTGGACCACGGAGTTCGGGCCGAGGCTGCCGGTGACGAAGCTGTCCGGCGAGTTGTCGTTGCGGACGCTGACCGAGCCGATCACCGCGAAGTCGTACAGCTTGGTGTTGCCGGTGGCGCTGGTCTGGTCGATGAAGTGCGAGCTGTGCACCACCGAGTACCAGTTGCCGGCGCCGCGCAGGGTGACGTTGTCGGCCGGGATCTGCGAGGTGAGGGTGAAGGTGCCCGGCGGGATCCAGACCTCCTTGCCCTGGGCCTTGGCGTCGGAGATGGCCTGCCGGAACGCCTGGGTGGAGTCGCCGTTGCCGCTGGCGTCGGCGCCGTCGGTGACCACCGAGATCGAGTTGGCAGGCTGGGCGGCGGCGCCGGCCACCTGCTCGAAGTCGGCCAGGTCGATGGTGGCCGAGGCGGTGTCGCCGGAGTCGAGCTGCAGCCTGACCTTGGCGCCGGCGGCCAGGTTCTGGCCCAGTTGTATACGGGAGTCGTCGAAGAAGTGGTGGGTCTTCGAGCCGGCGATGTTGCCGGTGTCCACGTACGAGTACTGGGCGGTGACCGGCAGCTTCGTGCCGATCTTGGTGCCGTTGACGTAGACCGAGACGGTGCCGGAGGCGCCGCGCGGCAGGTTGTACGCCACGTCGACCGCGTTGGCCGCCTTGGTCAGCGTGAACTCGACGTACTTGCCGGTGCCGCTGAGGGTGACCGCACGGCGGCCGGAGGCCTCCGAGGCCACCGTGGACTGGGTGTAATCGGGGCCGATGACCGACCCGTTGGTGGCCGCGGCCTCGGCTTCGTACTCGGTGAACGGCACGGTGGCGCCACCGCTGACATCGAAGGGCGAGACCGTCGATACCGTGGGGGCCGCGGTGGCGCTCTGGGCGGTCATCGCGAGGGCGAGACCGCCGGCCGCCACCGCTGCCGCGGTCGCCGTGGCGAGCCAGACCGATGAGCGACGTCTGGTGTCCATGGGGGTGTGGGGTGTCCCTTCTGGCGTGTGTCGCGTGAGATGCGGGCCACCATACGGATGACGAACATGACACAGCAATATCTCGATCGGATTTCGCAAAAATTGGATGACTTGCAGAGATCTCGCAAAATGACCGCAAGAATCTTGCGCTTCCTGTACTAGAATCGACGCCATGACACGACGACTTGCCGAGGTGGCAAAGAAGGTCGGGGTGAGCGAGGCCACCGTCAGCCGAGTGCTGAACGGGAAGCCTGGAGTCTCCGACGCGACACGGGCCGCGGTCCTCACCGCCCTTGACGTGCTCGGATACGAACGGCCCACCCAGCTGCGCGGGGAACGCGCCCGGCTGGTCGGCATGGTCATGCCCGAGCTGCAGAACCCGATTTTCCCCGCTTTCGCGGAAGTCGTCGGCGGTGCGCTGGCCCAGCAGGGCTTCACTCCTGTGCTGTGCACGCAGACCGCCGGAGGCGTCTCGGAGGCCGACTATGTGGAGCTGCTGCTGCAGCAACACGTGTCAGGGGTGGTCTTCTTCGGCGGTCTCTACGCCCAGGCCGAGTCTCCGCACGACCACTACGCCCGCCTCGCCGAACGCAACCTGCCCACCGTCTTGATGAACGCCGCCATCGACCATCTGGACTTCCCGCGGGTCTCCTGCGACGACGCCGTGGCGGTGGAGCAGGCGATGAACCATCTGATCTCGCTCGGCCACCAGCGGATCGCGCTGGTTCTCGGCCCGCCCGACCACGTACCGTCACGCCGCAAGCTCGCCGCCGCCCGCCGGGTGGATCCCTCGGTCACCGTCGAGCACGCGCTGTTCACCCTCGAAGGGGGGCAGGCCGCCGCCAGCCGGCTGCTGACCCGCGGCATCACCGCTTTCATCTGTGCCTCCGACCTGCTGGCGCTCGGCTGCATCCGGGCCGCCCGCCGGCGGCGGCTGTCGGTGCCCGAGGACGTCTCGGTCATCGGTTACGACGACTCCTCGCTGATGAACTGCACCGAGCCGCCGCTGACCACGGTCCGGCAGCCGATCGAGGCGATGGGCCGGGCCGCGGTCGACCTGCTGGCCGGCGAGATCAGCGGTGCCTCCGTCGACCACGACGAGCTGTTCTTCGAACCGGAGTTGGTGGTCCGCGGCTCCACCGGCCCGGTTCCGCACACCGCCCGCATCCCCCATCCGGAAACCCGCGCGGCCACCGCGTAGCGCGTACATCCACGGCAGCACAGCGCCGGGGCAGGGAATCGTTCCCTGCCCCGGCTCCGTCGTCTGCGGGCCGCACACGGTCCGCTGGGGGCCGTATCGGGCCTGTGACGAGCGGGGGTTCGCTGTCAGCCGTACGCCGCTCAGCGTCGTGACCAAGTCGTGTCTTTGCGAAATTCGCGCGACATCTTGCGGACATCTATCGGGTTAAGTACGTTGAGCCAACCCGGGACGGCGGCGCAAACGGGCGCCGGACTCATGTGCATCACGTGCCGCGGGGGTCCCAGATCGCAGTCCAACGACGCGCAGTGGTTCAGGGGAAGGGTAAGAAGAGGATGACAAAAAACGGCTACCGCAGACTGGTGGCAGTCGCACTGGTCGCAGGTATCGGCTTGACCGGCGCCGCGTGCTCCAGCAACAACGACAAGGGCGGCGGCGACAGCAGCAGCAAGCCGAGCGCCGCGGGCTCGAGCGCCGGCACTCCCTTGGACCCGAAGACCAAGGTGACCATCAGCGTCGACTGCGAGCCGCCGACCACCAAGGCGGCCGAGCGCAAGCAGTGGATCGACGACGTCGCCGAGTTCAACAAGACGTACCCGAACGTCACGGTCAAGAGCAAGGACGCGTTCCCGTGTGAGGACCCGGCCAAGTTCACCGCCCAGCTCCAGGCGGGCAGCGAGACCGACACGTTCTACACGTACATGACCGACCTCCAGCAGGTGCTGGACTCCGGCCAGGCCGCCGACATCTCGGACTACATCAACGCCAAGACGATCCCGAACCTCAACAACATCGACTCCGGTGTGCTGAACGTCCTCAAGGACGGCGGCAAGCTCTACGGTCTGCCCACCTCGAACTACCAGATGGGCCTGATCTACAACCGGAAGATCTTCTCGGAGGCCGGGCTCGACCCCAACAAGCCCCCGACCACCTGGGACGAGATCCGCACCGACGCCAAGACGATCCAGGACAAGCTGGGCAGCAAGGGCATCAACGGCTTCATGGAGAACGCCGGCGGCAACCAGGGCGGTTGGCACCTGGTGTCGGAGATGTTCGGTGTCGGCAGCAAGGCCGTGAACGACGACGCGACCAAGGCCGCCTTCAACAACGCGCAGACCAAGTCGGTGCTGACCACCCTTCAGCAGATGCGCTGGACCGACAAGAGCCTGCCCGCCACCCCCGGTCTGCAGTGGGGTGACGTCCAGAAGGCGATGGGCACCGGCAAGATCGGCATGTACGTCGGCGCCCCCGACGACGTCCCGCTGGTCGTCCAGCAGTACAAGGCCGACTACAAGGACCTCGGCATGGCGCCGATCCCCGGCGGCCAGACCGCGCTCTTCGGCGGCAACGACTACATGTTCAAGAAGAGCGACACGCCGGACCAGATCAAGGCCGGCATCGCCTGGGTCAACTTCAAGTTCCTGACCCTCGGCAAGGGCCAGTTCAACTACGCCCGCAACAAGGCGGACGGCCTGCCCGTGGGTCTGCCGGAGCCGTTCTTCTTCACCGGTGCCGCCAAGGACCAGGACACCGCGCTCAAGACCGCCAGCGCCACCATCCCGGTCGACAACTTCAAGACCTACGTCGACGCGCAGGTGCCGGTGCTCCCCGAGCCGCCGAACGCGCAGAAGATCTACACCGTGCTCGACACCGTGATGTCGGGTGTTCTGACCAACAAGAGCGCCAACATCGACAAGCTGCTCTCCACCGCGGAGACGCAGGTCAACTCGCTGCTGGCCGCAAGCCAGTAACAGCACAGCCCAGCGGGGGCCGGTCGGCGACCGGCCCCCGCTCGGGCGGCATCGGCTTCCGGTACCGAATTCAGTCGAGGAGCACCCATGGCGGCGACGACCGTCCCCGAGAATCTGACCAAGCGCCACGCCGGGCGCCCCTCCGGGCCAGCCGGCGGTCCGGCCCGAGGCGGCTTCAGCCGCAAAGTCCGGCAGAACCTCCAGGCCCAGGGCTTCCTCATCGGCGCCGTGCTCTGCTTCTTGATGTTCTCGTGGTACCCGATGGTCCGCGAATTCATCATGAGCTTCCAGGAGAAGAAGCGGGGCGAGACCCACTGGGTCGGCTGGAAGAACATCGACCGCGTCTACCACGACCCGTACTTCTGGACCGCCTGGAAGAACACCGCGGAGTTCACCGGCATGGCGCTGGTGATCGGCTTCGCGGTTCCGTTCGTGATAGCGATCGTGCTCAATGAACTCAAGCACGCGCAGGCCTACCTGCGGATTCTGGTGTATCTGCCGGTCATGCTCCCGCCGGTGGCGGGCGTGCTGCTGTTCAAGTACTTCTACAATCCCGACTACGGGCTCTTCGACAGCATTCTCAAGCACCTGCACCTACCGACATCACAATTCCTGGACTCGTCCAGTACCGCGATGATCTCGGTGGTGGTGGCGGCGACCTGGCTGAACCTGGGCAGCGCCACCCTGATCTACCTGGCCGCGCTGCAGAACATCCCCGGTGAGCTGTACGAGGCCGCCGACCTGGACGGCGCCGGCCTGTTCAGCAAGATCTGGCACGTCACCATCCCGCAGACCCGGATGGTGCTCTCACTCATGCTGCTGCTCCAGATCGTCGCGACCATGCAGGAATTCACCAACGTCTTCCTGCTCACCGGGGGCAACGGGCCCGAGAACTCCACCATGACGGTCGTCTACATGGTCTACCAGTACGGATTCCGCTACAACAACCTCGGCAGCGCCGCGGCGCTCGGCCTCTTCCTGCTGGTCGTTCTGGGCATCTTCTCGGGTATCTACACCCGGGTCAGCCGCAACGCCGACAGCGACTGAGGAAGGAAAAGGACCATGGCAGCGACGTTTTCCTCGCAGAACCGCACCCTGATCTCCTCGGCCGCGCTCAGCCGCCGCAAGGGGAGAATCGTCTACTGGACCGTGCTGAGCGTGATCGTGGTGGTCTTCACGCTGGTCTTCCTCGGCCCGCTCTACTGGATGGCCACCGGCGGCTTCAAATCCGCCCAGGAAGTGGTGGCCAATCCGCCCACCTTCTTCCCGAAGCACCCGCAGCCGAAGAACTTCCACACCGCGTGGACCCAGTTGAAGATCGCCCGGCTGCTCTTCAACACCATGTACTACGCGTTCGGCGCGCTCGCCTTCCAGCTCGTCTTCGACGTGGCGGCGGCGTACGCGGTCTCCAAGCTCCGGCCGATCTTCGGCAAGGCGATCCTCGGCGGCATGCTCGCCACGCTGATGATCCCCTCCACCGTGCTGATCGTGCCGCAGTACGCGACAGTGCTCGACCTGCCGGTGCTGCACTTCAACCTGGTGGGCACGCCGTGGGCGATCTGGCTGCCGACGGTGGCCAACGGCTTCAACATCTTCTTGCTGAAGCGGTTCTTCGACTCGATTCCGCAGGACCTGCTGCACGCCGCCGCGATCGACGGCGCCGGCCCGCTGCGGACCTTGTGGTCGATCGTGCTGCCCATGTCCCGGCCGATCCTCGGCGTGGTGTCCATCTTCGCCGTGGTGAACGTCTGGAAGGACTTCCTCTGGCCGATGCTGGTGGAGCCCGACCCGAACAAGCAGCCGATCAACCTCGGCATCAACTCGCTGTCGCAGGGCGTCCCGGAGAACGTGCTCATCGCCGCGCTCGCCATCTCGGCGCTGCCGACCCTGCTGATCTTCCTGCTCTTCCAGCGCAACATCATGTCCGGTCTGACCGCCGGCAGCCTCAAGGGCTGACCTGCCGTTCCGGCACCCCGCACTGACGAACGCACCACCCATCAGCACTCCGCCGCCGGCCCTCATGCCCACATCCCCGCCATCAGGGGCCGGCGGCGGGGTCCCACCTGCCCGAAAGGACGTTGACGTGGCAGACACCCCTCAGCCCGAGGCCGACGAGAACTGGTGGCGCGGCGCGGTCATCTACCAGGTCTACCCGCGGAGCTTCGCCGACAGCAACGGCGACGGGACCGGTGATCTCGCCGGCGTGCGTTCCCGGCTGCCGTACCTGGCCGAGCTGGGCGTCGATGCCCTCTGGTTCAACCCCTGGTATCCCTCGCCGATGGCCGACGGCGGCTACGACGTGGCCGACTACCGGGACATCGACCCGGTGTTCGGCACGCTCGCGGAGGCCGAGAAGCTGATCTCCGAGGCGGTGTCCCTCGGCATCAGGACGATCATCGACATCGTGCCCAACCACATCTCCGCGGCGCACCCGTGGTTCCGCGAGGCACTGGCGGCCGGACCCGGCAGCCCGGCCCGGGAGCGGTTCTGGTTCCGCCCGGGCCGCGGCGAGAACGGCGAACTGCCGCCCAACAACTGGCCCTCCCAGTTCGGCGGTCCGGCCTGGACCCGCACCACCGACCCCGACGGCACGCCCGGCGACTGGTTCCTCAACCTCTTCGACTCCGAGCAGCCGGACCTCAACTGGGAGCACCCGGACGTCCGCGCCGAGCACGAGGACGTGCTGCGCTTCTGGTTCGACCGCGGCGCCGGCGGGGTGCGGATCGACTCCGCGGCGATGGTCTCCAAGGACCCGCTGCTGCCCGACCTGTCCGACGACCCGGCCGCCCCGCACCCGTACATCGACCGGGACGACCTGCACGAGATCTACCGGGGCTGGCGGCGGATCGCCGACTCGTACGACGGCGCGCGCATCCTGGTCGGCGAGGTGTGGCTGCCGGACGCGGTGCGCTTCGCCAACTACCTGCGCCCCGACGAGATGCACACCGCCTTCAACTTCGACTTCCTGGCCTGCCCGTGGGAGCCGGACCGGCTGCGGACGTCCATCACCACCACGCTGGCGGTGCACGAGCCGGTGGGCGCGCCCGCCACCTGGGTGCTGTGCAACCACGACGTGACCCGTACGGTGACGCGCTACGGGCGCGCCGATACCGGGTTCGACTTCGCCACCAAGGCCTTCGGCACACCCACCGACCTGGCGCTGGGCACCCACCGGGCGCGGGCGGCGGCGCTGCTCACACTGGCGCTGCCCGGCTCGGTCTACGTCTACCAGGGCGAGGAGCTGGGGCTGCCGGAGGTGGAGGACATCCCCACCGAGAAGCTCCAGGACCCGATGTACCTGCGCTCCGGCGGCACCGACCCGGGCCGCGACGGCTGCCGGGTGCCGATCCCGTGGGCCGGGGTGAGCTCGCCGTTCGGCTTCAGCCCGGAGGGCTCCACCGAGCCGTGGCTGCCGCAGCCGGCCGACTGGGCGGCCCGCACCGCCGAGATCCAGTCCGCCGACCCCGCGTCGATGCTGTCGCTCTACCGGGCGGCGCTGCGGCTGCGCAAGGAGGAGCCGGGCCTGGGGGACGGTCCGATCAGCTGGCTGGACTCGGAGCCGGGGGTGCTGGCCTTCCGCCGCACCGACCGCTTCGTGTGCTTCCTGAATCTGGCGGCCACCGCGGTGGCGCTGCCGGCCCACGAGGAGATCCTGCTGACCAGCGGCCCGCTGGCCGAGGACGGCCGCGTCCCGGCGGACACGGCGGTCTGGCTGCGCGCC
>NZ_FMCH01000482.1 GCF_900091855.1 Streptomyces sp. DvalAA-14
TGGACGCCCTGGCCGGCACGGGCTGACCCGAGCCGGTGAACCCGGCGGCCCGGCCCGGCGCCGGGTGGCCCCGCCGGGCCCGGCTCAGACCGCTGCCGCCGGGGCGCCGTCCGGCCGCTGCCGCACCCGCGGCAGCCACAGCACCAACCCGGCGGCCAGACCCAGCGCGGCCAGCACCCACCACACGCGGTGGAAGGAGGCCACGGCGGCGGCCGGACCGGGCGCGCCGAGGACGGCGACGAAGACGCTGATGCCGAGGACCGCGCCGAGCTGCCGGAAGCTGGCGTTGATCGCCGAGCCGACGGCGAAGCGGGCCGGCGGCAGGGCCTGCACGGCGGCGCCGGACTGGACGGGCAGGGTCATCCCGATCCCGAGGCCGGTGAGCAGGGCGGCCGGCAGCCAGTGGGTGGTCCAGTGCGGGGTACCGCCGATCAGGGTCGCGTTCAGCGCCATGCCGGCCGTCCACAGCAGCGCGCCGGCGGTGAGGATCCGGCGCGGGCCGTAGGCGTGCGAGAGCCGGCTCGACGTACGGGCCAGGGCGGTGACCACCAGCGGGCTCGGAGCGGTGGCCAGTGCGGCGTGCAGCACCGAGTAGTGCCAGACCGTCTGCAGGAAGATGATGTTGCCGAGCAGCATGCCGTAGAAAGCCGACGCGAACAGCAAGGTGGCCGCGTTGACCAGCCGGAACTGCCGGACCTGGAACAGCGCCAGGTCCATCACCGGCTGGGCCGCGGCCCGGGTGCGCAGCAGGAAGACCGGCAGCAGCGCCGCGGCGAGCACGAAGCCGCCGATCACCAGGGGGTCGGACCAGCCCCGGTTCGGACCCTCGATGATGGCCAGGCTGAGCGCGGCCGGCATGGCGGCGACCAGCAGCACCCCGAGCGGGTCGGGCAGGCCGGCCGCCTGCGGGTCGCGGGTCTCGCGCAGCAGCCGCAGGCCGAAGAAGACGATCAGCGCGCAGATGGGCACGTTGACCAGGAAGATCCAGCGCCAGGAGGCGTATTCGGTGAGCAGCGCGCCGATGGTGGGCCCCAGGGCCGCGGCTGCCGCGCCCATCGCGCCCCAGGTGCCGATCGCCACCGGCCGCTTGGACGGCGGGAACTCCGGCAGCACCAGGGCGAGCGAGGTCGGGGTGACCAGCGCCGCGAAGGCGGCCTGCAGGGCGCGACCCCCGATCAGTACACCGGAGTTCGGCGCCGCGCCGCACAGCGCGCTCATCAGCGCGAAGCCGGTGAGACCGATGAGGAAGATCCGCTTGCGGCCGTAGCGGTCGGCGAGCCGGCCGGCCGGGATGAGGACGGCGGCGAAGACCAGGCTGTAGGCGTTGAGCACCCAGGCGAGCTGGCCGGTGGTGGTGTGGAAGCTGCGGCTGATCGTTTCGAAGGCGACGTTCACGATCGTGGTGTCGAGGAAGACCACGAAGACGCCGAGGCTGCTCAGGGCGAGGATGGTCAGCGCGCGGCGGCGGGCGGCGGCGTCCTGCGGCGGCTCTGCTTCCTGCCCGGTGACCGGCCCGGCGTCCTGCCCGGGTGCGGGTCCGGCGGCGGGTCCGGCGGCAGGTCCGGCGGCAGGTCCGGCGTCCGGCTCCGGTGGTGCGGCCTTCGCCAGTCGCGGCTCTTCCGCGTTCCCGATGGTCATGTCTTCCTCGCCGCAACTTGTGTGTTGTGATTTCCAACCGACCGGCCCGACGCTAGCAGCCGTGAGTGGGAAAGAACAACCGACTCGGGTCTACGCTGGGCCGTATGGCGACGAAGCAAGGGGCGGAACAGGGCGCGGGACCGGGCGGGCCCGGGGCGTCGAACGCACCGCGGGCCCGCACACCGCGGCCCGAGCAGCAGTCCCAGCCGCAGCCCCAACCGCGGCAGCAGCCGTACACCCCGCACGTGATGGCGGAGATGCCGCTGGGCGTGCGGCCGTGCTCGCTCGCGGCGGCGCTGGAGATCCTGGGCGAGCGCTGGTCGCTGCTCGCACTGCGGGAGATGGCCTACGGCGTGCACCGCTTCGCGAAGATCGCCGGCTACACGGGCGCGTCCCGGGACATCCTGGCGGACCGGCTCCGCAAGCTGGAGGAGGCGGGCGTCATCACCCGCCGGCAGTACAGCGAGCACCCGCCGCGCCATGAGTACCACCTCACCGAGGCGGGCCGGGAGCTGCTGCCGGTGATGCTCGGCCTGCTGCAGTGGGGCGACAGGTGGGCGGTCGACGCGCCCGCGGTCGTCTTCCGGCACAGCTGCGGCGAACCGCTGGCGGTCGATCCGACGTGCGCGCACTGCGGCGAGCAGGTGACCCGGGAGTCGCTGACCCCGACCCGGCCGGTCTGAGCGGCGGCGCGGCGTGGCCGCGCCCCGGGCCGATCGGCACACCGGCCGCGCCAGCCGCGCCCGGCGAGGACCCGCGAGGGCGGGCGGTGGTGCGGCCGTCGACTCGTACGAGGACCCCGCGTGTCGGGTCTCAGCCGGTGAGCGCCGCCGCCGCGAGCCGCAGTCTGGCGGTGATGTCCGTCCGGACGGCGGCCAGGGCCTTGCTGTGCTGCCCGATCGCCTGCCGCTGGTAGGCGGAGTCCACCGCGTACCAGACCCCGATGACATTGCCGCGCTGCTTGCAGTCCGCGTCGGCGGCCGCCACCGCCTCCTCCCTGGCGGAGGGGGCCTTGGTGTCCCACGCCGGGTCGCTGGCGGCGGTGAGCGGGTCGGGATAGGTGTAGCCGCGCGCCTTCATGCAGGCCGACCAGCCGGCGAAGACCGCCTTGACCCGCGGGTCCCGGCGGGAGTCCTCGAAGCTGTCGACATTGATGGTGTCCGCGAGCGACGCGTCGCCGCCGGCTGCCGGACCGGCGGAGAGCAGCCGGGATCTGGCCTCGCCGAGGCATCCGCCGACCGGCACCCGCTGGCCGTGGTAGGCCTCCCCGCCGGTCGCCTGGGGGGAACCGGGCTTGACATGGCTGTCGTTGGTCCCGGTGAGCACCAGGGTCATCGGCGCGGGCAGCGGTGGGCGCTTCACCGCCGGGGGCGGGATCCTGCTCCCGGGCGGCGCGTAACCGTCGGCCTTCGCCGCTAGGGGGTCGGTGACGCCGTAGCGGTACTGGGTCGGGGTCTTCGGCCGGAAACCCTTGGCCGGCGCCGGGGTCCGGTAGTGGAAGCCGAACCGGGCCATGCAGCGATCGGTCAGGACGGCCTGCGCCGCGGCGAGTTGGTCCGCCTGGCTGTCGGTCAGCAGGTAAGGGGCGATGGGCAGGGCGCGGTCGGTGGCGGTCGTCAGCCGGGGCACGGACGCGACCGACGGCAGCGCCGCGGCCTCCGCCGCCGGTGCGGGAGCGTGGGCCTGGGCAGAGGTGTGGTCGTGGGCCGTTGGGGCGTGGGCGGCGGGAGCGGAGCAGCCCGCGGCGAGCAGGGCGGCCGCCCCCAGGGCGGCCAAACGGATCCGGTTCATGGTTCTGCGCATCCTTGGAAGGGCCTGCGGAGGTGCCGTGACACGGGTCGCGGGGCCCGGTCGTGACCCGGGTCGGGCACGGACGGGCCCGGGACGTGTCGGGCACCCATCGGATACGGTCGGGGCGCCGGGATGCTCCGCCCGATTTCGGCGGGCGGAGCGTCCTGGTTCCTTTCACCCTCCCGGGCACGGGTGCGCCGGGTGACGCCGGGCGGCCGTGCTAGCAGCTGCCGAAGCAGCCCGACGCGTTCTCGTTGCGCAGCGTGGTGTTGAAGTTGCCCCCGCCACCGGCCGCGAAGGTCTGCGACGCGCCCGTGTAGTTGGGGTGGTAGTAGACGGTGAAGCTGTTGACGAAGTCCCAGTTGTCCACCGAGGCGGCGTTGTTGCGCACGCCCTGGCCGGCTCCGTCACTGCCGTTGGCGCTGGCGGTGAAGGTGTAGCCCGAGTAGTTCGGGATGCTGGGGAACTGCCTGAAGAAGGCCCCGCCGTAGTTGGGGTGGTAGTAGATGCAGGCGTAGCCCGAGGAGCAGGTCGTGGTGGCCGCTGCCGACGCGGGTGCCGCCTTCGCGGATGCCGGTCCGACGGCCAGTACGCTGGCGCCGGCCGCGAGTACCGCGGCGGCGGCTGCCATACGACGTAGGGTTGTCACTGCGTGTTCCTTCCGGTGGTGGTGCGGTTCGCCCGCCATACTGGCCAGCCCGCCGGTCCCGGCGACAGCCTCTTCGAGCAGGGTCGAAGGCCGCAGGTGGCAAGGGTGCGGCCGGTGGTCCGGCGGTCAACCGCTCCGCCCGAGCGCGGCCTTGACCAGGGCGGAGCCGGTCGGGGTCCGGGTGTGCAGGATGAGTTCGCCGTGGTGGAGAGTGCTGAGCAGCCCGGCGTCGCGCAGCGCCGAGACATGGTGGCTCACCGTCGCCGCCGACACCCCGATGCGGCGGGTCAGTTCACCGGAGGTGGTGGCCGTTCCGGCCGCGATCAGGATGGCGGCGCGGGTCACGCCGATCAGCCGGCCCAGCGCCCGGACCGGCGCCCGTCCCGCGTCCCCGCCGTGCGCGGCGGGATAGACCAGCACCGGCGGGAGCGCCGGATCGGCCAGCGAATCGGCCGTTCCCTGGCAGAAGTGCGAGGGCACGAGCAACAGCCCCCGCCCGTCGAGGTGGAGTGTCTGCTCGACGGCGTACCGCACCTGCAGCACCGGCGGATTCCAGCGCATCAGCGGCTGGTAGCTGCTCAGCAGGCCCTGTACCCCGCCGTCGAGCAGGGCGCGGGTACGCAGCGCCCGGTCTGCTTCCACGCTCGCGCGGATCGCGGCCCAGTGCGGGACGAGGGCGACGTCCCGGTAGTCGCACAGCAGCCGACGCAGCTCGGCCCGGGCCTCCGGCGCCGCGTCCCGGAGCCGCTGGAGCCAGCCGGACTGGTCCCGCCCGCCGATCAGGCCGACTTCGCGGCGCAGTGTGCTCGGCGGCAGGTCCGCGATCATCTCGATGGCGGGGTCGATGCCCTCGCTGCGCGCGGTCTCCGGTGTGAGGAAGTCCGGGAAGTAGCCGCTGCGCGGGATCAGGGGCATCAGCATGAAGCGGATGCGCCGCAGCAGGTCGTCGGCGGCGGCCTCTTCGGTGACCTGCTGATACCAGGCGTCGTAGTGCGCGACCGCCAGCCGCCGGCGTAATCGGTGGACGCTGAGCACCAGTTCCCACATGGGATCCGGCGACGCCGCCACCCTGGTGTTGAGCAGATCTTCGGCCGTGAAGTAAATGCGCAGCATCGCGATTCCTACCCCCGGGGAGCCCCCGTGCTCCCGAGCACACGATTACAACACCGGCGGCCCGCCCGCAAGCGTGTTCGCCTACTTCC
>NZ_FMCH01000350.1 GCF_900091855.1 Streptomyces sp. DvalAA-14
CCTCGGGCGGTCCCGCCGGCCGTCCGCCCCGGTTCGGGCGGCGCGCCAAGATCCTGGCGGTCGCCGCGGCGGTGGTGATCGTCGCGGGCACCGTGGCCGTCACCGCCGTGGCGAACGGCAACAAGGACGACGACGCCGCCGCGGTGAACCCCGCGTCGGCGGCGCCCACGTCGCTGAGTTCCGCGCCGGGGCCCGCGGCCACCTCGCCCGCGGCGGGGGCCACCAGCGCCTCCCCGACGACGAGCCCCTCGCCGTCGCACTCCGCCACCACCGCGCCCGCGACCCGCAGCACACCCACCCCGACGGCGACCACGCCCACGTCGAGCCCCTCGGGCAGGCCGGCGAACAGCCCGACCACGACCCCCACCGCCGTACCGACCACCCCCTCCACCGGCCCGACCACCACCACCGGGTCGGCGGCCGGGCCGCACGTCTCCTCCGTCGCCGTCACCGGCATCACGTGCACGGCCGGCAGTCACACGGCGACCGCCACCGTGCTGGTGCGCTACGACGGCACCGCGGCGGGCACGCTCCACCTCACCTGGTGGCGCAGCGGCACCGGCGGCCCGCAGGGGGCGGTCACGATGAACCCCCAGACGGCGAAGTTCCCCAAGGGGGCGACCAGTTACACCTTCACCGACAAGCTCACCTTCACGCCCGACGCGAAGCACCCGTACGTCGGTCTGACCGTCTCCACCGACCCGGCCGCCGCCGCCGGGAACGGCTCCTACGGGGTGGGCTGCCGCTGACCGCAGCCCTGCGGGGCCTGCGGGCGAAGGCACCGCCACCGCCGGCCCGGCCGGAGCGACACTTCGCTCCGGCCGGGGCCGGCGGTCCGACACCGGGGCCGGCCAACGGCCCCGCCCCAGGGTCCACCGCGGGGCCCGCCGCTTCACGGGCGCAGCCGCACCCCGGCGCGCTCCTCCAGCAGGGCCACGGCAAGGAGTTCGCCGTCGGCCGGTCCGTAGCGCTCCAGCGCCTGCTGGTAGAGGCCGCGCACGGATTCCGACAGGTCGTGCGGGGTGCCCAGCTCACGGGCCAGGGACGTGACCATGGCCAGCTGCTCGTGGATGTGGTCGAGCCCGAACGACGCCAGGTAGTCCCCCGCGAACAGCGCGGACAGGTCGTGGCGGATGAACTCGCTGCTCGCGGCGCTGCCGGCCAGCACGTCCCGCAGCAGGGTGAGGTCGACGCCGGCCCGGCGCCCGAGCAGCAGCGCCTCCGCGGTGGCCGCCGCCTGGCCGAACCACAGCAGATTGACCAGCAGTTTGACGGTGTAGCCGGCTCCGGCGCCGCCCGCGTGCACGATCCGGTCCGGATCCGCCACGACCTCCAGCAGCGACCGGTGCCGGGCCAGGAGTTCGGCGTCGCCGCCGACGAACAGCCGCAGCCGGCCGGCCGCCGCGTCGGCCG
>NZ_FMCH01000079.1 GCF_900091855.1 Streptomyces sp. DvalAA-14
TCCTGCCCGCGCTGGCCGCGGCCGGTACCGGCACCTTCCGGTTCGACGCATCCGCCCAGATGCGCCGCCGGCCGGTCGCGCCGCTCACCGAGGCCCTGCGCTCGCTGGGCGTCGACCTCACCCACGAGGACGCCGAGGGCCGGCTGCCGCTGACCGTGGTCGCCGACGGCATCAAGGGCGGCGCCATCGACCTCGACGCGAGCCTGTCCTCCCAGTTCCTCACCGCGCTGCTGCTCACCGGCCCGCTGACCGCCGAGGGCCTGCGCATCCGGGTCACCGGCATCGTCTCGGTGCCGTATGTGGAGATCACCATCGCGATGATGCGCCGCTTCGGCGCCGACGTGACCCGTGACGGCGACACCTTCACCGTGCCGCCGGGCGGCTACCGCGCCACCGACTACCCGATCGAGCCGGACGCCTCCACCGCGAGCTACTTCTTCGCCGCCGCCGCGCTGTCCGGCCGCAGCGCGACCGTCCCGGGTCTGGGCGCCGACGCCCTCCAGGGCGACCTGCGCTTCGTGGACGTGCTGCGGCGGATGGGCGCCGAGGTGGAGACCGGCCCCGACGCCACCACGGTGACCGGCACCGGGCGGCTGTCCGGCATCACCGTCAACATGCGGGACATCTCCGACACCATGCCGACACTGGCCGCGATCGCCCCCTTCGCGGACGGCCCGGTCCGGATCGAGGACGTCTACAACACCCGGGTCAAGGAGTGCGACCGGCTGGAGGCATGCGCGGACAACCTGCGCCGCCAGGGCATCCGGGTGGCGACCGGACCCGACTGGATCGAGATCCACCCCGGCGCCCCGGCGCCGGTGGAGATCGCCTGCCACGGCGACCACCGCATCGCGATGAGCTTCGCGGTGGCCGCGCTGCGCACGCCGGGCACCACTTTCGACGACCCCGGGTGCGTGAAGAAGACCTTCCCCGGCTTCCACGAGTTCTTCGCGGGCCTACGGGCGGACTGGGGCGTTTAGCCGTTTAGCGGTATAGCCGTATAGCCGTACGGGTGCACCGGCGTACCGGCGTACCGGCGTACCGGCGCACCCGGCGTTTCGGCCGACACGCGGACACGCGGACACGCGGGCACCGGCCGCGGGGCGTACCGCCGAGCGGGCTCAGTCCGTCCGCTCGGCCGCGCTGCGCTCGACGCAGAACTCGTTGCCCTCCGGGTCCTCCAGCGTGACCCAGCCGGTGCCGTCGGGCCGGCGGTGGTCGCCCACCACGGTCGCGCCCAGCGCCACCAGCCGCTCCACCTCCGCGTCCCGGCGGCGGTCCTGCGGCTGGAGGTCGAGGTGGACCCGGTTCTTCACCGACTTGCCCTCGGGCACCGCGACGAAGAGCAGCGAACTGCCCTCGGCGGTGACCAGGGCCTCGTCGCCGCCCGGTTCGTCGTCCGCGCCGAGGGATCCGCCGAGGACCTCGGCCCAGAAGGACGCCAGCCGGTGGGCGTCGGAGCAGTCGATCGTGATGTGCCGTACGAGAGATGCCATGCACCGCACCTTAACCACGGGCGCCGCCGCGGCCGCTCGTTCCCGCCCGTCCCCAACCACCGCCCCCCGCCTCGGAAGCCGCGCCACCCCTTGACGGATACTTGGCCCGCCGGGATGGTCACTCGCAGCACCGCACAGCTCGCGCAGCACTCCATCCCCGGCTGCACCAGGAACAGCACGGAAAGGCAGGGCCAGGTGGCGATGTCAGGCACGGGAGGGACCGCGCGGCCGAGGCCGCCGAGGGCCACCACCGCGCGGCGCACGCTCGGCGTGCTGCTGGCGGCGGTACTCGGCGCCACCGCGCTGGCCGGCTGCAGCAGCACCGGCGGCAAGCGCGCCGAGGACCGGGCCAACCGGCTCGCCGCGAACGGCTCGGCGGTGAACACCCCGCACTGGACCTTCGCGATGGTCACCCACTCGGGAGCCGGCGACAGCTTCTGGGACATCGTGCAGAGCGGCGCCAAGCAGGCCGCCGCCAAGGACAACATCAAGTTCGTCTACTCCAACAGCGACCAGGCCAACGAGCAGTCGCAGCTGGTGCAGGCCGCCGTCGACAGCCACGTGGACGGGCTGATCGTCACCCTCGCCAAGCCCGACGCGATGAAGGCCGTGGTCGCCCGCGCCGAGAAGGCCGGCATCCCGGTGATCACCATCAACTCCGGCTCCGAGCAGTCCCGCCGGTTCGGCGCGATCACCCACATCGGCCAGGACGAGACGATCGCCGGACAGGCCGTCGGCGAGGAACTCGACAAGCGCGGCCGCAAGCACGCGCTGTGCGTCCTGCACGAGCAGGGCAACGTGGGGCACGAACAGCGCTGCGCCGGCGCCAAGGAGAAGTTCACCGGCCGGATGGACAACCTCTACGTCGACGGCACCAACATGCCCGACGTGCAGTCGGCGATCCAGGCCAAACTCCAGGCCGACCACAGCATCGACTCCGTGGTCACCCTCGGCGCGCCCTTCGCGGCCACCGCCGCCAAGGCCAGGGACGAGGCCGGCTCCCACGCCGAGATCGACACCTTCGACCTGAACGCGCAGGTCGCCACCTCGCTCAAGGACGGCACGATCGGCTTCGCGGTCGACCAGCAGCCGTACCTGCAGGGCTACGAGGCGATCGACCTGCTGTGGCTCTACCGCTACAACGGCGACACCCTCGGCGGCGGCCAGCCGGTGCTGACCGGCCCGCAGATCGTCACCAAGGACGACGCCGACGCCCTGCTGGCGTACACCAAGCGGGGCACCCGGTGACCGCGCTGACCGCGCAGCCGCCGGACGAGCGGCTGGCACCCCGCTCGGTGGCGCGGCGGCTGCTGGGCCGGCCGGAATTGGGCGCGGTGGTCGGGGCGGCGGCGGTCTTCGTCTTCTTCTGCGTCGTCGCCGACTCCTTCCTGCAGGCGTCCAGCCTCAGCACCGTGCTGTACGCCTCCTCCACCATCGGCATCATGGCTGTGCCGGTCGCGCTGCTCATGATCGGCGGCGAGTTCGACCTGTCGGCCGGCGTCATGGTGACCAGCTCCGCGCTGGTCTCCTCGATGTTCAGCTACCAGATGACCGCGAACGTCTGGGTGGGCGTGGGCGTCTCACTGCTGGTCACGCTCGCCGTCGGCGTGTTCAACGGTGTGATGCTGGTCCGCACCAAGCTGCCCAGCTTCATCATCACCCTCGGCACCTTCCTGATGCTCACCGGCCTGAACCTGGGCCTGACCAAGCTGATCAGCGGCACGGTGTCCACCAAGTCCATCGCCGACATGCAGGGCTTCCCCACCGCCCAGGACGTGTTCGCCTCGCACTGGACGATCGGCCCGGTCGACCTCCAGGTCACCATCCTGTGGTGGCTCGCCCTGGTCGCCGCGGCCACCTGGGTACTGCTGCGCACCCGGGCCGGCAACTGGATCTTCGCCGCCGGCGGCAACGCCGAGGCGGCCCGGGCAGTCGGCGTCCCGGTGGCGCGTACCAAGATCGGCCTGTACATGGCGGTCGCCTTCTGCGCCTGGATCTCCGGGCAGCACCTGCTGTTCTCCTTCGACGTCGTCCAGTCCGGGGAGGGCGTCGGCAACGAGTTCCTGTACATCATCGCGGCCGTCATCGGCGGTTGCCTGATGACCGGCGGCTACGGCAGCGCGGTGGGCTCGGCGGTCGGCGCGTTCATCTTCGGCATGACCAGCAAGGGCATCGTGTACGCGCAATGGGATCCCGACTGGTTCCAGTTCTTCCTCGGCATGATGCTGCTGCTCGCCGTGCTGCTCAACGCCTGGGTCCGCAAGCGGGCGGAGGCCAGCGCATGACCGACGAACAGCGGACGCCGCAGACGGTCCCGGCCCCCGCGCTGGTGCGGCTCACCGATGTCGCCAAGTCCTACGGGAACGTCCGGGCGCTGCACGGCGTCTGCCTCGACGTGCACGCCGGAGAGATCACCTGCGTCCTGGGTGACAACGGGGCGGGCAAGTCCACCCTGATCAAGATCATCGCCGGGCTGCACCCGCACGACGCGGGCCGCTACGAGATCGACGGCGAGACGGTGCGGCACACCTCGCCGCGCCAGGCGCTGGACCGCGGCATCGCCACCGTCTACCAGGATCTGGCGGTGGTCCCGCTGATGCCGGTGTGGCGGAACTTCTTCCTCGGCTCCGAGCCCACCAGGGGCCGCGGACTGCTGCGCCGGCTGGACACGGCCACGATGCGGAGCACCACCCGCGGCGCACTGCTGCGGATGGGCATCGACCTGCGCGACGTCGACCAGCCGATCGGCACCCTGTCCGGTGGCGAACGCCAGTGCGTGGCCATCGCCCGTGCGGTGCACTTCGGCGCCAAGGTGCTGGTGCTGGACGAACCGACCGCGGCCCTCGGTGTCAAACAGGCCGGAATGGTGCTGAAATACGTGGCGGCGGCCCGCGACACGGGCCTGGGCGTGGTGCTGATCACCCACAATCCGCACCACGCCTACCTGGTCGGTGACCGATTCGTCCTGCTCAAGCGCGGGGCGATGTCGGGCAGCCACCTCAAGAAGGACATTACGCTGGACGAGCTGACCCGGGAGATGGCCGGTGGCAGCGAGCTGGACGAACTGACCCATGAACTGAGCCGTGCGACACCCGCTGAACCGGTCCGCACGGCATCCGACCCCGGCGACCCGGAGACCAACGCTTGAGTGCCAACCGTGAACGTGTCTACCGCGGCAGCGCCGCCCGCGCCACGGTGTGGCAGAACGTCGGGATGCGCGACCGCCGCGAGCGCCGCTCGCACCTGACCGCGCCCCGCGTCCCGACCGTCGGTATCGACATCGGCGGCACCAAGGTGATGGCCGGCGTGGTCGACGCCGACGGCCGGATCCTGGAGACGATCCGGGCCGAGACGCCGGACAAGTCCAAGAGCCCCAAGGTCGTCGAGGACACCATCGTCGAGCTGGTGCTCGACCTGTCCGAGCGGCACGACGTGCACGCCGTCGGCATCGGCGCGGCCGGCTGGGTGGACGCCGACCGCTCCCGGGTGCTGTTCGCCCCGCACCTGGCCTGGCGCGACGAGCCGCTGCGCGACCGGCTGGCCGACCGGCTGCTGGTCCCGGTGATGGTCGACAACGACGCCAACACCGCCGCCTGGGCCGAGTGGCGCTTCGGCGCCGGGCGCGGGGAGAGCGACCTGGTGATGATCACCCTCGGCACCGGCATCGGCGGCGCGATCCTGGAGGAGGGCCGGGTCAAGCGGGGCCGCTACGGGGTGGCCGGCGAGTTCGGCCATATGCAGGTGGTCCAGGGCGGTCACCGCTGCGCCTGCGGCAACCGCGGCTGCTGGGAGCAGTACAGCTCGGGCAACGCGCTGGTCAGGGAGGCCCGCGAGATGGCCGCCGCCGACTCCCCGGTCGCGCACGGCATCATCGACCGGGTCGGCGGGAACATCCGCGAGATCACCGGCCCGCTGATCACCGAACTCGCCCGCGAGGGCGACGCGATGTGCGTGGACCTCTTCCAGGACATCGGGCAGTGGCTCGGTATCGGCATCGCCAATCTCGCCGCCGCCCTCGACCCCTCCTGCTTCGTCATCGGCGGCGGTGTCAGCGCGGCCGACGACCTGCTGATCGCTCCGGCCCGGGACGCCTTCCGCCGCAATCTCACCGGCCGCGGGTACCGGCCCGAGGCGCGGATCGTGAAGGCCGAGCTGGGCCCGGAGGCCGGTATGGTCGGGGCCGCCGACCTGGCCCGGCTGGTCGCCCGCCGCTTCCGCCGCGCCAACCGGCGCCGCGTCGAGCGGTACGAGCGGTACGGCCGGGTCTACGGACGGCAGGAGGCCGATTCGTGACGACGACACCGGAGCAGCGTCGGGTGCCGGTGCCCGACGCCC
>NZ_FMCH01000281.1 GCF_900091855.1 Streptomyces sp. DvalAA-14
CGTACATGGGCTGGAGCAGTTGGAGCCTGGAGTCCACCAACTTCCCCGGCTACGGCGGCGAGAGCTACCTCACCGAGGCGCACATCCTGCAACAGGCCGACGTGCTGTCCAAGAAGCTGAAGTCGCACGGCTACGACTACGTCAATGTGGACGCCGGCTGGATCGGCGGCTTCGACCAGTACGGCCGCCCGCTCCCCAACACGTCCGCCTTCCCGGACGGCTTCGGCTACCTCGGCAGCCAACTGCACAAAAAGGGGCTGAAGTTCGGCACCTATCTCGCGGTCGGCCTCTACTTCGACGCGTACAACGACGGCCGGACGCCGATCTACAACGCGCCCGGCTGCACTACCAAGGACATCGTCTACCCGGACCTGCGCAAGACCAGCGGCTGGGACAACGTGTCCTACCAGCTGAACTTCGACAGTCCCTGCACCACCAAGTACATCGACTCCGTCGCCGACGAACTGGCGGGCTGGGGCGTTGACTTCCTCAAGGTCGACGGCGTCGGTCCGGGCTCCAACCAGGGCGACGCGGCCCACGACAACATCCCCGACATCCAGGCCTGGCACGCCGCCCTGCAGGCGACCGGCCGCCCCATCCAGCTCACCTTGTCCTGGTCGCTCAGCCACGCCAAAGCCGGCGTCTGGCAGCAGAACTCCAACGGCTGGCGGGTCGACACCGATGTCGAGTGCTACTGCGACACCCTGGTGACCTGGAACAGCTCGGTCAAGGAACGGTGGAACGACGTCGTCCAGTGGATCCCGGACGCCGGCCCCGGCCACTGGAACAACCTCGACTCCCTCGATGTCGGCGTTGGCCCGATGGACGGCCTCACCGACGTCGAGCGCCAGAGCTACATGACGCTGTGGGCGATCGAGTCGGCGCCGCTCTACACCGGTGACGACCTCACCAAGCTCGACGACTACGGCCTGTCGCTGCTCACCAACGACGAGGTCATCGCCGTCGACCAGGCGGGCAACCCGGCCGAGCCGGTCAGTCAGGCAACCGACCAGCAGGTCTGGTACGCCCGCAACGCCGACGGCAGTTACACCGTCGCCCTGTTCAACCTCGGCGCGGGCTACCAGGACGTCACCGCCGACTTCGGCGACCTGGGCATCAGCGGCAAGGCCGGCCTGCGCGACCTGTGGAGCCACAAGAACCTGGGCAGCGTCAGCGGAGGCTTCACCGCCGAACTGCCGCCGCACGGCTCGCGGCTGCTGACCATCACCCCGCGGAACACCGGCGCCCCCGCCGTCCCGCTCGCCGTGCACGCCACCGCCTCCACCGCCGGTTCCGTCTCGCTGGCCTGGGACGCGGTGCGGACCGCCGGGGCACCGGTCACCGGCTACGACATCTACGCCAACGGCAAGAAAGCCGCGACGACCGACGGCACCACCGCCACCGTCTCCGGCCTGACCCCCGCGACCGACTACTCGTTCACCGTGGTGGCCACCGACGCCCGGGGCCACCGGTCGGCCGGCAGCAAGGCCGTCCCGCTCACCACGCCGGCCGCGACCGGACCCGTCGCCTACGAGGCCGAGGCACCCGCCAACACCCTCAGCGGCGGCGCCAGTGTCGGGGACTGCTCGGGCTGCTCGGGCGGCAAGAAGGTCGGCAACCTCGGCGGCGGCGGCAACGCGGTCGCGATCAACAACGTGACCGCGCCCAAGGACGGCACCTACCTGCTCACCCTCGACTACGTGGACGGCTCCTCCGGCCGCACCGTGGTCGTCACCTCCGGCGGCGCCTCCTTCCACCTCCCGCTGGCCGGCAGCAACGACAACAACTGGGGCGCCGCGCAATCGGTGACGGTACCCGTCCGGCTGAAGGCGGGCAGCAACACCATCACCTTCGGCAATCCCACCGACTACGCGTCCGACATCGACCGGATCACGGTCTGACCAGCTGAACAAAAGCCCTCTAGGGTACATTCTTCCCTCGGTGAAGGCCCGCACCGCACGGCATCGACCCACGGTCGTCGGCGTCTTCGCCGGCGCGCCGGGCGCGAGCACGTCCCCGCCGGGGAAGGACCCGACCACGAGGGCATCTCGCGAGGAACCACCACTGACCGCAACCGGGCCCGGCCGCCGCCGACACGGCCGGCCGGCCCCGGTTCGCCGCAGCCGCGTCCACCGCGGTGGACGCACCGAAAGGACTCTGTATGCCTGACACCACCGCGCGGATCGTCTCCCTGCGCGCGGCCGGCACCTGCTTCGTCGTGGAGCTGACCGAGCCGGTGCCCAGAGTCCTGCACTGGGGGGCGGACCTCGGTGAGCTGTCCGACGCGGACGCCGCCGCGCTCGCCCTGACCGCCGAGGCCGCCGTGCTCAACAACGCCCTGGACACCCCGCGCCGCTTCACCATCTGGCCGACCGAGGCGGACGGCTGGTCCGGCACCCCCGCCCACCACGGACACCTGGCCGGCGCCGCGTCGGCGCCGCGGCTGCGCACCGTGGCCAGCGCCGTCCGTCACGACGGCGCGGACGGCGGTGGCGAGCTGACCGTCGAGCTGACCGACGAAACATCCGGCCTCGATGTCGCCGTCCGCTACACCCTGGACCCCTCCGGCGTACTCGCCGTCAGTACCGGACTCACCCGCCGCGCGGACGCCGACCGCGCACCGTACGACCGCGCGCCGTACGACCTCGCTCAGCTCACCACGCTGCTGCCGCTGCCCCGCCGGGCCACCGAGATCCTCGACTTCACCGGCAAGTGGAGCCGCGAACGCTCACCGCAGCGGCGCCCGCTGGGCTACGGCACCCACGCCCGCGAGACCCGGCGCGGCAAGCCGGGACTCGACTCGCCCTATCTGCTCACCGTCGGCGTACCCGGCTTCGGCTTCCGCGACGGCGAGGTGTGGGCGGTGCACGTCGCCTGGAGCGGCGACCAGCGCTACCTCGTCGAGCGGTACCCGGAGGGCGCCGGCACCCACGCCGCCGCCCTCGGCGGCGGCGAACTGCTGCGGGCCGGCGAGATCCGGCTCGCCCCCGGCGAGAGCTACCGGGCCCCGGTCTGCCACTTCGCCTGGTCCGGCGCGGGCCTGGACGGCCTCGCCGGCCGCTTCCACACCCTGCTGCGGTCCCGCCCGGGCCATCCGAGCCGCCCCCGTCCGGTGATCCTCAACAGCTGGGAGGCGGTCTACTTCGACCACGACCTCGACCGGCTGCTCGGACTCGTCGACCGGGCCGCCGAGGTCGGCGTGGAGCGCTTCGTCCTCGACGACGGCTGGTTCCGCGGCCGGCGCTCGGACAACGCCGGGCTCGGCGACTGGACGGTGGACCCGGCGGTCTGGCCCGACGGGCTGAGCCCGCTGGTCGACCGGGTGCGTTCGCTCGGCATGGAGTTCGGCCTGTGGGTCGAGCCCGAGATGGTCAACCTCGACTCCGACCTGGCCCGCGAACACCCCGACTGGGTGCTCGGGCCGGCCGCCGGCCTCGGCCCGGCCGCCCGCCACCAGTACGTACTGGACCTGGCCAACCCCGACGCCTGGGAGTACCTGTTCCAGGCACTGGAGGCCCTGGTCGGCAAGTACCCCATCGCGTACCTGAAATGGGACCACAACCGGGAACTGCACGAGGCGGTGCACAGCCCCGCCGACCGGCCGACCGCGCACGCCCAGGTGCTGGCCCTGTACCGGCTGCTGGACACCCTCAAGGAACGCCACCCCGAGCTGGAGATCGAGAGCTGCGCCAGCGGCGGCGGCCGGATCGACCTGGGCATCCTGTCCAGGACCGACCGGGTGTGGACCTCAGACTGCAACGACCCGGTGGAACGCCAGTCCATCCAGCGCTGGACAGCCCAACTGCTGCCGCCCGAGCTGTTCGGCACCCATGTGGGACCGGCCGCCAGCCACACCACCGCCCGGATCAGCACCGACACCTTCCGCCTGGTCACGGCGCTGTTCGGGCACGCCGGCATCGAGCAGGACATCACCGGCTGCACCCCGGTGGAACTGGCCCGGCTCACCGCCTGGACCGCCCTGTACCGCGAACTGCGCCCGCTGCTGCACACCGGCCGCACCGTCCGGGCCGACCTCGGCCCGAGCGCCGGCGCCGCCGACGAGGCCGCCCTGCTGCACGGCGTGGTCTCCCAGGACGGCGGCTCCGCCGTCTACTGCTGGGCCCGGGTGGCCACCTCGCCCGAGGCCCAGTGGGGCCGCGTCCCGCTGCCCGGGCTCGCCGCGGACGCCCGCTACCAGGTCCGGGTGCGCACCGAGCTCGGCCTGCCGTCCTGGCACCAGACCGGTGGCCCGGCCTGGCTCACCGCCGCGCTGGACGGCTGGGTGACCCTGCCGGGCGCCGTGCTGGCGGTGGCGGGCATTCCGATGCCCACCCTCAACCCGGAGCACGCGCTGCTGATCGAGGTGCGCCGGGACGACCGGCGCTGACCGGCGCTGACCGGCGCCGATCGGTCGGCCGGGCGGCGCCCATGGCGCGGCCGCCCGGCCGGGCGATGGACCGGACGCCCCAACACGACCTGCTCACAGTGCAATTGCATCCGGAATTGCATTCGCACGTGCGCAACGGGTAGGTGAGTCCCTATGGTTGTCCCTGGCGCGCAGGCGCACCCGGGGGACGACAGGTCCAACGAAGGAGTGATGCTCGGTGCAGCAGTTCGACAACGGTGTGCAGGCCAGCTCCATCACCGGAGTTCAGTGGATCAAGAGCGGGCGGAGCAACCAGAGCGGCAATTGCGTCGAGCTGGCCGAACTGCCCGACGGCAGCGTGGCGGTGCGCAATTCGCGCCACCCCGAGGGTCCGGCCCTGGTGTACACGCGCGCCGAACTCACCGCCTTCGTCGAAGGCGCCAAGGACGGTGACTTCGACGTCTTCACCGGCTGAAGGGTCGGCCGCACGGCATATCAGGGACTGAAGTCGGCCGGGAACCAACCCTGTTACGCGGTGCCAGTGGGCTCCCAGGTGCAATACTGGCCTGGCCGGATACCGCTTGGGAGCCCCTATGCCCGCCTCGCCGCACCCTGTTTCACCCATACAGCTGTTCGAACGGCGGCCCGACATGGGCGCCAAGGCCATGGCGCGCCTGCTGGGAACGTATCTGCGGGCCCTGCGCGAAAGCCGCGGCCTCACCCCGGCCGCCGTCGGCTCGCACATCAGGGCGCACGCCTCCAAGATCAGCCGGATGGAGACCGCCCACGTCTCGCTGAAGGTCCGTGACGTCGAGGACTTGCTGGACCTCTACGGCGTGGACGACCAGGAGCGCGCCGAGATCGCGGCCCTGGTCCAGCGTTCCGCGCAGCCCGACTGGTGGCAGCCGTACGGAGAAGTCGTCCCGGAGTGGCTGCAGCAGCTCATCGGCCTGGAGCGGGACGCCCATGTGATCCGGACCTACGAGACGCAGTTCGTGCCCGGCCTGCTGCAGACTCCGGCCTACGCACGCGCCGTTGTGCTCAGCGGCCACCGCTTCGCCCCGGCGGACGAGGTCGCGCGCCGGGTGGAACTGCGGCTGGAGCGGCAGCGCCGGATGTGGGAGCCGGGCGCGCCCGTGCTGTGGGCGCTGATCGACGAAGGTGTCCTGCACCGGCCGGTCGGCGGACCGGAGGTGATGCGCGAGCAGTTGCGACACCTGCTCGACGTGCTGCGGCAGCCGGGCATCCGGCTGCAGATCGCCTCCTACGCGGCCAGCGCCGAGGCCACCCCGGGCGCCGCTGTCACCTATCTGCGGTTCGCCCAGGGCTTTCTGCCCGACGTGGTGTACCTGGAGCACATGACCAGCGCGGTCTACCTGGACCGGCTGGAGGACCTCGACCGCTACCGCGCGGCGCTCGACGAGCTGAGCGCGCTGGCCGCAACTCCGGCCGCCAGCCGGGTCATGCTGGAAGAGGCCCTGCAGCGCTACCGGTGACCGGTGCGCGACAGGGCCGAGATCCCGGGAAGCCGCCGGCGCCGACTGCGGTTGGCGCCGTTCTGACGCCGCGTCAGGACAGGCGGGCGACGCCGCCGAACTCGATCCATTCCCTGCTGGGCTGCTGGGGTGCCAGATCGTTGTCCGCCCGCCAAGTGGAGACCTCCACCAGACCCGGCTCCAAAATCTCCAGGCCTTCCAGATAGCCCTCGACATCCTGCGGGGTGCGCACCCGGCCCCAGTTGTCACCGGTGGACTCGGCCATGAACTCGGTGACGAACCGCCGGGTCTCGGCGTCGTCGCTGACCAGCTGGCACACCACCAGGTAGCTGCCGGGGGGAAGCTTCTCCCGCACCCGGCGGACCACGCCGGCCGGGTCGTCGTGGTCCTTGATGCAGTGCAGCACCGAGACGAACAGCGCGGCGATCGGCTCGTCCATCGTGATCAGCCGCTTGACCTCGTCGCTCTCCCAGATGCTGTCGACGTCCCGGAAGTCGGCCTGCAGGACAGCGGTGTTCTCGTTCTGCTCCAGCAGCGCGCGGCCGTGCGCCAGGACTATCGGGTCGATGTCGCTGTACACCACGCGGGCGTCGGGGTGGACGGCCTGGGCGATCTCATGGACGTTGTCCACCGACGGCAGCCCGGACCCGTGGTCCACGAACTGCTTGATGCCGTAGTCCTTGGCGAGCACCCGTACCACCCGGCGCAGGAAGTCGCGGTTGTTGAGCGCGAGGACCTTCATGCTCGGAACCTGCTGCAGTAATTGCTCGGTGGCGTCCCGGTCGGCCGGGTAGTTGTCCTTTCCGTTCAGGAGGTAGTCGTACATGCGGGCCACACTCGGCACCGTCACGTCGATCTTGTCACTGAGTGGCGCGTCCTCGTGTCCCATGGGCCCCTCACGGTGTTCAGCGCTGAGTCGTCCTGCAATAGCGGGAGTTGGCCATCATCCTAGGCAGCGATCAACGGCCGGTCGAGACGAATCCCCAGGCTCGTTCGGCGGTCCGGACCGACGCCTCCGCCTCGCCGCGCGGCACGGCACGGCACGAGGGGGCCGTCCCCGGACCGACCGGCGGCAGCCCCCTCACCCGCACGGGCCCGCGGATCAACCCGCGGGGTATCCCAGCACGTTCACCGGCACGGTGGCAGTGCCCTGTGCCGCGTCACCGAAGTCGTTGATCACATGGTCGATCACGCCGTCCCCGTTCAGGGAGACGGTCAGCAGGTCGTGGAACACCACACCGGGCCGGACCGGCGCCTCGAAGCTGTGCGCATTGTGGATCGTCGGATCCACGTTGAAGAAGCAGTACGAGCCCAGGCCCCAGCCCTCGTGGTGCTTCACCGAGTCGGCGACCTTGTAGGCGGCCCACCCGTCCACACCGTTGTGGCGGTAGGCCGCCTGGTTCGGCGGGTCGTACGGCAACTCGTTCTGGAACATGATCGTGCGGCCCCGGTCGCCGTTCCAGATCACGTTGTACTTCTGGAAGTGCTCCACGAACAGGCCGGTGGCCAGCACATGGTCGCCGTTGACGACCACGCCGGTCTCGGCGGTGTTCACCGTCCAGCCCACCCCGGCGCCGTGGTCGGCGCGCCAGGCCCAGATGTGGTCCAGCAGCACATTGTCGCTGTTGACGATCAGCGCGGTGGTCGCCTTGCCCGCGCCCGCGCCGCCGATCCGGAAGAACACGTCCTGCACCGACGCCGGGTCGCGCGGATCGGTACGGCCGCCGCGCCGGCCGCCGATCTCCAGCAGCACCCGGGAATTGACCGGGCCCGCGTCGAACAGCAGGCCGGCGATCCGCACGCCGCGCCCGTCGTCCACCGTCATCGGCACCACGCCGTTCAGCGGCGTCAGCGTCGCGTAGCCCAGCCCGAGCACCACCGTGCCGGCCCACTTGACCCTGATGGTGTCGGTGAGCTTGTAGATGCCGGGGGTCAGCAGCAGGTGCTTGCCCTGCGACAGGGCCTTGTTGATGGTGCGCGCCGAGTCGGCGGGCCTGGCGACGAAGAACCGCTCGATCGGCACCGAGGACCCGGCGTCGTACCGCCGCTCCAGGT
>NZ_FMCH01000087.1 GCF_900091855.1 Streptomyces sp. DvalAA-14
CCGACACCCGACACCGACGCGGCGGCGGTACCGGTGTTGGACACCGTGACCGTCTGCGCGCTGCTCGCGGTGTTCAGCGCCTGCGTGGCGAAGCTCAGCGAGGACGGCGCCACCGACAGCGTCGCCGCCGGCGTCGTGCCGCCGCCGGCGGCGAAGGCCAGGCTGTTGAGGTTCCAGCCGCCCGTGTCCTGGTTGACGGTCAGGACCTGCTGGCCGGCCGGCAGCGTGACGTGCGCGGTGACCGTGGTCCAGGCCTGGAAGTCGCCGGTGGCCGGGAGGGCGACGGCCCCGCTGAGGTTCGTGCCCGACGCGTTGGAGATGTGCAGCGCGCCGCTCACCGCGCTGGGCGCCGCCACCCGCAGGCTCACCGTGTACGGTCCGGCCGAGGCCGCGTTGACGGTGTACCGAAACCACTGCCCGCCCGTGGTCCAGCCGAGGTCGTAGCCGCCGCCGGTGTCCGAGGTCGCCTCCAGGTCGACGCCGTCGGCGCGGTAGCCGTTGCCGCTTCCGTTGACCGAGGTCACGTTGTAGGCGAGACCCTGGCCGCCGGTGTCGTAGTTCTCGGCCTGGACGGTGCCGGGAACCGCGGCCGGCGTTCCGCCGAAGGGCGCCTCGACCGGGCCGGTGCCCCCCTGCCAGCTGTTGTTGCTCAACGTCGCGGTGAAGCCACTGGAGTTGTTGGCGAAGGCGGTGGCGCCGGCCTTCAGTCCGGAGACGGTGTTGCCGGTGATGGTGGCCGACCCGGTCGGCGCCGGGTAGAACGGCGGTGCGATCACGATGCCGTTGCGGCCGGGGTTGGTGATGGTGTTGTTCTGCAGCAGCGTGTTGGTCGAGGTGGAGAAGCCGACCGCGTCGTAGAGGGAGTTGGCGACGGTGTTGCCGGTCACCGTGACGTGGTCGACGACGCCGGTGTTCTGGCCGTCGCCGCCGTTGCCGATGTGCAGCGCGGGCTGGCCCTGGCTGTAGGCGTTGCCGCCGGACCGGACGACGGTGTTGCCGGTCACCGTCGCGGACAGCAGGTCGCTGCCGTTGACGCCGAAGCGGCCGGCGCCCAGGCCGATGTACCGGGCGGTGTCGCTGATGTAGTTGTCACTGACCAGGTGGCCGCTGCCGCCGTAGATGCCGATGCCCTTGCCGCCCCAGGGGGCGATCGTGGTGTTGTTGGTCATCGTGATGTCGGTCATCGGGTTGTAGTAGGTCGTGCTGCTGCCGTTGGTGTTGTAGTTGACCGAGTTGATCGCCATCGCGTCGTCACCGGTGCCGCGCACGAAGTTGTTGGTGGCGGTCAGGTTGTTCCCGCTGGTCGCGTTGAGCGACACGTTGTTCAGGTTGATCCCGTCGGCCCAGATCGAGGTCAGCCGGCTGTTCTGCACCTTGCCGCCGGTGCCCGAGGCCCAGAAGCCGGACATGGTGTGCTGGGTCCAGATGCCGGTGGCCAGCCAGTTGGTGCCGGTGGTGTCCATGGCGCCGCCGTCGCCGCCGATGGTGCTGCGGCTGACCGCGTTCGCGTCGATGTGGAAGTTCTCCACCGTGCAGGACGTCACGGAGAACAGGGCGGCCAGCGGGGTGTTGTTGGGCACCGGCACATCGCGGTAGATCGTGGTGTACCACATCCCGGCGCCGGCGATGGTGATGCCCTGGGCCTGCAGGCCGGTGGTGCCCTTCACATAGAAGGTGCCCTGCGGGATCCAGAGGATCTTGCCCTGGGACTGCGCCTGGTTGATGCAGTTCTGGATGGCGGGGCCGCTGTCCACCGACTGGCTGTCGGCGGACCCGTTGGTCGGGTTGTTGTCCGCGACCGCGCCGCAGCTGGTGATGGAGATCGAGTTGGCGGGCTGGGCGATCGGCGCCGGCGGGTTCTCCACGTCGATGGAGTCGACGTCGTAGAACGACGCGCTGTTCGCGGCGTCCTTCTGCAGCGAGAAGGTGCTGCCGGCCGGGATGGGCGTGCCGGTGACGAAGGTGCGCGACTCGTCGAAGAACACGCGCGGGGAGCCGTCCGCCGGGTTCTGGTTGTCGCTGGTGTTGTAGTTGTTGTTGCCCTCGTACACCCAGGTCTGCTTGGAGTTGAGGTTCAGCGCCTGCCGGAAGGTGCCGTTGACGTACAGGTTCAGCGTGCCGGTGATGCCGCCGCCCGAGGCGGAGTCGGGAATGCTGGCGCGGACGTTGATGAAGCTAATCGGCTGCCCCGTGGTGTTCGTCCACTGCACCGACTGGCCGGTGGCGGCGAGGTGGACGTACGCGTGCCCGGACGCCTCGAGTGCGGCGCTGGAGTACTGCGTCGTCGGTGCCGCGGTCAGTGACACCGTGCCGGCGCCCCCGCCCAGGGTCCCGGCCTCGGCTTCGTAGGTGGTGAACGGGGTGGTGGCACCGACCGTCGCGGCGGTGGCGGCCGGCGCCGCGGCGATGCTGCGAGGGGCGGCGCCGCGGGAAGCGCTGTGGGAGGCGCCGGCAGGGGAGGCGGCGCTGGCCGGCGTGAAGGAGATCCACACCGCCCCGAGCAGGGCGACGAGGGCTACAGCCAGGCGCGGAACGAGTCCCGCGCCGCGCGCGGGTCCGGGGGTGTCACGCATCGGATGCTCCTTCAGAACCTCGGGTAACGGGCGCCCCGACCGTACAGAGCACGCCCTGACCCCGCAAGGTTCCGATCAGGTAAAGAAAAAGTTACACAGATCGTTGGAAGACACCGCGCGCAACGAGCTGGATTTTCGCGCCTCCACGCCCGCGCCCGCCGGGACCGGCAGTGCCCGGAGCCCGGTCGCCGTGGGCGCGGCGGCAGATGGTGCGAACCGTCTGACATGAAGACATCGGGGGCGTAGTGTGCTGCGCCCGGGTCACTGCGGGGCGTTCCGACGGGGGCAACAGGGGGAAGACGACGTGGCGTTGGCGCGATGGCGCATGGCCGGCCTCTACGGCGCGGTCCTTGTCCTGGGCAGTCCGTGGGCGCAGCACGGACTCCAGGCCCGGCACGGCCCCCACGCGCTGTACGAGTGGGCCCGCGGGGGGCTGTCGACCTGCACCTGGTTCGTGTCGGCCTCGCAGACCGCCGGGCTCGGCACACGGTGGATGTGGTCGGCCGATGCCTCCCTGGTACTGATGCTCGCCGCCGGCGCGCTGCTGGTGCCGCGGGCGCTGCGTCGGGCGCCGGCCGGGCCGCTGCGCTGGGCTGTCGCCATCGGCATCTGGGTGCCGGTCTCGCTGGCCGGCCAGCTCGCCTTCTGGCTGTTCCTCGGCCGCGACGCGCGCCTGTTCGGGCCGCGCGATTTCCTGCTGGTGACCCTGCTCGACGACGGCGCCGTCTTCGGCGTGCTGGCCGGGCTCGTCACGGGCCTGCTCTGGATCGGCGCCGACCGCCCGGCCCGCCCCGCCGTCACCGCCCGCGCCCGACACCTGGAACGGAGCCGCGCCATGACCCTCCCGCCGGATTCCTCGCCGACCGCGCTCGGGCGCGAGCCCGGGGACGTCACCCGCTATCTGTGCGCCGCCGCCTACACCGATCCGGCATTCGCGCGTACGGTGGCCAACGGCCTGCTGGCCGACGCCTTCGGCGCGGTGGCCCCCTCCCCCGGCGTGGACCTGGGTCCGGTGGTCCGCCACTGCCTGGCCGCACGGCGGTTGCACCGGCGGCGCGATGTGCGGCTGTCGGCCGCCCTGCTCGCGATCCTGCTGATCGCGCCGCTGTGGCCAGTCCTGACCGCGGGGATCCTCGGCGTGCTCGGCGCCGCCGCGCGCCCGCCCGCGGGCGCCCTGGCCGACCGCGGCCGCGACCGGTCGAAGGAGCCGGCCGCGTGGCTGAAGGCGGGGGTCGCGTACGGCGTGGCGCTGATCGCCGGCGGCTGGCTGGCCGTCGGGCTGTCGTCGCACGGGCCGGGCGTGGTGCGGTGGCTGCTCGGCACCTACCTCGGCGGTTTTCCGGCGCTGCTGGTGCTCTGCGTCGGGCTGCCGGCGGTGGGCGGGCTCGTGGCACGCCATCTGCTGGACGTGGAGGAGCGGTTGCGGGGTCTGCGCCGGTCGGTGTTCGTCCCGTCGGCGGCGCCGCTGCCGGATCCGGTGCCGGCCTGGCTGGCGGACCGGCTGCGGGTGATCGACGAGGCTCAGAGCGGGAATGTGACCGTATACAGCGGGTGGGAGCCGGCGCTGGGCTTCGCGGCCCGCCAGTCCGGCTGGTCACTGGCGCTGCCGGTGGTGCCGGCCGGGCCGCCGCCCGGTGTGACCGGCCCTCCGGGCGAGGTGACCGCGTTCGACGCCTGGGATCTGCTGGAGAGCCTGCGCGGGCATCTGCGGGAGCTGTCACGGCGGGGCGGCGCGCCCGGCGCCGGCGACGGCGCCCTGCTGGCCGGGCTGGCCGTGGAGGACCGGGTCTTCGTGCACGGCGCCACCATCGCCGGCGACGACCGCTTCCTGCCGGACACCGACCTGGCGCCCTCGCTCCTGCTCGACCGGGAGGAGATGCGGCGGGTCGTGCTGGAGCCGAAGGGCACCGCGCGGCACAGCCTGGTGGCCCATCTGCCGCTGTGGGGCGGGGACGTGGTGCCCGCCGTGCTGCTGCGCGTCGCGGTCTCCGAGCGGACGGTGCACGTCGAGTGCGCGGTGCACACCCTGGCGCCGGTGCGCGGCGGCTACCACCGGGTCGACAGCGTTCCCGACCGGATGACCGGGCAGCGGCGGGCGGAGCTGCTGCTGAGCGCGGTGGGCCGGGCCGGGCGGGTGCTGCGGGCGGCGCCGTACGCCTCGGTGGAGAACCTGCGGTTCGGCAGCCGCAGGTGGAGGCGGGAGATGCGGGAGCTGCGGGCGATCTCCGAGGACCCGGACTTCGACTACGGGGCCCGGCTCAGCGTCCGGGAGCGGGCGATGAACCCGACGTATCTCAACTACTTCCAGGTGCTCGACGCCCAGCGGGTGACCGCGGCGGTCACCCGGCACACGCTCACCGTGATCCGGGAGTTCCTCGACGCGCACGGCGTGGACACCGCCGACTTCCAGCGCCAGCAGCAGACGATCCTCAACCACGGCGTCCTCCAGCAGGGCGGGCTCAGCGTCGTGGGCAACCAGGCGGTCGGCCAGGAGGCGAGCGCCACCTTGTTCGCCCAGAGCCCGGCCCCGCCGACCCCCACCGCTTAGGAGGCGGCCATGTCCGACGAGATCCCGGGCCGGTCACCGGTCAACCACGGCTTCCAAGTCCTGGGCGGCCAGGTCCGGATCGGCAACCAGGCGGTCGGCCCCGGGGCGCGGGCGGTGGCCGGCAGCGTGACGACGGGGGCGGGGGCTCCCGCGGCGGCCACCGCCGCCGATCTGCTGCTGGTGATCGAGCGGCTGCTGGACGAGCACCGCGAGCAGTTGCCGGACCAGTCCGCCACACGGGCCGAACTGGGACGCCTGCGTGAGGAGTTGGCGGATCCACAGCCGGAGCCGGGGGCGGTCGGCCGGGCGCTGGCCCGTCTGACGGCCTTCGTGCAACCGGTGACCCCGCTCGTGGCCGCCGTCGGCGGCCTCGCCGAATCGCTGCGGGACCTGCTCGGCCACGGCTGACGACGGCGGCCCCGCCACGGGCGCCGATGAGCGCCGGATGATTGAGATTGTTCGCAACAGCGGTTGATCGAGCAACTGCGAGCATCTAGGGTCGGCACGTGAACACGCCGGCCGCCGCCGCGGCGCCGGGCCGATCGACCGTGAGGGGAGAGCCGCTCCATGGCGGAACTACGGGTCGGAGTCGTCGGCATCGGTCAGCGCGCGCCGTTGGTGCGCCACGCCAACCGGCCGGGTGTCGCCCGGGTCGTGTCCTGCGCCGACCCCGATCCGCGGGCCCGGGCCACCGCGCGGGAGTTGTTCGGCCCGCAGGTCGCGGTGCACGACGCGTGGACGCGGATGCTGGACGACCGCCTCGACGCGGTGTTCGTGCTCACCCCCGACCACGTGCACACCGCGCCCGTACGGTTCTTCCTGGCCGCCGGTGTCGCGGTGTTCGTGGAGAAACCGCTCGCCATCGGGGTCGACGACTGCGACGAGATGCTGGCGGACGCCGCCCGCACCGGCACCCGGCTCTACGTCGGCCACAATCTGCGGCACCTGCCCGTCCTGCGCCGGATGCGGGCGCTGATCGACGCGGGCGCCATCGGGCGGGTGCGCTCGGTGTGGTGCCGGCACTTCGTCGGACACGGCGGCGACTACTACTTCAAGGACTGGCACGCCGAACGCGCCAACACCACCGGCCTGCTGCTCCAGAAGGGCGCGCACGACCTCGACGCCGTGCACTGGCTCGCGGCCGGCTACTCCCGCACGGTGGTCGCGCTCGGCGGGCTGACCGTCTACGGGGACAACCCGCACCGCCGCGATCCCCGGGATCCGGACGACGGGCGCCGGATGCCGGACTGGTTCGACCCCGGCGCCTGGCCGCCGTCGGCGCTGCGGGACCTGAATCCGGTCATCGACGTGGAGGACCTCAGCATGATGCTGACCCGTTTGGACAACGGGGTGTTCACCAGTTATCAGCAGTGCCACTACACACCCGATTACTGGCGCAATTACACCGTCATCGGCGACGAGGGCCGGCTGGAGAACTTCGGCGACGGCCTGGACGAGGAGGAGGCCACGGTCAGGGTGTGGAATCTGCGCCGGTCCGGCTATCGGCCGGACGCCGACCTCACCGTCACGGTCGCGGCGCCCCCAGGCCGCCCGCCGGACCTGGAGGGCCCGGAGGACCCGGAGGACCCGGAGGACCCGGAAGGTGGCCACGGCGGCGCCGACGGAGCCCTGGTCGCCGAGTTCCTGCGCTTCGCCGCCGAGGGCGGTCCGACCGAGACCTCACCGATCGCCGCCCGGGAAGCCGTCGCGGCGGGGGTGGCCGCCACCGTCTCGCTGCGCTCGGGCGGCACCCCGGTGCGGGTACGGCCACCCGATCCGGCGACCGCCCGGTATTTCGCCCGCCACCAGACCCGCTGACCGGGTCCGCCATTTCCCGCACGTCGCCCTGAAATAACCGCTGTTGGTGAATTCGGGCGCAGCACGAACTGTGAATGAGGGGGCCTTGACATGGCGAACCCTGATCGCTTTACTTCCCGCAACGCCGAGACACGAACCCGGCGCAGAGGTACGCCCAGCCGGTGGACGGCCCCCAAGCCGCAAGCCCGGACTAAGTCGCCAGGATGGCTGTCAGCTTCCGAGGCGGGGACGTATCCCCCCAGCATCCGGAGATCGATGATGCGCACCGGTCACTTCCGAATCCCCCGACGCCAGTGGGTCGCCGCGATCGCGGCCACCGCCACCGCTGTGGTCCTGCCCCTGCTCAGCTCCGCCTCGGCCGGCGCCACCGCCGCCGCGGTGACCCTCCCGCCGGCGCACGCCGGCTTCGATTACCAGATCGGCGGCGGGTACACCCCGCCGGCCGGCGTGTCGGTGGTCAGCCGCGACCACGACGACTCACCGGCGGCCGGGCTCTACAACATCTGCTACGTCAACGCCTTCCAGACCCAGGAGGGCGCGGAGAGCGACTGGGACGCGGACCTGCTGCTGCACAACGCCAAGGGCAAGGTCGTCAAGGACCCCGACTGGGACGAGGCGATCCTCGACATCCGCACCGCGAGCAACCGCCAGCGCATCGCCGACAAGGTGGACGGCTGGATCGACCAGTGCGCCGCCAAGGGCTTCCAGGCGGTCGAACCCGACAACTTCGACACCTACACCCGCTTCCCCTCCTACCTGACCCAGGCCGAGGCGGAGTCGTACATCCAGCTGCTCTCGGCGCACGCGCACAGCAAGAACCTGGCGATCGCGCAGAAGAACACCGCCGAGCTGTCCGGTGACCACGCCGTCAACGGGCTGGACTTCGCCATCGCGGAGGAGTGCGCCGACTACAGCGAGTGCGGCGACTACACCAGCGCCTACGGCAACCACGTCATCGTCATCGAGTACACCGCCAAGGGCCTGAGCAAGGCGTGCAGCGGCTACGGCAGCACGCTCAGCATCGTGCAGCGCGACGAGGACGTCGTGCCCAAGGGCACCAGCGGATACGTACGCAAGACCTGCTGAGCCGGCGGGGCGGCCCGGCCGGCCCTCCCCCGCCGTGCCGGGCCGCCCCCACCCGAGAACCCCATCCGGTAGTTCGACCCGGTAGCTCCACCCGGTAGCTCCACCACCCCGCCCGAGCGCCCCGTCCCGGGCCCTGCCCACCGCTCAACCGGAATCCAACCATCCGGTTTGTGCCCCGCAACCGCTCCCCTGGAGGTCCGATGGCTCTCGGCCGTTCCCTTCCCGCCGGGCCGCCGTCGCCTCCCGCCCGGCCGTCCCGCCGCCGTGTGCTGCGCCAGGGCTCGGGCGCGGCGCTCGGCCTCGCCGCCGGAGGCGCGCTGACCGCCTGCGGCGCGGGCGCCGGTGACGGGGTCGGCGCCGACGGACGCGTCACGATCGAGCTGTGGCACGGCCAGACCGATGTCGGCCGTGCCGCCATCGAGGGGCTGGTCAAGGCGTTCAACAGCAGCCATCCCACGATCCGGGTCAATCCCGGCGGGGGTGTGCTGTCGGACTCCATGCTGCAGAAGGTGACCGCGGCGCTCGCCTCCGGCTCGTACCCGGACATCGCCTACATCTTCGGCTCCGACCTGGCCGGCATCGCCCGCAGCCCGCGCGTGGTCGATCTGACCGGCATGACGCGCACCCTGCCCACGCCGTGGTCCGACTACTGGGCGCCCGCCCGAGACGCGGTCACCATCAACGGCCGGGTCCGCGCCGCGCCCGCGCTGCTCGACTCGCTGGCCGTGGTCTGCAACAAGAAGCTGTTCCGCGCCGCCGGACTTCCGCTGCCGCAAGCGGGCTGGACCTGGGCGGAGTTCCAGGACACCGCGGCCAAACTCACCGACGCCGGACGGGGGGTGTTCGGCACCGGCTGGCCCGGGGTCGGCGACGAGGACACCGTATGGCGGCTGTGGCCGATGATATGGGACCTCGGCGGCGACGTGGTCGCGCCGAACGGCAAGGGCATCGGCTTCGCGGACACCGGGGTACGGGCCCTGGAGACCGTCCAGGGGCTCGCCGAGGCCAAGAGCGTCTACATCGACCCGAAGCCCGGCACCGAGCAGATGTACCAGGTCTTCAACTCCGGCCGGATGGGCATGGTCGTCACCGGCCCCTGGGGGCTGCCGGACATCATCACCGCGAAGATCGACTACGTGGTGGTGCCGCTGCCCAGTTACAGCCGCAAGCCCATCACCATCTCCGGACCCGACACCTGGACGGTGTTCGACAACGGCGACGCGCGGGTGAAGGCGGCGCGGACCTTTGTGAGCTGGCTGATGCAGCCCGCGCAGGACGTGCGCTGGGACGTGCAGGCCGGCAGCCTGCCGCTGAGCCGCAGCACCGAGAAGCTGCCCGCCTGGCGCGCCCAGGAGGCCGACACCGTCGGGATGCCGGTGTTCACCAAGTCCCTGGAGACCGCCCGGGTCCGGCCCGCGCACCCCGCCTACGCGCAGATCTCGGAGTCGCTGGGCCAGGCGATCGTGTCGGTGCTGCTCGGCCGGAGCACCCCCGCCAAAGCCCTGCGCCGCTGTGCCGACGAGGCCAACGCCGCCCTGCTCATCCCGCGTTGAGGAGCCTCCCATGCCACCGCTGCCCGCCCCGCTCACCCTCTCCGACACCGACAGGGTGCGGCTGCGCGCCCGGCGCCGCGGCCGCCGCCGCGAGTCCGCCACGGCCTGGGCGTTCATCTCACCGTCGGTGCTGGTCATCCTCGGGCTCAGTGCCGTGCCGGTGGTCTGGTCGCTGCTGCTGTCCTTCCGGGCCGACGACCTGGTCACCCCCAGCCGCTGGGTCGGCCTGGACAACTACCGTGCGCTCAGCCACGATCCGCACTTCAGCCAGGCCGTGGGCAACACCTTGGTCTACACGGCGCTGTACGTGCCGCTGAGCATGGTGCTCGGGCTCGCGCTCGCGCTCGCGCTGAACCGGCGGATCCGGTTCGTCGGCCTCTACCGCACCTTGATCTTCGTGCCGTTCGTGATCTCCGAGACCGCCCAGGGCGTGCTCTTCTCCTTCATCCTCGACCCGCAGTTCGGCGCGGCCAACTCCGTGCTGCACGCCCTGCACCTGTCCTCGCAGGGCTTCCTCACCGATCCCGGGCAGGCGCTGTACGTCCTGGTGGCCATCTCGCTGTGGAGCAGCACCGGTTTCTGCGTGGTGATCTACCTGGCGGCCCTGCAGGACGTACCGCAGACCCTGATCGAGGCGGCCCGGCTGGACGGCGCCGGCCGGCTGCACCTGCTGCGGCACGTGGTGCTGCCGACGCTGACGCCGGTCAGCGTGTTCCTGCTGCTGTGGCAGACCATCAACGCCCTGCAGGTCTTCGACCTGGTGTACGTCACCACCAAGGGCGGCCCGATCGGTTCCACCACCGTGGTCGTGTACTTCATCTGGCAGGCGGCGTTCCAGAACTTCACCGCCGGGTACGGCGCGGCGGCCGCGTACGTCCTGGCCGTCGCCCTGCTCGTCATCGCCGTCGTGACCCGCCTGGCGCGGCGCCGCGAGAACACCCGCCTCGAAGGAGCCGCACGATGACGGCGACATCCCCGTCCCCCCTGTCCACCGGCGCCCCGCGGCAGGCCGGCCCGTCCGCGACACCGGCGCGGGCGCCCTTCGCGGGCCGCCGCCTGCGGCTGCCGTTCAGCGCCTGGCACCTGCTGCTGGCCCCGCTCGCCCTGCTGTTCGCCCTGCCGCTGATCTGGCTGCTGCTCAGCTCGGTGATGAGCGACGCGGAGATCAACCGCTTCCCGCCGGCGCTGTGGCCTTCGGGCATCCATCTGGACGGCTACCGGTACGTGCTGGGCAACGCCATGTTCCCGCGCTGGTTCGCCAATTCGCTGATCGTCTCGGCGGTCGCGGTGGCGTCCAACCTGGTGCTCGGCTCGCTGGGCGGCTACGCCTTCGCGCGGATGCGGTTCGCCGGGTCCCGCACGCTGATGACGCTGATGCTGGCGACGATGGTCGTCCCGTTCCAGCTGACGATGATCCCGACCTTCCTGGTGATGAAGAAACTGGGGCTGATCGACACCCTCGGCGCGCTGATCGTCCCGTCGCTGGTCACACCGTTCGCGGTGTTCCTGCTGCGGCAGTTCTTCCTGTCGCTGCCGCGGGAGCTGGAGGAGGCCGCCTGGATCGACGGGTGCTCACGGCTGCGGGTGCTCTACTCGATCGTGCTGCCGCTGTCCCGCCCGGCGCTGAGCACCGTCGCGGTCCTCACCTTCCTGGCCACCTGGAACGATCTGACCTGGCCGCTGATCGCCATCAACCACGACGTGCACTACACGCTGCAATTGGGCCTGACCACCTTCCAGGGCCAGCACCACACCAAGTGGTCGGCGGTGATGGCGGGCAACGCCATCACCATCGCGCCCGTGCTGCTCGCCTTCCTGGCCGCGCAGAAGTCCTTCATCCAATCCATCACCTCCAGCGGTCTCAAGGGCTGAGCCGCCCCCGCCCGCCACGACCACCCCATCGCACGCCACCACCACGGGACACCGGATGCCGCACGACTTCGACCTGCTCGTCATCGGGGACGCCAACCCCGATGTCGTCCTCGGACCGATCGACGCCCCGCTCGCCTTCGGGCAGCACGAACAACTCGTCGACACCGCCCTGCTCACCCTGGGCGGCTCCGCCGCGATCATGGCCTGCGGCGCCGCCCGGCTCGGCCTGCGCACCGCCTTCGCCGGCCGGGTCGGCGACGACGAGGCCGGCCGCTTCGTCCGCGCCGCGCTGGACGCGCGGGGGGTGGACACCGCCGCGCTGCGGCTCGACCCGGAACTGCCGACGCCGCTGACCACGGTGCTCAACCGCCGCGACGACCGGGCCATCCTGACCGCCGCCGGCACGCTGAGCGCCACCTGCGCCGACGACGTACCGGCGGAGCTGCTCACCGGATGCCGGCACGTGCACGCGGCCTCGTACTTCCTGATGCCGAAGCTCGCCGAGGCGCTGCCCGGACTGTTCGCCGCCGCGCGGGCCGCCGGCGCCACCACCTCCCTCGACACCAACGACGACCCGAGCGGGCGGTGGGCGCCCCCGGGCTTCGACGCCCTGCTCGCCGTCACCGACATCCTGCTGCCCAACGCGGCCGAGGCAGCCGCGCTGGCCGGCCCCGAGGCGGCGGCGCCGCAGCAGGCCGCCGCCGAACTCGCCGGGCGCGGACCGCTGGTCGTGGTCAAGAACGGCGCCGAGGGCGCGCTGGCCCACGACGGCCGCACCCTGACCCGTACCGGCGGCACCCCCGCCGAGCCGCTCGACACGGTCGGGGCCGGCGACAGCTTCGACGCCGGCTTCGTCACCGCCCTGCTGGCGGGCCTGCCTCTCGCGCAGGCCCTCGATCTCGCGGCCGCCTGCGGCGCCCTGTCCACCCGGGCGCTGGGCGGCACCCCCGCCCAGCCCACCTGGACCGAGGCGCTGGCAGCCGTATCCCGCAACGGAAAGAACCACTGATGACCACCACGAAGATCGCGTTCATCGGCGCCGGGAGCGTCGTCTTCACCCAGGGGCTGCTGGCGGACCTGTTCGCCTTCCCCGAGCTGAAGGACGCGCACATCGCGCTGCACGACATCGACCCGGAGCGGCTGGCCACCGCCGAGGGCGCCGCCCGCCGGATCGCCGAGGAGCGCGGCGCGGCGCCGCGTGTCACCGCCCACGCCGAGCGGCGCGCCGCCCTGGCCGGCGCCGACTTCGTGATCAACATCATCCAGGTCGGCATGCGCGAGTCCACCCGCACCGACTTCGAGGTGCCGGCCCGCTACGGTCTGCGCCAGACCATCGCCGACACCATCGGCGTCGGCGGCATCTTCCGGGCGCTGCGCACCTTCCCGGTGCTCAAAGCCCTGGGCGCGGACATCGCGGAGGTGTGCCCGGACGCCTGGCTGCTGAACTACACCAACCCGATGGCGATGAACGTCCAGTACCTGACCCAGGCCACCGGGCTGACCCGGGTGGTGGGCCTGTGCCACTCGGTGTACTGGACGATGCGCGATCTGTCCGAGCTGCTGCGGGTGCCGTACGAGGAGATCGACTACCGGGCCGCGGGCGTCAACCACCAGGCGTGGGTGCTGCGTTTCGAGCACGACGGCACCGACCTGTACCCGCGGCTCGACGCGCTGATCGCGGACGACCCGCAGCTGCGCCGCCGGGTGCGGGTGGACATGTACCGGCGGCTGGGCTACTACCCGACCGAGACCAGCGAGCACTCCTCGGAGTACGTCCCCTGGTACCTGCACCACGACAGCGAGATCGAGCGGCTGCGGCTGCCGGTGGGCGCCTACCTCGACATCGTGGACGAGAACGTCGCCAGCTACGAGCGGACCCGGGACGCGCTGGCGGCCGGCGAGCGGCTGCCGGTCGAGGGGACGATGGAGTACGCGCCGCAGGTCATCCACAGCATGACCACCGGCACCCCGCGCACGATCTACGGCAATGTGCCCAACCACGGCCTGATCGAGAACCTGCCCGCCACCGGCACGGTCGAAGTCCCTTGCCTGGTGGACTCGTTGGGGGTGCAGCCGACCCGGGTGGGCGCGCTGCCGTCCCAGTGTGCCGCGCTCAACCGCAACTACCTCAGCATGAACGACCTGGTGGTCCGCGCCGCCCTCGACGACGACCCGCGGTCGATCCGGCAGGCCGCCATGGCCGACCCGGCGACGGCGGCGACGCTGCCGGTCGAGCGGATCTGGGACCTGTGCGACGACATGGTCCGCGCGCACGCCGATCTGCTCCAGCCCGGTCTGCGGGCCACGCTGGGCCACTGACGCACCGGCCGGCCGGACGCGGGGCGGTGGAGCCGCGCGTCCGGCGGGGCGGCGTCACTGCCCGAGGAACTCGTTGGTCTCGGCGCCGAACTCCGCCGGGTACTGGAAGAGGAAGCCGTGGCCGGCGTCGGGGTAGATGCTGATCCTGGCGTTGGGAAGGTGCCTGCCGAGCAGATACGTGTTCTCGGTCGGGATCATGCGGTCGTTGTCCCCGTTGGCCACCAGCGTCGGGAAGGGGATGTGGGCCAGCCGGCCGAGCTGTGCCGGGTCCGGGATCCCCCAGGTGGCGATCGCGGTGATCTGCGCGTCGCGGGTGGCCAGATCGGTGGCCTCGTCCCGGTCCTTGTCGCGGGAGAAGATCCGCTGGACGAACTCCATACCCTTGGCCCGGCTGCTCTCGGTGCGTTCGAAGAACAAGGTGAGCAGGTTCTCGGGGCCGCTCTCCTCGTAGTTGGCCGCCGCCAGCATCTCGCCCCGCCAGCCGTGGAAGCCCCGGCCGCCCTTGGGGGCGGTGCCGCTCAGCACGATGCGGCGGATCTGGTGCGGGCGGATCAGCGCGACCTCCTGGGCGACGAATCCGCCGAGGGAGAAGCCGAACAGGTCGTAGCGCGCCAGGCGCAGGGCGTCGAGGAAGGCGACAGCGTCCACCGCCATCGGCTCGACGGTGCTGGGGACGGTGCCGGTGGAGCCGGCCACCCCGGTGTTGTCGAGCAGGATCACCTCGCGCTGCTCGGCGATGGTGTCGATCAGGACGGGGTCCCAGTTGTCGAGGTTTCCGCGGTAGTGCTGCAGGAAGACCAGCGGCAGCGCCGACGTGCCGGTGTTCCCGAAGCGCCGGTAGGTGTACCGGATGCCGTTGCGGGCCTCGATGGTTTCGTTGGGCGCGGTCAGCATGGTGGTCCCGGGCATGGGCAGACCTCCGGTCCGGCGGACCCGCACGGGGCCCGTGGCGCTGCCTTCGCCGGACGGACAGCCGAGCGCGTCGTCTCGTCCGGGGCCACCTGCCGTGGCCGCAGCCTCCTGACCATCCCACCATCCCGGCCGGTATCCGGCATGTGCGCGGCGGCCCGGGCGCCGGCCCCGGTTGTCCCGGCCGGGAGCCGGCGGTACGGTGCTCTGGGATATTCAGGACATATTTCCCCTTCGCACCGGGCGATCCCGCTGTCTCGCGGCATCCGCGGGTGCCGCTCCCGAGGTGATATCCGTGGCCGAAGAATCGCGTGCGTCGGTGGCGCCGTCCCGGCGGGACCAGGAGGCCCTGGCGGCCCGGGTGGCCGGACCGGTGCTGCTGCCCGGCGACGACGGCTGGGCCGAGGAGGCGTGGACGCTCAACGCGGCGGTCGACCACCGCCCGGCCGTGATCGTCGGCGCCACCGGCCCGGCGGACGTACAGGCCGCGGTGCGCTTCGCCCGCGCCCATGAGCTGGCCGTGGGCGTGGTCGCCACCGGGCACGGGCCCGCGGTGACCATCAGCGGCGGGCTGCTGATCACCACCCGGCGGATGTCCGGGGTGGCGATCGACCCGGTCGCCCGGACCGCCCGGGTCGAGGCCGGGGTGAGCATGCGGCAGCTCGTCGACGAGGCGGCGGCCTTCGGACTGGCGCCGCTGGCCGGTTCCGCGCCCTCCCTCGGCGTGGTCGGCTACACCCTCGGCGGCGGGCTCAGCGTGACGATGGGACGGGCCTTCGGCTGGGCGGCCGACCATGTGCGCCGGATCGACGTGGTGACCGCCGACGGCGAACTGCGGCAGGCGTCCGAGGCCACCGAGCCCGACCTCTTCTGGGCCCTGCGCGGGGGGAAGGGCAACTTCGGTGTGGTCACCGCGCTGGAGTGCGCCCTCTTCCCGGTCACCCGGCTGTACGCGGGCAACCTGTTCTTCTCCGGCCGGGACACCGCGTCGGTCATGCACGCCTACCAGCGCTTCACCGCCGGCGCACCGCAGGACCTCATGTCCTCGATCGCCCTGCTCCGGATGCCGGACGTCCCGTCGGTCCCCGAACTCCTGCGGGGGCGGCTGACCGTCGACATCCGGATCTCCTACCTCGGTTCGGCCGACGACGGGCGGAAGCTGATCGCCCCCCTGCGCGCGGCGGCGCCGGCCGAACTGGACACGGTCACCGAGCGGCCGTTCACCGACTTCGGGCAGATCGCCCCCGGCCCGGCCGAACCGGTGCCGTCCGTCGAGCAGTTCGCGCTGCTGCGGGAGCTGACCCCGCAGACCGTGGACGCCTTCGTGGCGGCCGCGGGCCCGGACAGCGCCACCGCCGTCAACGTCATCGACATCCGCCACCTCGGCGGCGCGCTCACCAAGCAGCGCACCGGCGGGAACAACGCGGTCGATCCGCTCGACGCCCAGTTCCTTCTCATCACCTCCACCATCGTCGCCAAGGGGCAGGGCGAGGAGCGCAAGGACGCCGGTCTGGAACTGCTCGACCCGCTGGCCCCCTGGCTGCGCGAGGCCAAGCACGCCAACTTCCTGGCCGCGTCGGACGCGACCGCGCAGCGGACGCGGAAGGCTTTCCGGGCGCCGACCTACGAACGCCTGCGGTCGGTCAAGAGCCGGTTCGACCCGCACAACGCCTTCCGCTTCAACCACAACATCCCGCCCGGTCAGGGCTGAGCGACCGCCGGACAGCGCCCGAAGCGGGCCGCCCGCGGTGGCCCCGCATGCGGTGGGCCAGGTGCGGTGCCACGATGAAAAAACCGCGCGAGCCCCCAAGGACGCCTGGTCCGACGGCGGGTGGCGCGCCCCATCAGGAAGGGCGGGTCCACCGATGAGCGTGGCACAAGACGTTGCGGTCCGCAGCGCCCAACGGGTGCTGGAAACGCTGGACTCCCAGGGCGTGCGCCACATCTTCGGCGTGCCGGGAGCCAAGATCGACGCGGTCTACGACGCACTGGCCGACGGCGGCCCGCGGCTGGTGGTCCGCCGGCACGAGCAGAACGCCGCGTTCATGGCCGCCGCCGTCGGCCGGCTGACCGGGACGCCCGGGGTCGTCCTGGTCACCTCCGGGCAGACCCTCACCAAGTTCACCGGCGAGGTCGGCGATCCGGACCATGTCGCCGAGACGGTGATGAACGCCCTGCGCGCCGCTGTCACCGAACCGCGCGGTTCGGCGGCGGTGGTGCTGCCGACCGACGTCCTCGCGGCGAAGACGTCCGCGACCCTCACCCATCCGCTGCCGGTCGGCCGGCTCGGCCCGGCGCCCGCCGACGGGATCCGCCGGGCCGCCGAACTCGTCCGCGGCGCGCGGCGGCCGGTGCTGCTGGAGGGGGCGCGCGCCGCCGACCCCGACAGCTGCGCCGCGCTGCGCGACCTGATCGCCGGCACCGGGCTTACCGGACCGCCACCGAGACGATTTCGTCGCGGCCCTGCGGCAGGCGCTCGCCGAGGAGGGCGTGTCGGTTGTCGATGTGCCGGTCGACTACCGCCGCAACACCGATCTGGCCGCCCAACTGCCCGAGGATCCCTTTGAGTAGCGGGTCCGCCGGACGAGGAGGAGACATGGGCGCAGCCGAGAGCGCGCATCAGCGCTTCGACCGGTGGGCGAGGACGATGCTGGCCCATCACTCCGCCGGCGCCGCCGGCCGGGACGGCTCGCGGGCCCGGGAGGTCTACCAGACCTCCACCATGGGAGCGCTGCTCGACGGCGTCTACGACGGCGACGTCACCGTCGCCGAACTGCTGACGCACGGCGACTTCGGCCTGGGCACCTTCAACCGGCTCGACGGCGAGATGGTCGTCCTCGACGGGATCTGCCACCATGTGCGCGCCGACGGCAGCGCGAGCGTCGCGGCGCCCACCGACCGGACCCCGTTCGCGGCCGTCACCCGCTTCTCGGCCGACGTGACCATACCCGTGCCGTCCGGCGCCGGCCGGGACGAGGCCGCCGCGCTGATCGACCGGGCCGTCCCCAGCGCGAACCTCCTGTACGGCGTGCGCGTCACCGGGACGTTCAGCCGGGTCCGCACCCGCACGGTGGCCGAGCAGACCCCGCCCTATCCGCCGCTGACGCAGGCCACCGCCGGGCAGGCGGAAACCGACTTCAGCGACGTGCGGGGCACGCTGGCCGGCTTTCGCACCCCCGACTTCGAGCAGGGCATCTCGGTGGCCGGATACCACCTGCACTTCCTGGACAGCGCGCACCAGCACGGCGGCCACGCACTGGACTGGCGGCTGGACCGGGGCGAGATCGCGGTCAGCACCGCCTCCGAGCTGCACCTGAGCCTGCCGCGGTCCGGCCCCTTCCTCGACTCCGACCTGTCGCCGGTCGACAGCCGGGCCCAGATCCGCAAGGCCGAGGGCGGTTGACCGGGCCGGAGCGGTGAGCGCCCGCCGGCCCGGCGAGGGGGCCGCGGCGGCGTCAACCCGGGAAAGGACCGGACGCCGTCTGCCCGCCGCCGTACGGTGAGTGCATGGGAACGCATCATCACAGCGACGATCCCTGGCGTGTGAGAGTGGACGACGGCGACGGCAAACCGTGCGGCGCCGGCGTGCTGCTGGACGAGCGGCACGTACTCACCTGCGCGCATGTCGTCAGGTACGCGGGCGCGTCGCCCGGCGGGACCGCCGCGCACGTGCGGATCAAGAGTGTGGCCTGCACCCCGGAGTGGACCGGCACCGCGCGGGTCGCGCCGGAGTCGTGGGTGCACCGCAGCGGTACGCGGCGCGGGGACGTGGCCCTGCTCCGGCTGGACGAGCCGACCGGCTGCCGGGCGCACGCGAGTTTGTGGCGGGCGCCGATCTCGGGCGGCAAGGTGCGCGTCTACGGCTTCCCGGCCGCCGAGCCCTACGGCATCGGGACCGACGCGGAACTGGCCGGCTCCGGCGGCCGGGAGGGCGAGTGGGGGCTGCTCAACCGGATCCGCACCGGGAGCCCGTGGATCGAGGCGGGCTACTCGGGGGCCGGTGTGGTGGCGCTCGGCGGCGAGTTCGCCGGCCGCGTCATCGGCATCGTGGTCGCGGACTACGTCAACGCCGGGGCGCGGGCGGCGTGGATGCTGCCGACCGAGACCGTGCTGGCGTATCTGCCGCAGGTCGAGCGGTATGTGGCGGGCGGGCTGGCCAACCATCTGGGAGCGTCCGACGACATACCGCCCGACGACGTCCTCAGCGACGCGCTGCGGCTCGCCCTCACCCAGGAGCTGACGCGGCTGCTGGACGGCCCGTGGGCGGGCACCGTCGTGCTGCACTGCGACGTGAAGCCGTCGAACATCATCCGCTTCAAGGAGGAGAGCGCCGTCGGCCCGCGCGACCGGGTGCGGCTGATCGACTTCGGCTCGGTGCGGACCGTGCACGACCTCGGTCCGGTCGCCGAGTACACCGAGGCGTACGCGCCCCCCAAGCACCGCGCGCCGCGGCCCGACCCGGAACACGCCCGTCCCACCGCCGGATTCGACCTGTTCTGCCTCGGCATGACACTGACCGAGCTGTGCCGGGAGCATCTGCGCGACCGCACCGCGCCGGGCGTCGATTCGCTGCATCTGCTGCTGGAGCGGGCCACGGACACCGCCGATCCGGAGCGCAGATTCGTCTCGGCCCGCCAGTTCGCCGAGCAGCTCAGCGGGGTGATCCGGCAGGTCGTGACGGCCACCCCGGGGCGGGGGCCGGTGCAGCGGGCCTCGGCGCTGTTCGGCTCGATGACCGACCCGCTGCACGGCGGGCTCGGCGCGGTACGGCCCGTCGGCCACTGGATCACCGCCGGTCCGGGCGCGGACCGCGTCCTGACGCTGTCCGCGCCCTTCTCCTCGCCGGCGCCCCGGGACGCCGCGGCCGGCGCTGCCCGCGCCGCTGTCCGATCCCGATCACCCGCAGGCCGGCGGCCCGGCGACCGGGGCGCTCGCCGAGTGCCGGGCCGCGCTGCGGCGCGGTGACGCGGACACCGCGCGGGAGGCGCTGGCCGCGGTCGACCTGCCGCAGGGGCACTGGCTGCGGTCCTGGTACCGCGGTCTGATCGAGCTGACGTGCCAGGACGGCGTGCGCGCCACCGAGGAGTTCACGCACACCCGGCGGGCGCTGCCGGGCGAGTTGATCCCGCGGCTCGCGCTCGGCCTGTGCGCCGAGCTGCGCGGCGACCTCGCGGTCGCCCAGTTGCACTACGGCACGGTCTTCGACACCGCGCCGGCGCTCGGCGCCGCGGGCTTCGGCCTGGCCAGGGTGCATCTGCTGGCGGGACGGCGGGCGGCGGCGGTGGCCACCGCCGAGCGGCTGGCGCCCGAGCCGCGCTTCGAGCGCGAGGCGGCCATAGCGGCGGTCCGGCTGCTGGTCGCGGTCGTACCGCCGCCGGGACCGGGGGCGCCGGCTCCCGCCGACCTCGCGCGGGCCCGGGGGTCGATGTCCCGGCTGGAGGTGGACGCCGCCGCGGGCGCGGGGCTGCGGGCGGAGATCGAGTACGCCGAGTTCGTCGTCGCGGGCGATCGGCTGAAGCTGTCGGAGGTGGTCCGCGAGGTGGCCGGCCATGCCACCACCGAGCGCGATCACACCGCGCTGGTCGATCTGGCGAACCGGCTGCGGCCCGGCATCGACTGGCGGCAGCTGCGACCGGGCAGGCGCGCGTCGCGCGCGGGCGGCGCCGGGAATCCGGGCAATCGCCCTACGGCACGCCCCCGGGAGCGATAAACTCATCATCCCACTGAACGACGCGGTCAGGTGGTGCGATTGGTGAGCGGGTCTGCGGTCGGACTGAGTTTCACCGTCGAGGTCGACGCACCCGGGGATCTCGCCTTCGAGGACACCCGCGCCGACGCCCTGCTCACCATCGGCGCGCGTTCCACCGCGGCAGCCGGGGCCGTCCCGCAGACCCGGTTCGCCGAGGTCCTCATCATGGACCGGTCGCTGTCCATGGCCGGCCGGGGCAAACTCGCCGAGGCCAAACGGGCCGTGTGCGCGGCGATCGACACCCTGGTCGACGGGACGTATCTCGCGGTCGTCGCCGGCAACCACCGGGCCGAGGTCGTCTACCCGCTCGGCGGGGGCATGGCCCGGGTCGACGAGGACGTCAAGGCGGCGGCCAAGCGCCGGGTCGCCGACCAGCTCCCGGAGGGCGGCACGGCCATCGGCGGCTGGCTGACCCAGGCCGAACGGCTCTTCGCCCCGGTGGCCTCCGGTGGCACCGTGTGCCACGCGGTGCTCTACACCGACGGCAAGGACGAGCACGAGTCCGAAGCGGAGCTCAGCGCCGCGCTGGCGGCCTGCGCCGACCGCTTCGTGTGCGACGCGCGCGGACTCGGCGAGGACTGGAACTACACCGAGCTGCTGCGGATCACCGAGGCGCTGCACGGCAGGCCCGAGGCAGTGGTCGCCATCGCCGACCTCACCGAGGACTTCATCCGGCTCATGCGGCAGGCGCACGGGCTCGTGGTGCCCCGGGCCTACCTGAGCCTGCGCCTCAACGACCGTTTCCGGGTGGGCTTCGTCCGGCAGATCCGTCCGGTCGAGGCCGATCTGACCCTTCAGCAGCAGCGCCGCGGCGGCGAGCTCCACATCCCGCTCGGCGCCTGGGCGCCGGAGATCCGCCAGTACCTGCTGTCGCTGAGCTTCGAGGCCGCGGCGGTGCCCGTCGACGAGGAGCTGCGCGCCGCCCGGATCGGGATGCGCGCCGAGACGCCCGGCGGCGACCGCGAGGCGTGCGGGCCGGAGCAGGCGATGGTGATCCGCAGACGCGGCACCCCCGGCCTGGCGACGGTTCGGCCGGAGAGCCTCACCCGGGTGGAGAACGAGCGGGAGCTGGGCATGGCGATGCGCGCCTGCGCCGACGCCGGGCAGCGGGGCGATCCGGCCGTCGCGAACCGGGAGTTACGCATCGCCCTGGAGCTGGCGGAACGCCTGGACGACGCGCCGAGACTCCGGCTGCTGCGGCAGGTGTCGGAGCTCGACCGGGACGGGATGCCCCGGCTGCGCCCCGACGTGACACGGGGCGAGATGCAGCGGCTCGGACTGGACTCGGTCAAGACCGGTACCGCGCCGGCCGACATGGTCGACGCCGTGCCGCCCGCCGACCGGGCCCGCGTCTGCCGCCACTGCGGCGCGACGACCTCCGCCCGCGTCCTCAAGCACTGCGAGCGTTGCGGCCGCCCGTTCGGGGACGAGGTGGCGGACAGCCCGTGAACGCCTTCGTGACGGCCGCGCGCCCGCCGCGGCGGAGCCCGGCCAGCCCGTACACTCGGCTGCGCGCGACCCACCCGGTCCGGGTGCTGCGCTGGCTGCGGACGGGCGTGCTGATCGGTGTCGTCGCCACCGCGCTGCTGTACCTGCTGGTGGCGACCGAGGCGCGGCGCGAGATATCCGCCGCCCGCCGGACTTCGGTGGCGGTGGGCGACATCGGGAACGCCGTGGACATGGCGCTGATTGCGGGACCGGCCCTCGACTCGGCGTTCGCGCACGAGGACGTGCCCCTGACCGGCGCGGGAACGACGTTCACCGGTGCCATGGCGCAGGTGGGCACCGACATCACCTCGGCGGCCCAGGGCAATGCGGCGGGCGTCCCCGGAGCGACCCAGATCCAGTTCGTGCAGGACCAGTTGGCGACCTGCAACCAGCTCGCCGCGGCCGCGGTCCTCGACTTCTCCACGTCCAGAGCCGAGGCGGACACCGACGCCCTCAAGGCGCTGAACGACCCGGACGAGACCGACCCCGACACCCACGCGGCGATCGCGAACACCGGTGGCCTGCTCGCGGCGCTGCGGGACCTGGAGGGTCTCGAACAGGGCGGGCTGAACCGGCAGCGTGCCTCGCACTGGCTGGACCCCGGTTCCTTCTGGTGGCTGCTCACCGGGCCGGTGATCGTGACGGCGCTGCTGGCCCTCGCCAGTGCCTGGGTGGTGGCGTCGCACTTCCGGCGGATCGTCAGTCCGCTGCTCGCGGCCGCGCTGCTCGTCGCCGCGACGGTCGCGGTCACCGCCGGCGCGCTGAGCACGCACGACGAGAGCCGGCTGTCCGCCAACCCGCTGGCGAGCCATCCGGTGACCCTGGCGGCCGCGCCGTCCCTGCTCTGCGCCGCGGGGGTGCTGGCGTATCTCGCCTACCGCCCCCGGCTCAACGAGTACCGGTTCCAGCGGTGATGCGGGCCCTGCTGGCGCGGCTCGCGCGCTGCGTCCCGGTGCTGGGGCTGCTCGCGGCCTGTGCCGCCTGCTCCGGTGGTCCGGCCGGCGGCGGCAGTGTCACCATCATGGTTCCCTGGAGCGGCGCGGAGTTCCAGGCGTTCTACTCCGTCGTCAAGCGGTTCGAGGCGCGCACCGGTATCCAGGTGAATGTCGAGGTCACCCGGGCGACGACCCAGCAGCTCGACGCCGCACTGGCCGCGGGCCTGCCGCCCGACCTGGCCGTACTGCCCAGCGTGGGCGCGGTCGAGCTCTACGCCGACCGGAAGGCGACGGACGGCCGGCTGCGGCCGCTGGACATCGACCCGGGACGCTTCGTGGCACCGTTCAGCGGCCTCATGACGGTGGATCGGCAGGTGTTCGCCGTCCCGGTCAAGGCCGACGTGAAAAGCCTGATCTGGTACGACCCCGAGGTCACCCGCGATCCCCCCACCACCTTGGCGGCGCAGCGCGCGTTCTCTCCGCCGGCCGGCGCGCCCTGGTGCCTGGGACTGGCGTCCGGTCCGACCTCCGGCTGGCCCGGCGCCGACTGGATAGCGGACATCCTGCTGGCCGGACCGGACGGCGTCGGCACCTACGAGAAGTGGGTCGCCGGCACGCAGAAGTGGGACTCGGCGCCGGTCGAGGCGGCGTGGCGCACGTGGGGCGGGCTCGTCCGCGACAGCGCCGCCAGGGCTCCGGTCACCGAGTTCAGCGCCGCCGCGAAAGGAATGACGCAGCAGCATCCCAGCTGCGCGCTCGATCACGGCGCCCTGTCCGCGATGGGCTTCGGCGCGGACCTGGTCCAGGAGAAGGACTACGACTTCGCGGGCAGCCCCGGCCGTGCGCCGCTGGAGGTGTCCGGCGACTTCGTCGGGATGTTCGCCGCGCACAATCCGCGTGCCACCGAGCTGATCGAGTACCTGTCGGGCCAGGACGCCCAGACCGCCTGGGTCGGGCAGACCGCCGGCCACGCGTTCTCCGCCAGCCGCGAGGTGCCGATCTCCGCCTACCCGAAGGGAATCGAGGCGCGGATCGCCGCCATGCTCCGTCCGGAGAGCGGCCACACCCTGTGCTTCAGCGCCGCCGACCTGATGCCGCCGGACCTGTCGGCGGCCTTCTACCGGGCCGTGCTCAACTACACCGCGAACCGGGGGGATCCGTCGGGCCTGCTGCGCCAGCTCGACAAGGTCCGCGGCGATCTCGACCAGCCGCAGGCGCCGAACGGCCCGGCCTGCTCCACCCCGCCGCGGGCCCTCGCCGATGTCCCGCCGGCCGATGCCCCATGAAAGGACCCCATGTCCGACGCGGTCGCCTTCTCCCTGACCGACGGGACCGTCGTCCTGGTGACCCCGCCGGCCCGGGCGGGCACCGGCGCCGTGGGCCTCGGCGACCGCCTGGAGACCGCGCAGCGGACCCTGCGCGAAGCGCTGGCGCCGGTGACCGCCGCCGCGTCCGAGGCGATGGACGGGTTCCGGGAGCTGGCCCACCGGCCGGACGAGGTGGAGATCAGCTTCGGTGTCGTCCTGGACGGCAAACTGGGCGGTGTCATCGCGAGCGCCAACGCCAGCGCCCACCTGGACGTGACGCTGCGCTGGCACGCCCCGGACGCGGAAGGGCGCCCGGCGGAGCCGGGCGCCCTCGGGTGAACCGGACGCGATCAGTGCACGGTCAGCTGCACGCTGCCGGTCACGCCGCCACTGGTCACGGACACCGTCACGGTGCCCGCGCGGTGTGCGGTCAGCCGACCGCTGACCGCGTCGACCGAGGCGACCTTGCTGTCGCCGGAGGACCAGACATGTGACGCCGGGTCGGCGATCGGCACGGTGAGGGCCGGCAGGTTGTCACCGGCGATCTGCGTACCGGTGGCCGTCAGCGCGACCCGGTCGCCCGGGGCGAGCGGTGCCGAAGGGGCGGTCACCGCGATCGAGGCCAGTGCCGGCTCCACCGAGAACTGGATGTCCCCGCCGGCGCCGACGTGGACCAGGCCGAAGTGGTAGAAGCCGCCCTGGTTCGCAGGGGCGTAGGCGGGCATGCCCAGGTCCGCGAAGGTGAGCTGCGGGATGCCGCCGGCGGCGGCGCTCACGGCGTTGCCCTCGGGGTCGAGGATCTGCTCGGAGAAGCCGCGTGCGTGCCCGTAGAGCATGATCACGTGCTGGTCCGGGTGCGACTCCTGGTACTTCTGCACCAGGCGCAGATACATCTGCGCCTCCCACCGGTCGGTGAACTGGCTGTTGGCCGCCGCGTGCGGGTCGTAGGCCGGCATGTGCGTGACGACCAGCACGTCCTTGGCGTGGGTGGCCGTCAGCTGCTGGACCAGCCACGGGTACTGCGCGGCGGCCGGCGTCTGGAACGGGTCCGAGGACTGCAGGCTGCCGTGCGAGTTGTCGGTGACGATCACCTGGGCGGGGCCGTCGGAGTAGGCGTAGTGGGTGTCGCCGAAGGTCTGGCTGTAGTTGCCGTTCTCGGCGTCGGCGCCCTGGGTGATCTCGTGGTTGCCGACGATGTCGTGCTCCGGGATGCCGAGCGCGTCCATTTTCGACTTGGCGTACTGGAGGTCGGGGAGCTTGCCGTCGTCGGACATGTCACCGAGGAACTGGGCGGCGTCGGGGCGTGCCTGGGGGCTCAGTGACGGCAGCCGGCCGGCGATCGAGCTCAGCACGTTGCTGCTGACCGAACCGGGGTCGTCGGCGAGCAGGTGCGCGTCGTCCCCGGTGAGCAGGGTGCTGCCCTTCTTGCTGAAGGCGCTGGAGTCCTCCTCGAAGGTCAGCCAGGACGGGTTCTTCGGGATCGCCTGGTAGGCGGGCGCGGTCACCGGCCGGGGCGAGTACAGCGCCTGCAGACCGCTGACGTTCAGCGAACCGCCCGTCGTCGTGTTGGGGTTGATGCCCAGGAAGTCGACGAAGGAGATGGTCAGCGGGAACTGCAGTCCGGCCGGCAGCTGGGCGACCGCGAGGTGCCAGTCGTTCCAGGTGACGTAGGTCGGGTAGAGGGTGGTCTTGGTGCCGTCCACCCCGATGTAGGCCTCGGCCAGTTCGATGCCCGAGCCGTTGCCCTTGATCCACACCCCGATACCGGTGGGGGTCTGCCCGTCGTCGCTGGTCGTGGTCTTCAGCGTGGTCTTGGACGACAGGACCAGCTGCTTGACGCCCGAGCCGGCCGGCATCGTGTAGTCGAGCTTCAGCGACCCGGTCTCGGTGGAGGCCGGCGGGACGACGCCGGGGTCGGCGCTGAGCGTGGCCGGCTGGCCGGTGGTGTTGTTGCTGAGGCGCCAGACATCGGTGCTGGTCATCGGGTCGATCGTCTTGCTGACACTGCCGACCGCGATGCTGGCGGTGGCGGTGGCGCCGCCGACCGAGGCGGTGACCTCCGCCAGACCGCCGTTGGTCGCGTCGGCCGTGAACAGGCCGTGGGCGTCGACGGTGCCCAGCGTGGCCGGGGTGACCTTCCAGTCCGCGGCCTCGGCCGGGATCTGGGCCGCCGCGCCGCCCTTGACGGTGCCGGACAGGGTGAGTTGCTGGGTGGCGCCGTTGCCGAGGTCGGGGGCGTCGGGCGAGACCGCCAAGGTGGCGAGCCGGTCGACCACGGTCAGCTTCTGCGAGGTGGTCGCGCGGCCGTCGGTCGCGACGATCCGGCCGGTGCCGGTGCGCAGCGCGGTGAGCCGGCCGTCCGCGACGGAGGCGAGCGAGGAGGGCTCGACCGTGACGCGGACCGATCCGGCGGCGGGGTTGCCCAGCCGGTCGGTCGCGTAAGCCGGGACAGGGACGGTGCCGCCGGCGACGGTGGTGACGGCCTTGCCGCCGTTGACGACCGCCTTGGTGGCCGGGCCGGCCGTTTTGGCGGTGGAGTAGAAGAAGATGCCGTTGCCGACCGGGCGTTCGGTGTTGCCGGGCAGGTCCGACGGCGTGTTGGCGACGGTGACCTGGCCGGCGCCCGGGACGCGGGTGGCCATCGTGGTGGAGCCGCCGCCGTCGAAGAGCATGGCGGTGTAGGCGCCGTGGGCGACCATGTAGCCGGCCGCCTGCTGCGGGGTGACGCCGAAGGCGGTGGTGGTGCCGCCGTGCCCGTCGATGGCCACGACGGTCGCGTGCTTGCCGTCCTTGCTGATGCCGACGGCCGTCTCGGGGTTGGCGCCGCTGGGGGGCGTGCCGGTCGGGTCGTTGTAGACCTTGCCGTCCTTGACGAGCGTGGTGACGCCGCTGACCAGCTGCTCGAGGTCGTTGTCCGGGGACAGCGCGGTGGCCAGGCGCACCGTGTCGCCCACATGCAGGGTGCCGGTCAGCCACTGGCCGCCCGCGCCGCCGCCGAGCAGGCCGAGCTGGCCGTCGGTCAGCCGGTCCACGGAGGTGACACCGGTCCGCACGCTGTCGACGGTGAAGGAGCCGGCCGCGGTGCTGTGGCCCAGGGCCAGGGTGGCGCCGGTCAGACCCGGCGTGGCGCCGAGGTCGGGGGTCACCTCGGTGACGCCGCCGGCCGCCACGTCGTCAACGGTGTTGACCGAGGTGAGCGGGCGGGTCGCCGTGCCGTCGGTGACGGTGCCGGTGAAGGTCTGCGGGCCCATCACCATGGTGCCGTCCGGCCGGATGCCGAGCTGGGAGGCGAAGCCGGGCTTGGGGGACTTCAGCAGCCGCCCGTCGGTGACGACGCCGCCGAGCGGGCGTCCGCTGGCGTTGATCTCGAAGTAGTCGCCGTTGACCCCGGCCACCGCGTGCGTGCGGTTGGCCATCGAGGAGACGGTCTCGTCGGCCGGGTTGGTGAGGGTGTCCCCGGCCTCCACCACGCCGACCCGCAGATTGGGGTCGGTGAGGTCGGCGGTGAGCACCTGGGTGTGCTGGCGGCCGCCGACGGTGTCGTAGGTCTCGGAGTACTGCTGCAGGCCCCGGGTGATGGTGGCGCTCGGCGTTCTGCTGAAGTCGACGACCTGCGGCCAGTTGTCCGGTGTCGGGGGCAGCCAGGCCCGCCGGGCCGCCGCGGACGTGACGGTGCCGTGCGCGCCCCCGCTCGGCTGATCGGCCGACGCCAGCGCGCCTCCGGTGACGCCGCCGGCCAGCAGCAGCGCCAGCGAGGTCGTCACGGCGGTACGTCGCGCACCGGCACGGACAAGCCATTTACCACGAAAAGTCATTGCTTTGATTCCTATGGGCTGTGCACCGGCACATCGTCGGCACTCGTCCCCACCTGACACCAGCCGGATGAAGCAGGGGTTGAGACAAGAAGGATGCGGCGGCGCCCGGTGGTCATGTGCGGTTCATCCCGGGCGCCGCCCCGCGCGGCCCGGCGGCCGGACGCGGTGCGCGCGGGCCTACTCCCGTGCGCCGCCGTGCCAGGTGCGCCACAGCGCCGCGTACCCGCCGCCGGCCGCCACCAGGGCGTCGTGGGTGCCGAGTTCGGTGACGACGCCGGCGGCCATCACCGCGATCCGGTCGGCGTCGTGAGCGGTGTGGAGGCGGTGGGCGATGGCTATCACGGTCCGGCCGCGCAGGGCCGCGGCCAGGGCGCGTTCGGTGGTGCGGGCGGTCGCCGGGTCGAGCAGCGCCGTCGCCTCGTCCAGGATTACGGTGTGCGGATCGGCCAGGATCACCCGGGCGAGGGCGAGTTGCTGCGCCTGCGAGCCGTCGGGGCGGTGTCCGCCGACCTCGCCGAGAGCGGTGTCGAGGCCGGCCGGCAGCCCGGCGGTCCAGCCGGCGCCGACGGCGGCCAGCGCGGCGTGCAGGTGGGCGTCGGTGGCGGTCGGCCGGGCGAGGAGAAGGTTGTTGCGCAGCGTGTCGTGGAAGACGTGGTGCTCCTGGGTGATGAGGGCGATCTGACGGCGCAGCCGCTCCGGCGGCAGGTCGGCGACCGGGACGCCGCCGACCGTGACCGTGCCGGTGCGCGGCCGGTCGATGCCGGCCAGCAGGCGGCCGAGGGTGGATTTGCCGGCGCCGGAGGGGCCCACCACGGCGAGTCGTTCGCCGGGCCGGATGCCGAGATCGACCCCGTGCAGCACATCGCCGGGTACGGTCTGCCCGGACGGCGTCTGCGTCGGCGGAGTCTGCCCGGGCGGCGTCCGCCCGGGCGGGGCGTCCGCCGGAAGCCCGTCGCCGGGCCGGCGGTAGGCGTAGCGCACCCCCGTGACCTCGATGCGGTCGCCGGCCGGCTCGGCCGTCGTCGGTGTCGCGTCCTCGGGGACGGCGGCCAGGCCCTCCACCCGTGCGTAGGAGGCGGTGCTGCTCTGCAACTGCTCGACCCACAGCAAGATGGTGTCCATCGGTCCGATCAGCTGGCGGAAGTACACGGTGGACGCGACGACGGCGCCCAGGCCGACCGCGCCGCGGTCGTACAGCGCGCCCCCGACGAGCAGCACGCCGACGACCGGCAGCGTGTAGGAGATGTCCACTGCCGGGAAGAGCACCGAACGCAGGCCCAGGGTCCGCAGCCGTGCGGCGCGGGCCCGGGCGATGGCGGCCTCCGCGATCGCCAGCCGCCGTTCCTCCAGCCGCAGCGCCTCGACGGTGCGGGCGCCGTCCACGGCGCCGGCCAGTACCTCGGCCAGGACGGAGTTGGTGGCGCCCTCGGCCAGGTAGCCGGGCCGGCCGCGGCGCAGGTACCAGCGCAGGGCGACCGCGACGGCGACCAGGCAGGACAGCCCGCACCCGCCCAGCAGCGGGTTCAGGACGAAGACCGCGCCGACGATGAACAGCGCCTGGACGGCGGCGATGAGGACTTCGGGTGCGGCCGATCGCAACGCGGTGGCCACCGCGTCCACGTCCGTCGTGCCGCGCGTGGCCAGATCACCGGCGGGGGCGTGTTCGACGACGACCGCGGGCAGCGTGAGCATGCGGTCGACGAATCGCTCCCGGATCCGTGCCGCGGCGCGCTCACCGAATCCGGCGGCGAGCCGCAGGGCCCAGCGGGACAGCACGATCTGGGCCAGGGTCGCGGCCACGATGACGAGGGCCAGCCGGTTTACGGTCGTGACGGCGCCCCGGCCGCCGGGCGGGGCCTTGACGGTGTTCACGATGGTGCCCAGCAGCCACGGCCCCACCAGCCCGGCGGCGGCCGCCAGCGCGTTGAGGGCCAGGACGGCGGTGAACGCCCCTTTGTCGGTGCGTACTTCGCCGATCGCGGCGCGGCGGACCCGGGCCGGGTCGGCGACGGGCAGCGGTGTGCTCACCGGGACGCCTCCTCCTCGGACGATTCCGGCCCCCCGACACCCTCGGGCCGCCCGCCGCCCCCGGCGGACTCCCCCGGGGCACCCGACCCAGCCCCCCGCGCGCGAGACCGACACCGGGCAGCCGGACAGCTCCGGCCGCACAACGCCCTCCGGCCGCCCGCCGCCCCCGGCGGCGCCCGGCTCGGGCTCCTGGGTCGCGCGCGAGACCAGCGCCCGGTAGCCGGCTTCGGTGCGCAGCAGTTCGTGGTGGCTGCCCGCCGCCGCCACCCGTCCGGCCATCAAGTGGACGACGGTGTCCGCCTGTTCCAGGACCAGGGGCGAGCTGGTCGTCACCACCGTGGTGAGGCCGGTGCGGGCCGTGCGCAGCCGGGCGGCCATCGCCGCTTCGGTGTGCGCGTCCACCGCGGAGGTCGGTTCGACGGCCAGCAGCACCTCCGGGCGGGCGTACAGGGCGCGGGCCAGCCGCAGGCGCTGGCGCTGCCCGCCGGAGAGGCTGCCGCCCTGCGCGGTGACGGCCGAGTCCAGCGCGTCCCGCAGCGCCTGGACGATGTCGGTGGCGACCGCACTGTGCACGGCGGCCCGCACGCCCCGGTCGGTGTCCCCCTTCCCGGTACTGTCCCCGCCGTCCCCGCTGTCTTTGTCCGGTGGGCGGCGCCCGGCGACGATCTCGCGGACGCTTCCGGCGAACAGATAGGCGTCGTTGTCGGCGACGAGGATGCGTTCCCGGAGCTGCTCCGGGGCGATCGTGTCCAGCCGGATGCCGCCCCAGCACGCGTCCGACGGCGTGAAGCAGCCCAGGCGCTCGACGACTTCGGCCGCGTCGGCGGCCCGTGCGCCGGTCAGCGCGGTCAGCCCACCGGGCCGCACCCGCACCCCGGAGGCAGGATCGTACAGCTCCGCCGGCCCGCTCGGAGGCTGCCGCGTCCCGGCGTGCCGGGCCTGCGGCCGCAGGGCGAGGAAGCCGGTCACCCGGCGTGCGGACACCAGGGCCCTGGCGATGTCGGAGCCGGCCTCGATGAGGGAGGCGACCGGAACGACGAGCATCGCGGTGTAGCCGTAAACAGCGATCAAGTCCCCGATGGCCAGGGTGCCTTCGGCCGCCATCCGGGCGGCGAGCCAGGTCACCAGGGCCAGGAACAGTGCCGGGCCGCCGGTGGCGAGGGCGCCGACCCAGCTGGTCACGGCGCCCACCCGGTAACCCTGCGCGCGCAGGGCCCCGGAGCGCTGCCGGTAGCGGCCGGCGTAGACCTCCTTGCCGCCCAGGCCGTTCAGGACGCGCAGGCCGGTGACCAGATCGACCAGGAGGGCGGTCAGCGCGCCCTGCTCCTCCCGGTAGTCCGCGCCGGCGCCGCGCAGTTGCCGTTGCAGGGGTCCGATGGCGGCGGCGAGCAGGGGGACACCGGCCAGGACCACGGCCGCCAGCAGCGGCGAGATCCCCAGCAGCAGCCCGGCCACCACGAGGTAGGCGACCACCGCTCCGACGCCCGGCCCGGTCGCGGTCATCGACCGGGCGATGACCTGCACGTCGCCGACGCCGATGGTGACGATCTCGCCGGCCGTGGCGCGGCCGTGCAGGGCGTTGCCGAGCGCGCTCGCCCGGGCCAGGGTCGCGCGGACGGTCCGGAAGGAGGCGTCGATGCGGATCCTGGTCATCGTCCGGTGCCGGGCGGCACCGACCGCCGCGTTCACCGCGCCCATCGCGAACACGGCGGCCGTCCAGGCCAGCAGGGCGGTGGTGTCGCGGGCCTTCAGTCCGTCGTCGACCGCACGGGACAACAGGTAGGGCGGCACGGCCAGTCCTGTCATCCACGTGATGCCCAGGACGGCCCCGGCGGCCACCCGGCGCCGCTGGCAGGCCACCAGCCACAGCAGGAAGCGGAGCGGAGTGCGGATGTCCTTCGCGGCGGGCGGGCGGAAGGTGTCGGCCATGACCGCACCCTACGCAGCCGCCGGGCGGCGCCCGGCAAACGGTCGGGGCCGGACGCGGCGGCGCATCGGGGCGGCCGCTCAGCGGCTCAGCGCCAGGACCTGTTCGAGGTGGACGCGTCCGCCGATCTCAATGGTGCCGTCGGCTCCGGGAGCGGTGAGGATCTGTGATCCGCGGCCCTGGGTGATGTTGAGGGCCCGGCCGAGCCGGTGGGTGAGCAGCAGCGCGGCGGCCCCGGTGGCCTCGTCCTCGTCGATGCCGTCGCCGCGCCCGGGGAAGGCGCGGGCGCGGACCCGGCCGGCTGCCTCGTCCTGCCAGCTCCAGGCGTACACCCACTCCCCCGGCTCCGGTACGTCGAGGGCGTCCACGGCGGCTGCCGAGCGGTACTGGCGCACGGTACGCGGCGGCGCCCAGGACGCTCGCGCGGTGATCCAGCTGAACTCGCCGTCGTTGCGGGCGAAGACGTCGCCCACCGGAAGTTCGAGGATCTCCAGGTCGAGCAGCCACGCGGCGCCGACCAGGGGGTGGCCGGCGAAGGGCAGCCGCAGCCCGGGGGTGAAGATGTCCACCACGCCCCGCTCCGGATCGTCCACGAACACCGTTTCGCTGTACCCGAGGTGCTTGGCGAGGGCTTGCCGCGCGGCTCGGTCCGGGACCCGGCTGCCGTCGCGCACCACGCCGAGGGTGTTGCCGTGGGCGCCGCCGGGAGCGCAGAAGACCCGCAGGACGTCGATGTCGATGGGCGCGTTGTTCACGGGGGCATTGAAACAGCCCCGGCCGCCGGCCGGACCGGGGTGGGAGCCGGACCGGGGTGGGAGCCGGACCGGGGTGGGAGCCGGACCGGGGTGGGAGCCGGACCGGGGTGGGGGCCGGGCGCCGGCGGGCGCCCGGCCGCGGTGTCCGGCGGTCAGATCTTGTTGAAGATCTTCGAGTAGGCGTAGCCGGTGGGCTTGTCGTACTGGTCGACCTCCCAGAAGGACAGCTCCGACACGCCGTTGGTGGCGGCGAAGCTCTCCAGGGTGGAGGCGTTGGCCTGGGTGAAGTTCTCGTCGTCGTCGTTGCGGCCGGCGATCGGGGTCAGGCCCATGCGGGCCCAGTTCTGCGCGGCCGTGCCGCCGTAGATGGTGGCGAGCTGCTTCTCGGTGGCCTTGGCGCCGGACTCGGCGTCGTTCAGCGCGTTCTCGCCGTCGCCGAAGTCCATGGTCATGATGTTGACCAGGTTCGTCTTGACGCCGGCCGTCTTGGCGTCCTTGAGCAGCGTGGTCACGTCCGACTCCAGGCCGTCGGGGTCGACGGCGACGGTGAAGTCGATCTGCACGGACGGCTCTGCCGCCTGCAGCGCGGCCAGCGCCTGGTCGCGGCGCTTGTTGGCCGTCCCGTTGGCGAGGGTGTCGCCCTCGATGTCGAAGTCGAGCCGGGTGACGCCGTAGGTGTCCACCACCTTCTTGTAGGCGGCGGTGAGGCTGGAGACCGTGGTGCAGGTCTGGGCGAGTTCGTTGCTGCCGGCGCCGCCGAAGGAGATGATCACATCGCCGCCGGCGGACTTCAGGGTGTTGATCTGCGAGGCGAACGCGCCGACGGAGTCGCCGCCGTCCTCCCACTGCAGGGTGCAGCCGGACTTCGAGGTCAAGAAGGCCAGTGTGTAGTACTTCAGGCCGCTGGCCTTCTGGTCGGCGGCCATGTCCGCGGCGCTGCTGCTGTCGATCTGCAGGTACGGAGCGGCGTACTGGGCGGGGAGGGACGCGCTTGCCGCGTGGGCGGGCGACGAGCCGATGATCAGGAGGAGGGCCGGCGTGATGGCCGCCGCGGCGACGAGGGCAGGACGGGCGTGCGAGCGGGTCATGGAAGCCTCGCTGGTGTGAGGGGGGAAGCGGGTTAGGAAGGTTTCCTAACGACCTGGGGCAGGATGCTGGCCCGTGCTGCCGTGCCCTGTCAAGAGGCGGCGGCCGACTTCACAGCTGCCCCACCCGTCACGGCAGCGTCGGCCAACTGGTCTTCCCCTTCGGCGCGTTGGCCGACGGGACGCTCGGTCGCGGCCCTGGCGGCCAGCGCGATCCCGGCAGCGGACCGACCGATCGCGGGCCTTCGCGGGCGTCGGCGGGCGTTGGCGGGCGTTCGCGGGCGAGCCCGGTCGGGCGCCGCCGGGCCCGCCGGCCTCGCACCGGGTGTCACCCGTACGGCGCGCCGACACGCGTCCGATCCCCGGGCGGGTCGGCATAGCGTTGATCGGCGCGGGCAGGGGGACGTTCCTCGTGGCACACTGCCGCCGGCGGATCGCAGAAGTGGGGCACACAGCAGTGAAGATCGACCTTTCCGGTAAAACGGCGCTGGTCACCGGGTCCTCGCAGGGCATCGGGCTGGCCATCGCCGAGGGGCTGGCCGCCTCCGGGGCCCGGCTCGTCCTCACCGGCCGCAGCGAGGACCGGCTCGCCGAGGCCGCCGGGCGCGTCCGCGCCGCCGGACCGGACGCCGACACCGTGACGGTGGCCGCCGACATCACCACCGACGAGGGGACCGCGCGGCTCCTGGCGGCAGCGCCCGAAGTGGACATCCTCGTCAACAACCTCGGTGTCTTCGCGGCGCGCCCGGCCCTGGAGATCTCCGACGAGGAATGGCGGAGCTACTTCGAGACCAACGTGCTGACCGCGGTCCGGCTGACCCGCCATTACCTGCCGGGTATGACCGACCGCGGCTGGGGGCGCGTGCAGTACATCGCCAGCGACTCGGCAGTGGTGATCCCCGTCGAGATGATCCACTACGGGATGACCAAGACCGCGCTGCTCGCGGTGAGCCGCGGCTTCGCCAAGGCGGCGGCCGGCACCGGGGTGACCGTCAACAGCGTGATCGCGGGCCCGACCCACACCGGCGGTGTCGAGGACTTCGTCCGCCAACTGGTGCCCGGCGACCTGCCCTGGGACGAGGCCCAGCGCACCTTCATGCGCGAGCACCGGCCGACGTCGCTGATCCAGCGGCTGATCGAGCCGGCCGAGATCGCCCACATGGTGGTCTATCTCAGCTCCCCGCAGGCCTCGGCCACCACCGGCGGGGCGGTGCGGGTCGACGGCGGATACGTGGACGCGATCCTCCCGTAACAGCGGTTCGCGCGGCCGGGGCGCGGGCGCCCGGCGACGTGATTCTCCTTACACAGCCGGACGCGGCACCTCGTCCTGCGGCCGCCGCGCGAGCCGGCCACCGACACACGCCCCTTACCCGGCCGCTCATTGACGCACCAGCTCAGGGGCGGTCCGCCGCGTCCCGGGCCCGGCCGTCCCGAGGCGTCATCGGCGGCGCGGCGGGACGATCACCCCGCCCGGCAGCGGCCCGGCGGCGCGGTGTGCGGGGGCGCGAAGAGGCGTGTAAGGAGCACACCGGGGGCAGGCAACTTATGCGGCCGTGGGCGCACTGCGAGCGGCAGCGCCGAGGAGGCAGTCATGATGTGGGCGAACCCTGCTGTGCTGCAGGAGCTGATCGAGCGTTACGAACGCCTGAGCGCGGTGGCCGGGGGCGGCGCCGCGTCGCCGCAGGTGAGCAATGAACTGCGGGACACCGTCTACACGTTGTGCGTGTCCACCGGCACCCGCGACATCGAAGCGGCGCTGGACGCGGCGCGCACCCGGATCGGTGTGATCTCCGGACCCGGCGCCGCCTGAGGTCCCCCGCGCTGCCGCGCCGGACCGCCGGACCGCCGCCGACAGCACGTGGGTGTCGGCGGCGGCCTGCGCGCGGGTCGGGGATTCAGGGGGTTTCGGCGCTCGCGGCACCGGCGGTCGCCGCTGCCGCCGCCGCTGCGGGAACAGCGGACGGGGACGGGGACGGGGTGCCGCCGGCCCTGGCTTTGGACAGCAGCCGGGCGAGGGTCCAGGTACCGGGGCCCACGACGGCGATCAGCAGGAAACTCCAGCAGAACAGGACGGAGAGTTCGCCCCCGTTCTGGATCGGCCACAGCGCGTTCTTCTGGTGGACCGTGAAGTAGGCGTAGGCCATGGAGCCGGAGCTGACCACGGCGGCCACCCGGGTGCCGATGTCGCCGATGCCGATGAACACCAGGACGCCGCCGGTGAGTTGGATCAGCCCGGCCCACCAGCCCGGCCAGGTGCCGGCCGACACCCTGCCGCCGCCGGTGCCGTCGAACAGGCCCAGGACGGTCACCGAGCCGTGGCAGACGAACAGCAGGCTGATGACCATGCGGTACAGGGACAGAACCGGGGAATTGGCGTCGTCGAGTCTTTTGCCGATGTCCAACACGGGATCTCCTACGAGTCGGGTGCAGAGCTGGGGCGGACGGACGGCCGGCCTGAAGGCGGTACCACGTCCTTCAGGTGACCGTCCGTGCCACGACTCGTACGCAGGGGTATTCCGCGCCGTTCACCGGGCGGATCAAGTTACCGGCCGCGCTCCGACGGCGCCCTCGGCGGACGGCCGCCCGAGACGGTGACGGCCCTGGTCACGCCAGTGACTGGAGGAGCGAACGATGCGGAGGACAACGCGCGTTGCCGGTGTGAATGTGCCGGGAGGAGTTGCCGGGGCAACTACCCCGGGGGGCCGGGAGCGACCGTGGCGGGCCCGCGACAACGCGCGGGCCCGCCAGGGTCGCTCAGACGGTTGCCCGCGTCCCCGCGGAGCGCACCTGGGCGTCCCCGGACGCCTGGACTCCGGTCTCGGTCAGCCCGACCGCCGTTTCGGTGCGGCTCTGGGCGACGCGCTTGCGCGCCACCGCGAGCGCCAGGCCGACGTGGCGGGTCCCGGTGGACACGCACAGGGTGTAGGCGGTATCGCGCAGTCTCGCCTGGAGCTGGGGGTCCGGCTGGCCGGCGAGTTCGCGCTGGCGGAGTTGCTCGTAACGGTCGACGAGCGTCTGCAAGGTGGACGGGTGGGCCCAGATCATCGCTGCCTCCAATGCGCGGCCGCTCGCCGGTTCGTATACGGCCCGGCCCGCGCCTGCCCGGCCGCCGCGCGTCCATGCACAAGGGTGTCCGGGATCACGTATCCGGGTCGTCGGTCCCGGCGGGAGCCGCGATGACGTCAGGACTCCATTGGCGCCCATCTTCATGTCCGCGGCCGTAACACGGCGCAGCATTCGGACAGATGGGGCCGGACCGGCGGATGACCACCGCCTGCGGGACGCCCGAATCGTGTGAGGACAGGCACATGGGTGCGAGCTGAGGCATGATGACCGCATGGCAAGCGACGGGGGAGAAACGGCCCCCTCCTCACCGCCGCGCGACGTGATCGCCGACCGGTACCGCATCACCAAGAGGCTGGGACGCGGCGGGATGGGCACCGTGTGGCAGGCCACCGACGAGTTACTGCGGCGCGAGGTCGCGGTCAAGGAACTCCACCTGCCCGACGAGGGCTTGTCGGCCCGCCAGATAGCGCTGCGGCGCGAGCGCGCGCTGCGGGAGGCGCGCACGGCGGCCCTCATCCGGCATCCGCACGTGGTGGTGGTGCACGACGTGGTGGAACACCGCGGCCACCCCTGGATCGTGATGGAGCTGATCGACGGCCGCTCGCTGGCGTACGTCCTGGCGCAGGACGGCCCGCTGCCGCCGCGCGAGGCCGCCAGGGTGGGCGCCGCGGTGGCGGGCGCGCTCCAAGCGGCGCACGAACGCGAGATCCAGCACCGGGACGTCAAGCCGGCGAACATCCTGATCGAGTACCGAACCGGCCGGGTGGTGCTGACCGACTTCGGTATCGCCCGGGTGCCGGGCGGTGGCACCATCAGCGAGACCGGCGGCTTCGTCGGGTCCCCCGAATACACCGCGCCCGAGCGGATGTCGGGCAAGGGCGCCGGCCCGGCGTCGGACCTGTGGTCGCTGGGCGCGCTGCTGTGTGCGGCGGTGCACGGCGAGTCGCCGTTCCACCGCGACTCGATCGGCGAGATCGTGCACGCGGTCGCGATCGACACCCTGACCCCGCCGGACGAGCTGGGGCCGCTGCTGCCGGTCGCGCTGTCGCTGCTGGACCGCGATCCCGACAGCCGGATGGGCGCCGTCGAGGCGCGGCGGCTGCTGGCGGCCTTCGCCGAGACCGGTGAGCGGCCGGTGCTGGAGGCGCAGAAACCGGAGCAGGCGCCGTGGCCGGAACCGGACTCCGAGCTGGAGCCCGAAGCGCAGCAGCCGGAATCCCTGGAGACGTCGGGGCCGGAGGAGGCGGACGACGAGGGGGACCCGGCAGCGGCCGGGGAAAGGGACCAGGAAGGGGCCGGGCAAGGGAACGGGCAGGGTGACGGGCAGGGTGACGGTGAACCGGCCCCGGTCGCGCTCCCGTTTCCCGCCCGGCCCGACATCATCGCCTCACCCGCCGCCAGGCCTTCCTCGCACCGGGCGCGGGGCCGCAGGCGCCGCGGCGGCATCCAGGTGGTCGCCGTCGGCGCGCTGGTCGTCCTCGCCGTGAGCGCGGGCGCGGCGGCGACGTACCTGGTGAGCCAGCGGGGTTCGGACAGCGACGCGGGAGCGGCACCGGCCACCAGCTCTCCCCCGCCGACCGGCGGCTTCGCGCCGCCGACGAACGGCTATCCACCGCCGGCGAACAGCTTCCCGCCCCCGACCGGTGGCTATCCGCCGCCGTTCGGCGGCAACGGCCCGCCGTCCCCGCCGCCGGACGACCAGGGGCCGCCACCGGGTTCGGCCGGTACGCCGCCGCTCCCGCCGGGCTTCCACCTCGTCACCGACCCGGCGGGTTTCTCGGTGACCCTGCCGCCGGCCTTCGCGCGCGATCCCGAGCCGCCGTACACCTACTACTGGTCGCCCGACCACGTCGTCCGTTTCGGCGAGCGCGAGCAGAAGCCGGATCCGCGCGGCCCCTACGACGCGCTGAACGACCGCAAGCGGGCCGGATCGGCGACCTACGCCGGCTACCGGGACGGGGTCGTCACCAGCACGCTGGAGCACGGACAGCCGGCCGCGCTGTGGGAGTTCACCTACGACCACGCCGGCGCGCGGCGCACCTTCGACCTGTGCTGGACCGAGAACGGGCGGATGTTCGACATCTCGCTGTCGGCGCCGGTGAGCCAGGTCGAGCGGGCCCGCAGCACCTTCGACATCGCGCGCGGCACTTTCCGCGCGAACTGACCGGGGGTCACCGGGCGCACCGGGGCGCGTTGTCAGTGGTCGGAGGTAGCTTGATGCCTAATGATCCGGGGAGGGAACATGGGTTTTTCCGGCGATTTCGTGCTGGCTCGCAGCGACCGGCCGCTGCTGGAACTGCCGCCGTTGGGTGCGGCCTCGTGCGGGGAGTGCGCGGACGGGTGCCTGCATCCGTGCGCGGAGCGGACGGGCGGCTGGCGGACGGCGCAGTCCGGGCACGGCTTCCTGACCGACCACCCGAAGGGCTTGCTGCGCGAACTGGTCGCGTCCACCGGTGCGCCCGCCCTGCTGGCGAGGGTGATGGACAGTGACATGTGCCAGGTCTGGGGCCTGACGCCGTCCGGCGCGCAGTGGACGGTGCTGCTCGATCCGGTCATGGCCGCGGACTACGACATACCGGTCCCCGGACCGGACGAGGTGCGCGCCACGGCCGGATCGATCGCCGGGTGGGCGGCCGAGGCCGGGTTCGCCGCCGAGCCCGGCGCCCTGCTGTCGGTGCTGACCAAGCGCGCCGACCCGTTCGTGGAGGACCTGTTCTTCGAGCTGATCGACGCCTGCGGCCTGCCGCCCGCCGACCCGGCGCCGGCCGCCGGCGACGGACCGGACACCCCGGCGCATCCCGGCCACCGTGCGGACGCGCGGTGTCCGCGCGGCGCCGAACTGGAGGCGGCGGTGCTGGATCTGGCTCGCGACCGGCATCTTGTGCTGGAGTGCGCCGGCGACGACCAGTGCTACGCCCAGGTCTGGCTGCGGCCGGACGGCACCTATCAGCTGGAGTACCGCGATCGCGATCCCACCGAGCACTACTGGACCCGGACGAGCTCGGCGCAGCGGGTGATCGAGGCGCTGACCGGCTGGGTGGCCGGCGATCTGGCCTGGCGGGAGTCGTTCCAGTGGTCGTCGCTGGCGTCGTGGTTCACCGAACCTACGGCGTGACGCGGACCGTTCGGACCGTCACATCCGCCGCGGCGAAGGCCTCGGTTGCGTCCCGGGGTGCCCCTTCCTCGGTGACAACGGTGTCGAGAGCGGCGCCCGGTGCGACGAAGGCCAGCGCGGGCCGGGAGAGCCGGCCAGCCCGGCCCCGGCTGTCTCGGCACGCCGGCCGGGCCGGCCGTCATCGGCGCCCTGCCCCGCCTGCCGCTGAACGCGGCCTTCCTGCTCCCGCTCCGCTGCTACGTGACCGCCGCCGGGACGGCCGGCCTGGTGGGCGCCCCTCGCCGCCGCGCACGGAGCGCCGGACGGCGAGACCGCCGCAGGCACCGCTGGCGGCGCCGGTACCGACGACACGGCGGCGCCAGCCGGCCTGCCGACCCCAGCCCCGCCTGAGCGGGACCACCCGCGCAACCGGCGGCCCGGGAGCCCCCGGGGATCCCGGTCTGCTCACTCGGTGACCGGTGCCGCCTTGGCCGCCGCCACCGTCGGGTAGACCTTCAGCACCTGGTCCATGCCCACGATGTGGATCAGACGTGCCAGCGCCGGCCGCGGCGCCGCGATCCGCAGATCGGTCTGCCGGCGGATCGCGAGCAGCACGCGCAGGA
>NZ_FMCH01000046.1 GCF_900091855.1 Streptomyces sp. DvalAA-14
GGGTGACACACGCAGGCGAGGGCGACCGCGGTGAGGAAGAGGTGGTGGCGCCCGCTCAGGTGCGCCCGTTCGTGGGCGAGCAGCGCCTCGCGTTCGGCCGGGTCCAGGGCCCGGAGCATGCCGCTGGTGACGACGATCCGCCCGGGCCGCCCGCGCCGGCCGGGCAGCGCGTAAGCGTCCGGCGCCGGGTCGGGCAGGACGGTCAGGTCGCCGGCCGCGGTACCCGCCTCGGCGGCCAGCCGCCGGGCCCGCGCGGGTTGGACGACGTGGCGCCGCAGCGTGCGCAGCAGCGCCACGGCCACGACGGTGAGCAGCCCGGCGGCCACGCACGCGGCCGGTACGGTCACCTCTCCGCCGACCACCGGCAGGACGAGGTGGCCCAGCGCGGCGACCGGCGGGAGCCGCAGCGCGCCCGCGCCCGCCAGCAGCGCCAGCGCCGCGGTACTGCAGGCGGCCAGCGTCCCGGCGGACACCGCGAGCAGCCAGGCAGCGGCCCCGGGCGGCAATGCCTCGGCGAGGCGCCGTGCGGCGGGCGCGGCAAGCAGCGGGAGGAGCAGGGGGAGCCGACACGGCGAGAATCACGCGCCCGCACCACCCGATCCGGCGACGCCCGTTCCGGAGGCGCCCCGCCCGGACCCGCTCCGCTCGGACGCGGTCCCGCCGGCCGCCGTCCCCCCGGCCGCCGTCCCGCCGGACGAGAACACACCGGTCCCGGACGGGCCGCCCGCGTCCGCCGGGGCCTCCCCCACCGCCCCGGCGCCGGCCCCGGTGCCGGCGCTCCCACCGGCTCCGCCAACTTCACTCGGAAGGGCGACCCCGCCACCCGCCTCCGACCCGGAAGGCCCAACCGTGCCGACCGGATCGCGTCCGGCGGCCGTCCCACCCGAGACCCCGTCCGAGGTCCCGCCCGAGACCCCGCCCCCGGCGGCTTCGCCGCCCCCGCCTCCCCCAGCAGGGCCCGCAGCAGCGCCTCGTCCGACGCGTCGAGCCCGGAGACGAAGCGGGCGAGGACCGTGCCCCGGTCGTCCGACCCCGACTTGTCGAGTTCGGTCCGCATGCGGCGCGCCGCGAGACCCGGGGAGTCCTGGACCGGGAGGTAGGCGTAGCCGCGGCCGGCCCGGGTGCGGCTCACCGAGCCCTTTTCGTAGAGGCGGGCGAGGATGGTGGTGACCGTGGTGCGTGCGAGGTCGGCGCCGAGGTCGCGTTGGACGTCCGCGGCGGTCAGCGCGCGGCCCTCCGCCGCCCACAGGGCCGCCAGCACGCTCGCCTCGAGCTCACCCGACGGGCGGCGGCCCGCGCCGCCTTCCGCCCCAGGCAGGTCCGGCATGGATCGCCCCTTCCCGCTGACTCGCCTACAGTGCTCTATATCGACTACATCACTGTAGTCGGTGGGCGTCTCGCCCTGCCCCGGGGCCGCGCCCCGGGGCCGCCCCGAGACCGCCCCGAGACCGTGCCCCGCGACCGCAGGACCCAGGACCAGAAGACCCCGGACCCCATTATGAGAGGGCCCCACCACTATGCCGCTGCCCATGTTCGCCCAGGCCGTGAACGTACTCGACGCCACCTCGCTGCTCTCGTCCTTCGGCGCGCTGGGCATCGCGGTGGTGATGTTCGCCGAAACCGGCCTGCTGATCGGCTTCTTCCTCCCGGGTGACTCGCTGCTCTTCACCGCAGGGCTGCTCTGCGTCCCCGGCGCCTCCCGGGTGGCGCATCTCTCGCTGTGGCAGGTGCTCGTCGCCGCGGTGGTCGGGGCGCTGCTGGGGGCCCAGGCGGGGTACGTGATCGGGCGCCGGGGCGGCCCGGCCCTGCTGGCCAGGAGCAGGAACCGCAAGCTGCACCAGGGCGCGGCCCGGGCCGCCGATCTGCTGGCGAAGTACGGGCACGCCAAGGCGGTGGTGCTGGCGCGCTTCATCCCGGTGGTCCGCACCGTCCTCAATCCGTTGGCCGGCGCGCTGAACGTGCCCGCCCGCACCTTCGCGCTCTGGCAGACGGTGGGCGGCGCGGTGTGGACGGTCGGGCTGGTGCTCGGCGGATACGGGCTCGGGTCGTCGATCCCGCACGTGGACACATATCTGCTGCCGATCGTCGGGGTGATTGTCGTCGCGTCGCTGACGCCGCTGGTCATCGAGCTGCGACGCGGCCGGAGGAACCAGGACCAGCAGGCGCCGGAGCCCGAGCCGGAGCGCTTCGTGAGCTAGTGCCGTGACCGGGTGCGACCGGGGCCCGTGGCGCGCGGAAATCGGGCGCGGCGGCGGCCGGGTCCGCACGGCACGGCACGGCACGCCGACGATCGGAGCAATCGGCCAGGTGCCGCGCCACCTGGTGCGACTGTCGGATCTCCGCACTTCTTCGTGCTCGCGATAGGAGCGATATGCGTATCCGTACCGCCCTGGCCGCCTGCGGCCTCGCCGCCGCGGCCGTGGCCGGCACCGCAGGCAGCGCCGCCGCCCTCGGCAACGACGGCTCCGGCACCACCTCCGTCAACGGCAACAGCTCCGTGCAGGCCTACGGCAACACCAGCACGGGCGGCTCGCTCAGCCCGCAGATCGGCCTGGTCCAGGGCAGCTTGAACAAGCTCTGCCTGGGTGTGCCGGTCAAGGCCAACGTCGGCTCGCTGATCGGTCTGATCCCGGTCACCGTCCAGGACGTCAACGTGCTGGCCAACCCGCAGAACCAGCAGTGCGCCGAGAACTCCACCCAGGCCAAGGGCGACGAGCCGCTCTCGCACGTCCTGAGCAACATCCCGGTCCTGTCCGGCAACGGAACGAGCAACGGCTGAGCCGGCCCGCACCCGGCACCACCCGCCGCTGACCGCCACCGCAGCCCTTCCCCTGCCGCGGTGGCGGTCAGCGTGCCCGCACGTATGCCGCGTTGATCCCGGCCCGCCGCGCCGCCTGCTCCGGCGTGAGGGTCCCCCGCAGCGCGGCGAGCTGGAGGAGGGCGATCTCCGCGCCGGAGGCCAGCGTCTGTGCCTCGGCCCGGTAGTGGTCGGTGACCACCGCGTCCGCCTCCGCCGGGTTCATGGTCGGGGTGATCCGACCGGCGATCCGGGTCATGTCCCGGTAGGAGCCCTGCAGCAGGAACGGCGGCTCGGTACGGTTCGCGTCGTCCTGGGCGGCGGAGGCGATATAGGCCGCGTTGACGGCGAGCAGGGTGCCGCGGGCCCGCAGCAGGTGGCGCAGCACGGTGAGCACGCGGGCCCGGTCGGCCGGCGGGTAGGGGTGCTCGAGGTCTTCGGGGCGGGCCGCCGGATCGCCCTGCGCGAGCCGGACGAGCAGGTCGAGATCGCCGCGGGCACGGCCGGCCAGCGGGGCGAGGGTGTCGTTGGCGGTGAGGGCGTTCTCCAGGTAGCTGAGGGCGAAGAGGGCTTCCCGCCCGGTGAGGACCTCGCCCAGATTCCAGACATCGGCCCGGTTGGCGAGCATGTCGGGGATGCGGAAGAGGCGGCCGGACTCGGTGTACGGGTTGCCGGCCATGCTCACCGCGAAGCGCTTGCCCCGCAGGTCGTACGGGCCGGCCGCGCCCTCGATCCGGCGCTGCGCGTCGCACAACGGGATGAAGGTGCGCAGGAGTTCGGCGGAGGTGTGCTGGATGTCGTCCAGTTGCAGCAGCACGTTGGAGCCGAGCCGCAGGGCGAGGTCGATCTTCTCGACCTCGCGGCGGGCGGCCCCGTCCGGGGCGCGATCCGGGTCGAGCGAGGTGACCGCCGTGCCCAGTGCCGGGCCGGAGACGGTGACCAGGGCCAGGCCGAGGCGGGCGGCGACGTACTCCATCAGCGAGGTCTTGCCGTAGCCCGGCGGGGACATCAGCATCAGCAGCCCGCCGGCCGGGCCGAACTGGCGGGCCAGGCTGTCGCCGATCAGCGGCAGATACACCTCGTCCAGCAGGCGGTTGCGGACGAATCCGGCGAACGGGCGGGGGCGGTACGCGTCGAGCCCGAGGCGGGCGCGTTCGGCGGTCACCAGGGTCGTACGGCGCCGCTGGTAGGCACGGTAGGCGGGCACCTCGCGGTCGCGGAACCGCCCTACTCGGGCGAGGAGTTCGTCCAGCCGGACCGGCAACCGGCCCCGGGCGATCCGGGGATGGGTGCCGAGCAGGCCGTCGACATTCACGCCGACCGCGGCGTCCGGCTCGTACCGTACGAGATCCGCGCCGCACACCAGCCAGGCGGCGGCCTCGGCCCGGTCCCCCTCCTCGCCCTCCCCGAGCGCGATCCCGTCCAGCCAGGCGGACGCCAACTGCCAGCGGGCGCCCAGATCGTGGCCGAGCGCCTCCAGATCGGCGGTGAGCTCCTTGTACGGCACTCCCGCCGTGCCGCCCAGCGCCACGACGAGCTTGTCCCGTACCGCCCGCGCACCGGGGCCGCCGACGAATCCGGGCTGCGCGGCGGCCAGTTCGGCCACCAGGTACTCCCCGAGCAGATCGCCGTCGGCGAGGTCCCCGAGGCCGGCGCCCGCCAGGAAGTCCCGCGCCGCCGCCGCGATCTCCGCCGCCAGGCCGGTGAGCGGGCCCGGCCGACCATCCCCGTCGGCCGACCCGCCCGGCCCGAA
>NZ_FMCH01000015.1 GCF_900091855.1 Streptomyces sp. DvalAA-14
CCTTCACCGGCCGAACCAAATCGGCCGCTTTCCGTTCCCATTCCGAAAACGCACAGGCGAACGACACGGCATATGCCTGGTCGTCGTCCGAGTGATTGCTGCGGAATGACTGCCCGGGGACCGACCGGAGTCGGCGCTCACGTCAGACAGCCCGGAGAACATTACGCACGGCGTTGTGGGGTGTCAACTTGCCGGCCGGGCGCGTACGCTGGCCTCATGACCACGCGTACGCGTTGCTCCCAGTGGCGGGCCGTCTAGAGGCGGCCCGGGACTCACGTACGCATCCGACGGCCGCCGCTGAGGCGGCCGTTTTCGTTGTCCCGGCCGGGTCTTGGCGGTGGTCCCCGAAACGAGCCGAGGGGCACAGCAAGCCATGACACGCATCCTGAGCGGCATCAAACCCACCGGGCATCTGACCCTGGGGAACTATCTCGGCGCGCTGCGGCGGTGGGCGGACGAGGACCAGCACCAGGCGGAAGCGCTGTTCTGCGTGGTGGATCTGCACGCGCTGACCGTCGAGCACGACCCGGCCCGGGTACGGCGGTTGAGCCGGCAGGCGGCCACGCTGATGCTGGCCGCCGGGCTGGATCCGACGCGGTGCACGGTGTTCGTGCAAAGCCATGTGGACGAGCACGCGCGGCTTTCGTATCTGCTGGAATGCGTCGCCGCGGACGGGGAGATGCGGCGGATGGTCCAGTACAAGGAGAAGTCGGCGCGGGCGCAGGCGGCCGGCCAGAGTGTGCGGCTGTCGCTGCTGACGTACCCGGTGCTGATGGCGGCCGACATCTTGGCCTACCAGGCGGACGAGGTGCCGGTCGGGGACGACCAGGCGCAGCACGTGGAGCTCACCCGGGATCTCGCGGAGCGGTTCAACCAGCGGTACGGGCGGACCTTTGTCGTACCCCGGGCGACGCATCCGCCGGTGGCCGCGCGGGTGATGGATCTGCAGGACCCGCTGGGCAAGATGGGCAAGTCGCACGAGGTGACGGCCGGGATCGTCTATCTGCTGGACGAGCCGGACGCGATCGCGCGGAAGGTCCGCCGGGCGGTGACGGACAGCGAGCCGGGCGTGGCGTACGACCGTGCGGCGCGGCCGGGGGTGGCGAACCTGCTGGAGATCTTGTCGTCCTGCACGGGTGAGTCGCCGGAGAAGCTGGCGGAGGCGTACGACGGGAGCGGCGCGCTGAAGGCGGCGGTCGCGGACGCGGTGGTGGAGCTGCTGCGACCGCTGCGGGCCAGGCACGCGGAGCTGAGCGCGGACCAGGGGTATGTGGACGGCGTGCTGCGGGACGGCGCGGCGCGGGCGCGGGCGGTCGCACGGCCGACCGTCGACGCGGCGTACGCGGCGATCGGGCTGCTGCCGCCGGCCTGAACGGCGGCGACGGGTCCGGGTCGCCCTTTTGGGGACGGCCCGGACCTTTTCCGCGGCTACTGCCCGGACGCCAGCTCGCGGCTGCGGTCGCGGGCGGCTTCCAGGGCGGCGAGCAGGGCGGCGCGTACGCCGTGCTTCTCCAGTTCGCGGATCGCGTTGATGGTGGTGCCGGCCGGGGAGGTGACGGCCTCGCGGAGTTTGACCGGGTGTTCGCCGCTGTCGCGCAGCATCACGGCGGCGCCGATCGCCGACTGGACGATGAGGTCGTGGGCCTGGGCGCGCGGGAGGCCGAGCAGGATGCCGGCGTCCGTCATGGCCTCGACGAGGTAGTAGAAGTACGCCGGCCCGGAGCCGGACAGCGCGGTGGCGGCGTCCTGGTGTTTCTCGGGCACCCGCAGGGTCTTGCCGACGGGCTGGAAGATCGCCTCGGTACGGGCGAGGTGCGGCTCGGTGGCGTGCTGCCCGGCGGAGATCACCGACATGCCTTCGTCCACCAGTACCGGGGTGTTCGGCATGACCCGGACGACCGCGATGCCGTCGGCGAGGCGTTCTTCGAAGAAGGCGGTGGGGATGCCGGCCGCGGCACTGATCACCAGGCGGTCGGGGGCCACGTGCGGGGACAGCTCGTCGAGCAGGGCGCCCATGTCCTGCGGTTTGACGGCCAGGATGAGGGTGTCGGCGGTCTTCGCCGCCTCGGCGTTGCCGACCGACTCGACGCCGTAGCGGCTGCGGAGTTCCTCGGCGCGTTCCGGCCGGCGGGCGGTGACGAGCAGGTCGGCGGGTGCCCAGCCGGCCCGGATCATCCCGGAGAGCAGTGCCTCACCGATCTTGCCGGTGCCGAGGACGGCGACCTTCTGGTGGAGCGCGGGGGTCGGCGCCGGGGCCGGGGCCGGGGTCGCGTGCTGGGTCGTCATGGGCGGCTCACCTCAAGCGGTCCTCGAACGGTACGGAGGGTGTCGCCGGCCATCCTTCCAGGGGCGGGCGGTGCGGTGGGGGACGCGTCCGCCAGCCGGTACGGGCCGGGCGGGCGGTACGCCGTGGCGCTGTCGTGGGGTTCCCCGGCGTCGTGCCGGTTTTTACGGATGCGGTGGCGGGCCGGGCTCGGGCAGAGTGGGCCGATGGACGCCGACACGCTTCCGCCCGCAGGTCCGGCACTGCTCGCGGCCCGGGCATCGGGCCGGCCGTTGCCCTCGGGCGCACTCGCCCCGTCGCACGAGCGGGCTCTGCGCCATGTCGAGGCGCTGTCGTCCGGGGAGCCGCTGGACACCGGGCTGCGGGTGACGCTGAACTTCCACCCGGACCGTACGGCCGGCGGCCGGACCGTGCTCAGCGGGCTGGCGGACGACGGCCGCTACCGCTCGCAGTTCGTCACGGGCACGAGCAATGGCGGGCTGACGGCTCACCCCGGTGGGGACCGGTGGCGTTGGGAGAGCAGGATGTTCGGCGGTGCGTACGACGAGGCGCCGGCCGATGAGCGGCCGGTGTACGGCGCGCTGGACTTCCGCCGCCAGCCGGTCGGGGCCGCCCCGCGCTTCGGCTCCGCCCATTTCCGGCTGGCCGCCGGGACCTTGGCGCGGGCCACCTTCTGCTATCCCGACAGCTGCCTGGAGCCGTTGGCCCGCGGCGTCGCGTCCCGGATGGCGCTGATCGCCCTGGCCGAGGCCGACGACCGGGACCCCCGGAGCGCCCGATACGCCCGTGACGCGCTGGACGGCTATGTCGAGGCGCAGGTGCACGGGCCGGTCCGGCTCGACCGCGATGTGGAAGCGCTGGTCCTGGACCCGAGTTATCGCGGCACGGCGGTCGAGTCCGCGGCCGGCCGGCTACCCTGCGCCGTCGAATGGCACACCGGATTCCGCCTCACCGTCGAGGAGTTGCGCCGCCACCCGGACTACCGCGGCCCGGAGTACGTCGAACTGGGCGCCGCGATCGCCGAGGACGGCCTGCTCGACCCGCGGATCATCGGGGCCGCTGCCGCCACCGGCCGCTACGACCCGCAGGGACTGAAGAAGGTCTGGCACTGCCTGGCGCGTTACGGCCGCCGGTAGCCGCCGGTAGCCGGCCTACCCAGGGGCGCACGACGCGGCGCGTCATCGCGTCCCGCGGCCGGCTACTCGTCGGGCTCCCAGGCCCAGAGCAGGTCGAGCAGGCGTCGGTCGCCGTCGACCTTCAGGGTGTCCACCGGACGACGGCCGTACAGGGCCAGCACCAGCTCGCCGGCCGTGCCCCGGAGGGAGGCACCGACCGCGTCGGAAGCCGCGCCGACGGCGGTGGGCGGCGTGCCGGGCGTGGCGAGACGGGTGATCCGTGCGCCGTCGGCGGAGAGCGAGACCTGCCAGGAACGGCCCTCGGTGGCATGCCCATCCACGGGCACATCGGCGGGCACATCGACGTGCACATCGACGGCAGCGGGCTCGTAGGGCCAGGCACTCGTTGTCGCGCAGACGGTGAGCAGGAACTCCTCGACCCCGTCGAGCGCCACCTCGTTCGGCAGCGGCTGCGGGGCGTCCAGGGTGATCTGGGCGTCGTAGGTGTGCATCGCGATCTCCTGGAGCTGATGCCGGGCGACGGCGCCGCAGGTCTGCGGTGACTGCGATCTGCCCCACCACGTCCAGCAGCCGCGATCCGGGCCGGACTCCCGCAGTGCGCTGAGCAGCTGCTCGGTGGACTGCGCCAACCAGGCCAGCAGGGCCGCGCGCTCCCGGGGCGCGGCCGGGGCGCCCGGCACGGTGGACTTGGCCGTGGCGGCGGGCCCCGCGGCGATGGTGGCGGCCCAGGAGCGGCGCCCGTCGCCGAGGTGCTGGACCAGGTCGAACAGCGTCCACTCGGGGCAGGTCGGCACCCGCACGTCGAGGCTGGGTGCGGCGGCGACCGCGGCCCGGAACGCGGCCGACCGTTCGTCGATGAGCCCCAACAGGGCGGGGAACTCCAGGGTTTCTTCCACGCCGCGTGTCTATCAGCGCGCTGTCGCCGCCCGACAGTGGTTTTCACCGCCGGCGCGGCAGCCGCCGTGACACAACCGTCAGGCCGTTCGGCGGCGGAGGGTGGCGGCGCCGAGGGCGAGGGCGAGCAGGGCGCAGCCGGCCACGACGGCGATGTCGCGGACGAAGTGGCCGGTGACGCCGGCGTGATCGACGACTTGGCTCATCGCGTCGGCGGCGTACGACATGGGCAGCGCGTCGGACAGGCCGGACAGGACGGGTTGCATGGCGCCGCGCGGTACCAGCAGGCCGCACAGCAGGATCTGCGGCAGCAGGACCGCGGGCATGAACTGCACGGCCTGGAACTCGCTGGACGCGAAGGCGCTGACGAACAGGCCGAGGGCCGTGCCGAGGAAGGCGGCGGCCAGCGCCCCGATCAGCAGCAGCCAGGGCGAGCCGGTGACGTCGAGGCCGAGGGCGAGCACGGACAGGCCGGTGGCGAGGGCGGCTTGGAGGACGGCGACCGCGCCGAAGGCCAGGGCGTAGCCGGCGAGCAGATCGGCCTTGGCGAGCGGCATGGACAGCAGGCGTTCCAGAGTGCCGGAGGTGCGTTCGCGCAAGGTGGCGATGGATGTGACCAGGAACATCGTGATCAGCGGGAAGATGCCGAGCAGCGAGGCGCCGGCCGAGTCGTAGACGTGGGGGCGGTCGTCGAAGACGTACTTGAGCAGGGTCAGCAGCACGCACGGCACGACGAGCATGAGGGCGATGGTCCGCGGGTCGTGGCGGAGCTGGCGCAGGACGCGGCGGGCGGTGGCGAGGGCGCGGGCCGGGTTCATGAGGGCGTCGCTTCCGTGACGGGGGCCGGGCGGTCGGGGCGGTCGGTTCGGTCGGTTCGGGCAGGGCGGTCGGTTCGGGCAGGGGGGTCGTTCGATGCTCGGTCGGCCGCGTCCACCAGGCGCAGGAACGCTTCCTCGACGGTGTCGGCGCCGGTACGGGTGCGCAGGCCGTCCGGGCTGTCCTGGGCGAGGAGACGGCCGTCGCGGAGCAGCAGCAGACGGTGGCAGCGCTCGGCCTCGTCCATGACGTGCGAGGAGACCAGCAAGGTGGCGCCGCGTTCGGCGGCGAGGCGGTGGAAGAGCTGCCACAGGTCACGGCGCAGCACCGGGTCGAGGCCGACGGTCGGCTCGTCCAGCACCAGCAGTTCGGGTTCGCCGAGCAGGGCGACGGCGAGGGAGACGCGGCCGCGCTGGCCGCCGGACAGGCCGGCCACGAGCGCGTCGGCGTGCGAGGTGAGATCGACGTCGGTGAGTGCCCGCTCGACCTGGGCGGCGCGGTCGCGGCGCGGTGTGCCGAGGACCGCGGCGAAGTAGTCGAGATTCTGCCGGGCGGTCAGGTCGGCGTAGACCGACGGGGCCTGGGTGACGTAGCCGAGGCGGGCGCGCAGTGCGCGGTGTCCGGCGGGCCGGCCCAGCACGGTGAGGGTGCCGGTGACATGGGCCTGCGAGCCGACGATCGCCCGTATCAGGGTGGATTTTCCGGAGCCGCTGGGACCGAGCAGGCCGGTGACGCGGCCGCGCGGGACGGCGAAGCCGAGGTCGTCCAGGACGGTACGGCCGCCGCGCACGACCCGGAGTGCGGCAGCCTCGACGGCCGGGTCCACCGTGTCCGGGTCCACCGTGTCCGGGTCGTCGGCGCCCGGATCGTCGGCGCCCGGACCTTCGGGGACGGTCTCTCCGGCAGTATTCATCATGTGATGAATACACACCTCGGCGCGGTGTCATGTCAAGGGCGGGAACCGGCTGTTGCGCCCGGGCCGGGCCGGGCGGCGGGCTCCCGGGCCGGGCGGCGGCGTGAGGGGCAGGTCAGGGTCATCCCCTATGGCGTTCATGGCGGGGGCGATGGACCGTTGGCGGTATGAGGCGTTCATCCCGTGACATCGCAGTATCGGGCGCGGAGCAGCGGCACTTGGCCGTGGCGTCGCTGACCTTGGGACCTTGGCGGCCTGCGGCCGTCGTCGGCGCGCTGGGCGGCGGTGTGTCGCTGGCGCTGCATCTGGTGCACGGGCACTTCGGGCTCGGCATCCTGAGCGGGGCGGTCTCGATCGCGGCGCTGCTCTTCTTCTGCGTGGGCGGGGCGGGGGCGGTGCTCGGCTATTCCGGGCACGGCACACGCCGCGATCACCGCATCCGGCGGTGGGCCCGTTCGCACCCCTGGCATGTGGCGGCGGTGCCGGCCGCGGCGATGTTCTTCAGCGACCTGGTGATCCGCCAACTGCTCACCAGCCAGGGCCTGTTCAGCACGATCTGGACCGGGCTGTGGCACGGCGCGGTGGTGGCCGCGGTGGTGGGCGTGGTCGGCTCGGTGTCGGCGGCGCGGCGGTAGGACCGAAGGCGGGCGCGGAGCGCCGCCGGACAGACGGGCCTGCCCGAAGGGGCCGAGCGAACGAGCCGAGGGAACGAGCCGGGCAAACGGGGGCCGACGAAGGGGCCCGGCAAACGGGCCGTGGCACATGCCGGGGCCGCCGTCCGGTCTCCGGACGGCGGCCCCGGTGTCGCGTTTCCCCGCGGGGCGTCCCACGTCAGACGCGGCGCCTGTTCCACAGCGGGGTGACGAAGGCGATCAGGACGGCGGCGACGCCGATCTGGAGAAGGTGCCGGATCCAGTCGATGCCGTTGGTGTCCGCGACGTTGAACGCGCTGGCCAGGCCGTTGCCGATGAGTCCGCCGACGATACCGATGAGGATCGTGGCCCACAGTGGAATGGGGTTGCGCCCCGGTACGACAAGCTTCGCCAGCAGACCGATGATCAGGCCTGCGATGATGGCCCACAGGATCGTCATGACGCCTCCATATCTCCCCATGTCCCCGGTCATCAGGAACCCTGACGTCCGTATGCCCCCTCCCGAACCCAGCATGCACACGACCATTGGGCAGAAGGTGTCGGGGAGTTGGGGAGGTGTCAGAGGAACGTGCCGGGGTCCGCCGCCGGATTGCCGGAGCGGGCGCTGCGGCGGCGGGCGTGCCGGGCGCGGGCCTCCTCGTACTCGGCGCGGTGGAGGCGTTCGCCGGGTGCTTCGACGAGGGAGCGGACGAAGTACGCGAGCAGGGCGCCGACGAAGCCGATCGCGACGAGGCTCGACACGGACCGCTCGGGCACCGGCGCGGGCTCGGGTTCGGGTTCGGCCCCGCGTTCGGCGGTGCCGGGCTCGCGGCGGGTGAGGCTCAGCCAGGTGCGACGGAAGGCGAGCGCGCTCGACAGGACGAAGCCGCCGAGGACCACCAGCGTCATGACGCTGCTGATGCCGGCCAGTCCCTCGATGCCGAAGCGCACCGCGAGGACGCCGGCCACCGCGGCCAGCAGCGAGCCGACGGTGGCGGCGGCGCGGCGCCAGAGGTAGCCGCCGTCGCGCCGTACCCAGGTGGTGCCGAAGAAGCGGATCGGTTCGGGCCGGGGCGCACCGGCCGGGATCTCCACGGCTGTTCTGCTCGGGCTCACATGGATGAGTATGTCCGAGATTATGACGATTGCCGGTTATTTCCGACGATTGCCACCCTATGCAAGGATCATGAATGGCCCGGCGAGTAGGCTGATCGCATGAGGCACGCCGCTCCGCACCCGGACACCGCACGGCTTGTATCCGCCCGCCCCGCAGGCGCGCGCAGCGCGGTGGGCCGATGACGACCACCCCGCGCGACCTCATGATCGTGGCCATGGACATGCCCTCGACGCGGCCGGTCGAGCGCGGTGATCTGTCGCTCGCGCTCGCCGGCGCCGAGCTGATCGACCTGCTGGGCGCGTCGGCGGTCCGGCTGGACGGCGACCTCGTCGCTGCGGACTCCCCGGCCCCGGCCCCGGTCGCCGGGCCCGGCGACCCCCTGCTGGAGCAGGCTTCGGCGTCGCTGGTCCGCGAGGAGCCGTACGAGTCGGTCAACGACTGGCTGTGGCGCCGGGGGCGCGGGCTGGCCGCCGCGTATCTGGCCGCCTTCGAGGCGGAGGGGAAGGTCACCGGCCGCCGCAGCCGCCGCTGGGTGGTGCTGTGGACCAGCGAGAACGTGCTGGTCGACTCCCCCGACCGTACGCGGGCGGGCAACCGGTGGGCCGCGGACGAGCCTGTCCTCGCCGCTCTCGCGGCGGTCATCGGCATCACCGAGCGCCGGCCCGGTGACTACCCCGGTGACTACGAGGACGTCGCCGACGGCGCGACGAAGACGGTGCTCGATGCCGTGACCGACGCGGTCGGCGAACTGGCGGGCGAACGGGAGCGCCGGGACCAGAAGCGGAACGACGCGGCCGTGACGAATTACCGCCGGGGCTACTGACGCCGGGCGCCCGGCCGGCCCCGCCGCGGCGGGGCCGGCCGGAAACGGTGCCTGCCTCCGCGAGAAGGTGAAAGCGCTGGTCAGCGCCGTCGAGGCCGAGTTTTCGGCCGGGCGGCCGACGGCGTCGCGCCCAGCGCCGTAGGTACAGTTGAAGGAGCGAGACTTCGCCGGGCGCCCGAGGAGCACGTCATGAACACTCCGTCATCCCCCACCGCGACAGTGACCCTCGACCCGCAGCTGGTCGGCCGGGCGGAGAACGCCCACGAGGCTGTCCTGGCCCGCGCGCTGGCCGGCACCGAACTCAACCGGAACCACTGGGTGGCGCTCAGCCTGACCGCGTCCGCCGGCGCCCCGCTCGCGGTCGACGAGCTGGCCGTCCGGACCGCCGACGCGCTGGAGGCCGACCAGGCGGCGGCGCGGGCGATCATCGCGGACCTGGTGGCCGTGGAACTGCTGGACGGCAGGGAGGCCGACGGGGAAGTCACCGTGTCCGAGGCCGGATGGTTGCTGGTCGGCCAGATCCGCGGCGCCACCGGTCGGATCGTGGCCCGCGCGTACAGTGCCGTCCCGGCGCGGGAGCTGGAGGTCGCCGGACGGGTCCTGGACACCATCACGTCGCGGCTGGACGAGGAGCTGGCGAGGGCGTAGCGGGCCGGCGGCCGGTCAGGCGCTGCCGCCCGCCGAGGTGATCGCCGCGCGGACCTGCTGGGCGAAGCCGGCCACCGTGAAGTCGGGGGTGACGCCCTCGAGGAAGACCAGGTCGTTGATCGAGTTGTTGACGCGGAGGTGGCGGATCCCCCGGTACTCGGGGGAGGTGTACCAGCTGCGGGCGGCGGTCATGCTCGGGAACGCGATGAGGACCGCCGAGCCGGGCCAGGCGCCCTCGACGACCTCCACCTCGCCTTGGGCCAGATACGTGCCGCCGTGCGCGGTGACCGTGTCCTCCACCTGTTCCAGGTAGGACAGGCCCTCCTCGTTGGGTACGCCGCCCGGGATGCGCAGGTGGTTGATCAGGTAGGCGGTCATGGTGCCCCTCTCCGCACTCGCGTGGGCCCGGCCCACGGTGTGGACCCGACTTTACGGACATATCCGGCCAGATACGGTAGCGGCCCGCCCGTGGGCAGGGCCGAACTCGCCACCCTTCATCACGGAACGCGACGAAGTGCACGCTGAGCGTTAGGCTGCGTCCGGCAACCACGCACCCGGGAGGCACCGCATGGAACTGAAACTCGAGGTCGTCGTCATCCCCGTCTCCGACGTGGAGCGCGCGAAGCGGTTCTACGTGGAAGGTCTGGGCTGCCGGATGGACGTCGACCACAGCTCCCAGACCTACGAGGGGGCGCTGGGTGTCACCTTTCCCGGCCGGCCGCACTACCGCCTCGTCCAGCTGACGCCGCCGGGATCGGCCTGCTCGCTGTGGATCGGTGAGGGGGTCACCGAGGCGGCGCCGGGCTCGTACCAGGGGATGCACCTGGTCGCGTACGACATCGAGGCCACCCGGGCCGAGCTCGCCGGGCGCGGGGTGGAGGTCGGCGAGTTCTTCCACTACGGCCCGCAGGGCAGGACAGCCGGTCTCGACCCGCAGCGGACCGACTACGCCAGCTACTTCGACCTCAGCGACCCGGACGGCAACGGCTGGATCGTCCAGGAGATCAAGCACCGCCTCCCCGGACGCTGACCCGCACCGGCCCGGGCGCCGAGGTGGCCGCGCCCTGCTGGGGCGTGCCCTTCCTGGTGGCGCTGGAGGCCGGTGCGGATGCCCCCGGGCATCAGGGCGTTGGCGGTGATGCCGTCGGCGGCCCAGCGCCGGGACGCCTCGACGCCGAACAGGTCCAGCGGCCCGCCGGGGAGCCCGCCGACCGGCCGGCCCCCCGCCCCGCGGACCGGCCCCCGGTCGGGTGGACCGGCCCCCGGTCGGGCGGAGCGCTACGCCACTCCCAGCCAGGTCTCCAGGCCGAAGCTGCCCTTGATCTCCGAGGCGATCGTCTCGTGGTTGACGAGGAAGCCCAGCTCGTAGACGGTCGTCTTCTCGCGGCCCTGGACCCGGACCCGGACCGGGCTCTCGCCGGGGTGGGCGGCGAGGATACGGCGCAGTTCGCTGATCGCCGGCGGGTTGACCTTGTGGGCGCGCATGAAGAGCTGGACCGGGGGTTTGCCGCCGAACTCTGCTGAGGAGATGTCGAGTTCGAGGAGTTCCTGGCCGGCGATGTTGATCGATCCGTCGCGGTCGTTGATCCGGCCGCTCACCGCGACCACGCTGTCCTCGATCAGCGCGTGCTGGACGAGCTGGTAGGAGGCGGGGAAGAAGCACACCTCGATCGAGGCGTCCCGGTCGGAGAGGTAGACGATCGCCCAGGCGTTGCCCTGCTTGGTCATCCGGCGCTCGACGCCGGTGATCAGTCCGGAGAGTTTGACCACGCCCTGGGTCTGGCCGGAGGCGATCAGGTCCGCGATGGAGGTGCTGCGGTTGCGGGCCAGGATGTGCTCGGCGCCGTCCAGCGGGTGCGCGGATACATACAGGCCGAGCATCTCCCGCTCGATGGTGAGCAGTTGCTTGCGCGGCCACTCGCTTTCCCCGATGGCGACGTCGAGGCCGAAGCTGGTCTCCGCGGCGCCGCCGCCGTCCAGCGAGCCGAACAGGTCGTCCTGGCCGTAGGCTTCGGCCTTCTTCACCGGGATGACCGCGTCGATCGCCACGTCGTGGGCGGCCGAGAGCCCCATCCGGGTGTGGCCGAGGGAGTCGAACGCCCCGGCCTTGATCAGGGACTCGACCGCGCGCTTGTTGAGGGCGTTGATCTCGGACTTCTGCAGGAAGTCGGAGAACGACGTGTACTTGCCCTTGGACTTGCGGGAGGCCACCAGCGAGTCGATGACACCGGTGCCCACGTTCCGCACCGATTTCAGCCCGAACCGCACGTCCTCGCCGACGGCGGTGAAGTCGGCCACCGACTCGTTGACATCCGGTGCCAGCACCCGGATGCCCATCTTGCGGGCGTCGGCGAGGTAGACGGCCGCCTTGTCCTTGTCGTCGTCGACCGAGGTGAGCAGCGCGGACATGTACTCGGCCGGGTAGTTGGCCTTGAGGTAGGCGGTCCAGTAGGACACCAGTCCGTAGCCGGCGGTGTGGGACTTGTTGAACGCGTAGCCGGAGAACGGCAGCATGACGTCCCACAGCGCCTTGATGGACTCCTCGGAGTAGCCGTTGCCGAGCATGCCGTCGTGGAACTTCTGCCACTGGGCCGCCAGTTCGGCCGGCTTCTTCTTGCCCATCGCGCGGCGCAGCACATCGGCGCCGCCGAGGGTGTAGCCGGCCAGCTGGCGGGCGATGGCCATGATCTGCTCTTGGTAGACGAGCAGGTGGAAGGTCGTGCCGAGGATCGGCTCCAGCGGGTCCTGCAGTTCGGGGTGGATCGGTTCGATCGCCTGCCGGCCGTTCTTGCGGTGCGCGTAGTTGGTGTGCGCGTTGGCGGCCATCGGTCCGGGGCGGTACAGCGCCAGCACGGCGGCGATGTCCTCGAACCGGGTGGGCTCCATCAGTTTGAGCAGCTGCCGCATGGGGCCGCCGTCGAGCTGGAAGACGCCCAGCGTGTCGCCGCGGGCCAGCAGTTCGTACGTCTTGACGTCGTCCAACGGCATGCTCTCGGTGGACAGTTCGATGCCGCGGTTGTCCTTGATGACCTTGATCGCGTGATCGATGATGCCGAGGTTGCGCAGCCCCAGGAAGTCCATCTTGATCATGCCCATGGATTCGCAACTGGGGTAGTCGAATCCGGTGATGATCACGCCGTCCTTGTCCCGCTTGTGCAGCGGGATCAAGTCGAGCAGGGGCGTCTTGGACAAGATGACCGCGCAGGCGTGCACGCCGGTGGTGCGGACCAGGCCCTCGATGCCCTTGGCGGTGTCGATGACCTTCTTGACGTCCGGCTCGTTGTCGTACATCTGCCGGACCTCGCCCGCCTCGCCGTAGCGCGGGTGGGCGGTGTCGAAGATGCCGTCGAGCGGGATGCCCTTGCCCATCACGTCCGGCGGCAGCGCCTTGGTGATCCGGTCGCCCATCGAGAAGGGGTAGCCGAGGACCCGGGAGGAGTCCTTGATGGCGGCCTTGGCCTTGATGGTGCCGAAGGTGTTGACCTGGGCGGTGTACGCCTCGCCGTACTTCTCGGTGACGTAGCGGACCATGCGGTCGCGCTGGCGGTCGTCGAAGTCGAGGTCGACATCGGGCGGGCTGATGCGCTCGGGGTTCAGGAACCGCTCGAACAGCAGGCCGTGCTCCAGCGGGTCCAGTTCGGTGATGCGGGTGGCGTACGCGACCAGGGACCCGGTCGCCGAGCCGCGGCCGGGGCCGACCGGCACGCCGTTGTCCCGGGCGTACTTGCAGATGTCGGCGACGACGAGGAAGTAGGAGGAGAAGCCCATCGGACCGATGACCTTCATCTCGATCTCGAACCGCTCCATCACCTCGTTCGGGATCGGCGTGCCGTAGCGCCGCTCCAGCCCGCGCATGCACTCCTTGCGCAGCCACGTCTCCTGCGTCTCGCCCTCGGGGACGTCGAACTGCGGCATCTGGTCGACTTCGGCGAAGACCTCGTCGTACGGCTGGATGCGCTCGGCGACCAGCAGCGTGTTGTCGCAGGCCGCGGGCAGCTCGGCGAACAGCTCACGCATCTCGGCGGCGGTCTTGATGTAGTAGCCGGTGCCGTTGAAGCGGAAGCGGTTCGGGTCGTCCTTGTTCTTGCCCACGCCGATGCACAGCAGGGTGTCGTGGGAGTCGGCTTCGCTCTCGTGCACGTAGTGCGAGTCGTTGGTGGCCAGCAGCGGGATGTCGAGCTGCTGGGCGATCCGCATCAGGCCGCTGCGGACGTTGCGCTCCAGGTCGAGCCCGTGGTCCATCAGCTCCAGGAAGTAGTTGTCCTTGCCGAAGATCTCCTGGTACTCGGCGGCCGCCTTCAGCGCCTCGTCGTCCTGGCCCAGCCGCAGCCGGGTCTGCACCTCGCCGGAGGGGCAGCCGGTGGTGGCGATGATGCCGCCGGCGTGCTCGGCGATCAGCTCCTTGTCCATCCGGGGCTTGCTGTAGTAGCCCTCGAAGGAGGCGAGCGAGGAGAGCCGGAAGAGGTTCCGCAGCCCGGTGGCGTTCTCGGCCCACATCGTCATGTGGGTGAAGCGGCCGCCGCCGCTGACGTCCTTGCCCTCGCCGTCGTCGGACACCGCGCGCTGGCCGCCGGGCCCCCAGAAGACCGGCTTCTTGTAGCGGCGCGACTCCGGCGCGAGGTAGGCCTCGATCCCGATGATCGGTTTGACCGGGCTCTTCTTCGCCACCTGGAAGAACTCGTACGCGCCGAACATGTTCCCGTGGTCGCTCATGGCGACCGCGGGCATGCCCTCCTCCTCGATCTTCTTGAAGAGGATGGGCAGTTTCTGGGCGCCGTCGAGGAGCGAGAACTGCGTGTGATTGTGCAGGTGGACGAAGCTGTCGGACACCGGGAGGCACCTCCGGGTTGGTCGCGCGGGAAGCCTCCAGCCTATCCCTCCCGGCCCCTCGGAAGGCGGGCCGGGCGGGAGTTGCGACCGTCGATCCGGGCCGTCGATCCGGGCCCTCGATCCGGCCCGACCGGACCGGACCGGGCGGACCGGACCGGGCGGCTCAGCGCTCCAGCTTGCCGACGTCCCGGACCGCGCCCTTGTCCGCGCTGGTGGCCATGGCCGCGTAGGCCCGCAGCGACGCGGAGACCTTGCGCTCGCGGTTCTTCGGCGCGTACACGCCATTCAGCGCGGCGCGGCGGGCGGCGAGGGTCTCGTCGGGGACCAGGAGTTCCATCGTGCGGTTCGGGATGTCGATCCGGATGCGGTCGCCGTCCTCGACCAGGGCGATGGTGCCGCCGGAGGCCGCCTCGGGGGAGGCGTGGCCGATGGACAGGCCCGAGGTGCCGCCGGAGAAGCGGCCGTCGGTGACCAGCGCGCAGGACTTGCCGAGGCCGCGGCCCTTCAGGAAGGACGTGGGGTAGAGCATCTCCTGCATGCCGGGGCCGCCGCGCGGGCCCTCGTAGCGGATGACGACGACATCGCCGGGGGTCACCTCCTTGCGGAGGATCTTGTCGACGGCCTCTTCCTGGGATTCGCAGACCACCGCCGGGCCCTCGAAGGTCCAGATCGACTCGTCCACGCCCGCGGTCTTGACCACCGCGCCGTCCACCGCCAGATTGCCGCGCAGCACGGCCAGGCCGCCGTCGGCGGAGTAGGCGTGGCCGACATCGCGGATGCAGCCGCCGGCCGCGTCGGTGTCGAGGCTCTCCCAGCGCTCGGACTGCGAGAAGGCCTCGGCGGAGCGGACGCAGCCCGGGGCGGCGTGGAAGAGCTCGACGGCCTCGTCGGACGGGGAGCCGCCGCGCACGTCCCAGGTCTCCAGCCAGTCCTTGACGGAGGCGGAGTGGACGGTGTGCACGTCCTCGTTGAGCAGGCCGCCGCGGTAGAGCTCGCCGAGGATCGCGGGGATGCCGCCGGCCCGGTGCACGTCCTCCATGTAGTACGTGCCGCCGGGCGCCACGTTCGGCGCGACCTTGGCCAGGCAGGGCACCCGGCGGGACACCTCGTCCATCTGGGTGAGGCCGTAGTCCAGTTCGGCCTCCTGGGCGGCGGCCAGCAGGTGCAGGATCGTGTTGGTGGAGCCGCCCATCGAGATGTCCAGGGCCATCGCGTTCTCGAACGCGGCCGTGGTGGCGATGGAGCGCGGCAGCACCCGGTCGTCGTCCTGTTCGTAGTAACGCTTGGTCAGCTCCACCACGGTGGCGCCGGCCCGCTGGTACAGGGCCTTGCGGGCGGTGTGGGTGGCGAGCACCGAGCCGTTGCCCGGCAGCGCCAGGCCGATCGCCTCGGTGAGGCAGTTCATCGAGTTGGCGGTGAACATGCCGGAACACGAGCCGCAGGTCGGGCAGGCGTTCTCCTCGATCCGGAGGATGTCCTCGTCGGACACGTTCTCGTTGACCGCGTCGGAGATCGCGTTGATCAGGTCCAGCTTGCGGACCGTGCCGTCGACCAGGGTCGCGCGCCCGGCCTCCATCGGCCCGCCGGACACGAAGACGGTCGGGATGTTCAGCCGCAGGGCCGCCATCAGCATGCCCGGGGTGATCTTGTCGCAGTTGGAGATGCAGATCAGCGCGTCGGCGCAGTGCGCCTCGACCATGTACTCGACGGAGTCCGCGATCAGGTCCCGGGACGGCAGCGAGTAGAGCATGCCGCCGTGGCCCATGGCGATGCCGTCGTCCACCGCGATGGTGTTGAACTCGCGGGGCACCGCGCCCGCCGCCAGGATCGCCTCGGACACGATCCGGCCGACCGGCTGGAGGTGGGTGTGCCCGGGGACGAACTCGGTGAAGCTGTTGGCGACCGCGACGATCGGCTTGCCGATGTCGGCGTTGGCGACGCCGGAGGCGCGCATGAGCGCGCGGGCACCTGCCATGTTTCGGCCGTGGGTGACCGTACGTGACCTCAGCTCGGGCACGGTGTCCACTCCTTGCGTTTTCACTCGCGAAATCGGCTCGCCGCCGGGGCTTGCTCGGTCCCCCGCCTGCCCCTCGGCGTGCTGACGAGGGTACGCCGGTCGCCCAGGATGCGGACCCGCGTTCCGCGATACGGGACGGGCTGTCCGGGTTCGTCCGGGGGAGGTACGGGTTGCGGCGGGCGGGCGGGGCTCAGGCGGGCGGGGGCGCGGGGTGCGGGCTGATGCCGGGCTCGGTCAGATAGCGCTGCAGGGTCGGCGCCACCAGCCGGACCAGCTGCTCGGGGTCCGCCGAGGCCAGCGGCTCGACTTTCACGACGTAGCGCAGCATCACGATCCCGACCAGCTGCGCCGCCGCCAGCTGCACCCGGAACTCGGGGTCCGGAACCAGCAGCTCGCCGGCCACCCGGGCCAGCACCGTACGGCTGATCAGGCCGCGGAAGACCACTGCGGCGGTCTCATTGGTCACCGCCGAGCGGACGATCGCCAGCAGCGGTTCGCGGCTGGCCGGGTTCTCCCAGATCCGCAGCATGAAGCGGGCGACCCGTTCCCCCATGCCGTCCACGTCGCCGGACACCGCGTCCGGGATCTCCATGGCCGGCGCGAAGGAGACCTCGATGGCGGCGGCGAAGACCTGCTCCTTGGTACCGAAGTAGTGGTGGACCAGGGCGGAGTCCACGCCCGCCGCCTTGCCGATCGAGCGGACCGAGGTCTTGTCGTAGCCGCGGGCCGAGAACTCTTCGCGGGCCGCGGCGAGAATACGGTCCTTGGTGGCGCCGCTCAGCGGGCCAGCCGGGCGGCCGCGGCGGCGCGGGGCACCGTCCTGGGCGCCGTCTTGGGCGCCGTCTTGGGCGCCTTCCGGTGCCGCGGCGGGTCTGCCGGGGGTCACCGGCTCACCCCCGCCGAGGCCGCCGCCAGGTGCAGCCGGGTGAAGGCCAGGGCCTCGGCCAAGTCCGTCTCGCGCTCGGCCGCCGACATCGCCCGCCGGGTGTTGACCTCGACCACGATGTGGCCGGTGAATCCGGAGCCGGCCAGCGAGCCGAGCAGCTCCGCGCAGGGCTGGGTGCCGCGCCCCGGCACCAGGTGCTCGTCCTTCGCCGAGCCGACGCCGTCCGCGAGGTGGACGTGCGCGAGCCGGTCGCCCATCCGCCGCACCATGGCCAGCGCCTCCACCCGCGAGGTGGCGGTGTGCGAGAGGTCCACCGTGAAGTGGCGGTAGTCGTCCCGGGAGACGTCCCAGTCCGGGGCGTAGGCGAGCATCTCCCGGTCCCGGTAGCGCCAGGGGTACATGTTCTCGACGGCGAACCGCACGTCGGTCTCGTCGGCCATCCGCCAGATGCCCTCGACGAAGTCCCGGGCGTAGCCGCGCTGCCAGCGGAAGGGCGGGTGCACCACGACGGTGGAGGCGCCGAGCAGGTCGGCGGCCTTCTTGGCCCGCTGCAGCTTGACCCACGGGTCGGTGGACCACACCCGCTGCGTGATCAGCAGGCAGGGCGCGTGCACGGCCAGGATCGGGATGCCGTGGTAGTCCGAGAGGCGCCGCAGCGCGTCCACGTCCTGGCTGACCGGGTCGGTCCACACCATCACCTCGACCCCGTCGTAGCCGAGCCGCGCGGCGATCTCGAAGGCGGTGGCGGTGGACTCCGGGTACACCGAGGCGGTGGACAGCGCGACCTTCACGTCCGGCACGCAGGCGTCGCGGCCGGCGTTTGCCGTGCCGCCACCACGCTGGGAGTCCCGTCGTCGAGCCACGCAACACAGCGTACGGCTGCGCCGGGCTCCGGGTCCCAGCGCGATCGCCCCTCGCGGGGCAGCTCTGCGGGCGGCGTGCCCGCGCC
>NZ_FMCH01000226.1 GCF_900091855.1 Streptomyces sp. DvalAA-14
TGTCGGCGCCGCTGCTCGGGGCCCGCGCCACGGCGGTACGGCAGTGGCTGGCGGCGGCCGGCGGGCAGCCGCCCGAAGCGGTCGAACCGCGGGTGGCCGCCTCGGTCGCGCACCTGGGGCTGGCTGCCCGGCTGGTGTCGCCCGCGCTGGCCCTCGCCGTCCTGCACGCCCGCCCGCTCGCCTTCGCGCTGGACGAGGTGCGCTGGCGGCCGGTGCTCGGCGGCCCCGTTCCGCTGGCGCTGCCCGCTGCCGCCCTCGGCGGGCCGCAGCGCGATCCGGACCTGCTCGCCGAACAACTGGCGGCGGGCCTGCTGGCCGGGCCGCTGGAAGAACTGGCCGCCGCCTTCGCGCGGTTCGGCGTCTCCTGGCACATCCTGCGCGGCAACACCGCCTCGGCCGTCAACGGCGCCGCGCTGATGCTCGCCCGGGCCCGGCCGGAACGGGCCGCCCGGGCCCGGGAGTTCGCCGCGTCGCTGCTGGCCCGGCCACCGCTGGCCGGTGCGGGCGGCGGCATCGAGGAGGGCGCCTTCCGCCGCCGCAGCTGCTGCCTGATCTACCGCGCCGCACCCGACCGCAAGGGCGCCCTGTGCGGGGACTGCGCCCTGCACCGACCCCGGTGACCTGCGATCCGTCACCCGTCGCGGCCGGCCGGCAATGTGCCAGACTCCGGGGCGTGAAGCAGATCTACGTCATCGGCATCGGTGCGGGCGACCCCGGGCAACTCACCGTGCAGGCAGTCGACGCCCTCGGCCGTACCGACGTGTTCTTCCTGCTCGACAAGGGGGAGGACAAGGCCGATCTGGTGGCCCTGCGCGAGCTGATACTGCGGCGGCACGCCACCCGGCCGCACCGGGTGGTCACCGCCCGGGATCCCGAACGGGACCGGGCGGCGCCCTCGGCGGCGTACGCGCCCGCCGTGGACGACTGGCGGCGGCGCCGCGCCGACGTCTACCAGCGGCTGATCGCCGAGGAGCTGCCCGCCGACGGCCACGGCGCCTTCCTGGTCTGGGGCGACCCGGCGCTGTACGACAGTACGCTCGGCATCCTGCGCGAGGTGCACGCCCGCGGGACCGAGGACTTCGGCTGGAGCGTCCTGCCCGGCATCAGCAGCGTCTCCACGCTCGCCGCCCGGCACCGCGTCGGGCTCAACCAGGTGGGCCGGCCGGTGCAGATCACCACCGGGCGCCGGCTGTCCGACGAGGGCCTGCCCGCCGGGGTGGACGACGTGGTGGTGATGCTCGACGCCCGGCAGGCCTTCGGCCGCTTCACCGGGCAGGGCCTGCACATCTACTGGGGCGCGTATCTCGGCACCCCCGACGAGATCCTGCTGGCCGGACCACTGGACGAGGCGCTGGCCGAGCGCATCCGCGCCGTGCGGGCCGCCGCGCGGGCCCGCAAGGGCTGGATCATGGACACGTATCTGCTGCGCAGGACCGACGGGCACTGATGCGGCGGCTGCTGATCCTCGGCGGCACCGCCGAGGCCCGGGCGCTGGCGGCGGCGCTGGCCGCCGACCCCGGTCTGGAGGTGACCAGCTCGCTGGCCGGACGCACCGCCGAGCCCAGGCGCCCGGCCGGCCGCACCCGCACCGGCGGCTTCGGCGGAGCGGCCGGACTCGACGCGTGGCTGCGGGCCGAGCGGATCGACGTCCTGGTGGACGCCACCCACCCCTTCGCCCAGGAGATCAGCCGGTCCGCCGCCGAGGCCGCCGCCTCGCGCGGCATCCCGCTGCTGGCGCTGCGCCGCCCGGGCTGGACCGCGGGCCCTGGCGACCGCTGGAGCTGGGCGGCGACCGTGGCGGAGGCCGCCACCCGGCTGCCGGCCCTCGGCACCCGGCCCCTGCTCACCATCGGCAGGCAGGAACTGGCGGCCTTCGCCGCGGTGGACCTGCCCGTCGTCGCCCGTACGGTCGAGTCGCCGGCGCCGCCGCTGCCCCCGCGCTGCCGACTCCTGCTGTCCCGCGGCCCCTTCACCCTCGACGGCGAACGGGCGCTGCTCCGGGAGCACCGGATCGACGTGCTGGTCACCAAGGACAGCGGCGGCCCGGCGACCGCCCCGAAACTCACCGCCGCCCGCGAGAGCGCCCTCCCGGTGCTGATCGTCCGCCGCCCCGCGCCACCTCCGGGCGTGCCGGCGGTCGCCACCCCGGCCGCCGCGATCGCCTGGCTCCGCGCGCACGGCTGACGCACGCCGACCGGATTCGCCGACCGGAAAACACAGACCGGAAAACACAGACCGGCACACCGCCGCGGCCCCGCGCCCGGCCGCCGTCACGCGGGCGCTGTCCGGATCCGTGGGACATACGGCCGTACGGACATGGCAGCCCGCCGCCGTTCGCCCGATGCTGGGAGACGGCGGTCCGCACCGGGGCCGCGTACCCCCAGGCACAGCGAGGCGGCAGCGATGAGCAGCGAACCGACCGGAGCGAACGGGACGGCCGGGGTGACCGTGCCCGACACGAAGCTGGCCCGCGAGGCCACCACCCTGGTACGAGACACCACCAGCGACCTGATCTACGACCACTCCCGCCGGGTCTACTTCTTCGGCAGCCTCCAGGGCCGGGTCCGCGACCTCAGCTTCGACCCCGAACTGCTCTACATCGGCGCGATGTTCCACGATCTGGGCCTGTCGGAGCGTTTTCACAACAGCGGGCACCGCTTCGAGGTGGACAGCGCCGACGAGGCGCGCGGCTTCCTGCGCGCCCACGGCGTCCCCGAGGACAGCGTGCGCCGGGTGTGGACCGCGATCGCGCTGCACACCACCCCCGGCGTGCCGGAGTTCATGGAGCCGGAGGTCGCCCTGGTCACCGCGGGGGTGGAGTACGACGTGCTCGGCATCGGCTTCGGCGACCTGAGCGCGGCGGACCGCGCCGCCGTCACCGCACTGCACCCCCGCCCCGACTTCAAGCGGCGCATCCTGGCCGCCTTCACCGACGGCATCCGGCCCAAGCCGGAGACCACCT
>NZ_FMCH01000535.1 GCF_900091855.1 Streptomyces sp. DvalAA-14
AGGCCGCCCCGGAGGCCGCCCGACCGCTCCACCTCGGCACCTACACCACGCAGGGCGGTGGCACCGGGGTCGGACTGGCCCAGTACGACCCGCGGACCGGTCGGATCACCGGCGCCGGCACGCTCACGGGCGTCGCCAACCCGTCCTTCCTCGCCCGGTCCGCGTCCGGCGGCCACCTGTACGCGGTGGACGAGCAGGCGAGCGGCGCGGTGACGGCCGTCTCGATCGACGCGGCCGGCCGGCTGAAGGTGCTGGGCGCCCAGCCCACCGGCGGCTCCGGACCCTGCCACCTGTCGGTGCACGCCGGCGGTGGGCACGTGCTGAGCGCCAACTACGACTCGGGCAGCCTCGCCGTCCACCCGCTGGCCCCCGACGGCAGCCTGCTGCCCCGTACCGACCTGGTGCGGCACACCGGCTCCGGCCCCGATCCGGACCGCCAGGACGGCCCGCACGCCCACATGGTGCGCAGCGACCCGGGCGGCGCCTACGTGCTGGCAGTCGATCTCGGCACCGACACCGTGTACACCTACCGCCTCGACGAGACGACCGGGAAGCTGACCTCCCTGTCGCAGGCGCGGGTGGCACCCGGCTCCGGGCCGCGGCATCTGGCCTTCCACCCGTCGGCGGCGTTCGCCTACCTCGCCAACGAACTGGGCGACTCGGTCGTCGTCTGCGGCTACGACCCCGCCACCGGCGCTGTCACGCCCGGCCGGCCGCAGCCCACCGTGCCGGCCGGCTCGCCCGCCACCGAGCGCAACTACCCCGCCGAGGTGGTGGTTTCGGCGGACGGTGCCTTTGTCTACGTCTCCAACCGCGGCCACGACAGCATCGCCCGTTTCGCCGTGGCGGACGGCGGCGCCACGCTTCGTCTGCTGGACGCGACGCCGACCGGCGGCGCCTATCCGCGGCACATCGCCTTCGACCCGACCGGGATGCTGCTCTTCGCGGCCAACCAGAATTCCGACACGGTCACCGTCTTCCACGTCGACCCGGCCTCCGGCGAACTGACATCCGGCGGAACCCCCTTCTCGACTCCGATGCCGGTGTGTGTCCTGCCCGGGTAGCGGCGCGGCAACAGGCTGAGGCGGCGAACCCATCCGGACGGGGGATGTTGGAATCGCCGTACGCGGTCAGACGGTAAGCATGTGGACTTCGGAGACAACCAGCGACCGCGCCCACGGCTGGCACACCAGCGGCGGGCGGCAGCAGCACCACCACCACGCACGAGCCGATCACGCCGCCACGTCCCAGGCCCTGTGGGCCGGGCGGATCCTGATGCTCTCGGCGACGGTCCTGGTCATCGCGGCCGCCGCCCGTGCGAACAGCCGGTGCGAGCGGCCGACGGGAGCGGGGCCCGCTCAGCGCAGTGGCAGCGTGACGGTGATGGTCTTGCCCACCGGCCCGGCGCCGGAAGGCCCCTCCCCGGTGGCCCTCCGCCGCGGCTCGACCACCACCCGGTGGGCAAGACGCTGAATGATCGGCCACCCGTAGCCGCCGGGCCGCGGGTCGCCGGGAAGGCGCCGCTTGGTGGTCGGGGCGCCGTCGGAGCGGTCGCTGATGGCCAGGACGAGGAGGCCGCCGACCACCTCGGCCCGGAAGGCGGTGATCCCGCCGCCGTGCACGATCGCGTTGGTGGCCAGTTCGGAGGCGACCAGCAGCGCGTCCTCGGTGGGAACCGGCTCGCAGCGCTCACCGCTGTCCCGCAGGGCCCGCCGGACCCGCTGCCGTACGTCCGCCGCCGCGACCGGGAGCAGGTCCGCGCCGGACGCCACCGACAGGCCTCCCGTGGGCGGTCCGCCGGCCCCGCGCCGGTATGCGCTCATCGCTTCCCCCATGACTCGAATAGCGAACAACTCTGTCTTCAAGGGACGGTGCGCTGAGACTGGTCGGGTCCTGGCGGTCCACCGTGCCGGCGCAGCCGTCCCGCGTCCGTCCCGGCGCTCCGGCGGTCGTCCGCCGGCCGTCCGGGCCTTTCGCGGGCCGGATGTTCCGGCCTACACCTGCGCCTTGCCGAAGGATGGCCCCCGAAACGAAGACGCGGGTCCCGCCTTGCCGGTTTCCGGCCCGGCCCCCCGGGCAACAGGCCACCATGAACACTGACGCAGAACCAGTCGAGACCCGCGGCGACGAGCACCATGTGCTGCTCAGCGCGGACACCAACGGTGACGGCAAGCCCGATGTGTGGATGACCGACACCAACGGTGACGGCAAGGCCGATCTCTACCAGTTCGACACCGACGGCGACGGCGAGATCGACGTGACCATAGCCGACCGTGACGAGAAGTCCGACCCCGCGCGGATCGCGGTCGAGGGGGACGGCGGCCACCCCCTCACCCCCTGACCACCTCCGGTCCTCCCGGGCCCGCGCGCGCCCGGGAGGACCTCGTCACACCCGTGCCGGGAGGTCGTGCAGCCGCACCGCGGCGAGCCGGCCGCCGGCCAGCTCCGCTGTCATGTACGTGCACGCGGGCTGGCGTCGCCGGTCGGTCGGCGACCCGGGATTGAGCAGCCGCAGACCGCCGGGCGCGGTGCTGTCCCACGGGATGTGGCTGTGGCCGAACACCAGGACGCCGGCCTCGGGGAACCGCGCGGCGCAGCGTTCCTCCCGCCCCCCGGCCGGGCCCGTCTCGTGCACGACGGCGAAACGCAGCCCGTCCAGCTCGACCTCCGCCACCTCGGGCAGCCGGGCGCGCAGTTCGGGGCCGTCGTTGTTGCCGAAGACCGCCACCAGCCGGCGGGCCCGGGCCGCCAGCAGGTCCAGCGTCGCGGTGTCCACCCAGTCGCCGGCGTGGAAGACCACATCGGCCCGCTCCACCTCCGCCAGCAGTGCGGCCGGCAAGGCCCGGGCCCGCTTGGGCAGATGCGTATCGGTGGTGAGCAGCAGCCGCACCGGGACCCCTTTCCCAACCCCCCGCGCCGGATCCGACCGTACCCCGGCCGCTGCCGGCCGTCGCGGGGCCGGCCTTCCGGGCGGCCGACGCCGCGGGTCGTTCCACCTCGTGCGGGACGTCGATCCACCTAGTGCAGGACGCTGACCGCGCGTGCGACCACCAGCAGGGACGTCACCAGCGCCGACACGCTCTCCACCGCCATCAGCAGCTTCATCCGGCTGGACAGCGGCATGGTGTCGGTCGGGCTGAACGCGGTGGAGTTGGTGACCGACACGTACAAGTAGTCCACCAGCGTGGGCACCCAGTCGGACTTGACGCTCGCGCCGTCCGCGACCTCCTCCACCGCGTCGTGGTTCTCGTCCTGCGAGAAGCGGAAATCGGCCAGCGGCAGAGCGGCCCGCGGCGCCTGGGTCCGGCTGACCGGTCCGCCGCGGTCCAGCTCCCAGAAGGCCAGGCCGAAGACGATCACATTGGTCAGCCACACCTGGAGGGCCGCCAGCAGCAGGGACTTGCCGTCCTCGGTGCCGGCCGACACCAGATCGTGGACCAGCAGGCCCAGCGCGACCAGATTGCTGGCCGCGATCACGAACACCAGCGTCAGGGACAACGTCCGGGTGGTGCGGGTCTGCCGGGTCAGCCGCCGGGGATTGAAGGCCACCAGCGGTATCAGGAGCAGCAGTTCCAGGGCCGGCAGGATGTACCGGGGGGCGAGCAGCAGTTGCTGCGGCAGCGCCACGTACAGCCCGACCGCCACCAGCGTCGCGAGGACGGCCGGCAGTCGCGGTTCTCCCCGGCGCTGGTGCCGGGGATGCCTGGTCGGCGCGTCGGCGCGGCTTGGCGTCATCAGTCAGTGCTCCCGTCGTGGCGCGTCCGTGATGGCGCCACGCCTTGATCTGCCCGCTGATCGCCCGCGCATGCCGCGCGGCGGGTCAGCTCATGGCCCGATCAAGGTTGGTGGTCGCGCTGATCAGCGCCAGATGGGTGAAGGCCTGCGGGAAGTTTCCCAGGTGCTCACCGGTCATCCCGATCTGCTCGGAGTACAGGCCGAGGTGGTTGGCGTAGGTGAAGGTCTTCTCCAGCGCCAGCCGGGCCCGCTCGATCTGCCCGGTGCGGGTCAGCGCCTCCACCCACCAGAAGGAGCAGATGGTAAAGGTGCCCTCCGGCCCGGTCAGCCCGTCCGGCGCCATCGTCGGGTCGTAGCGGTAGACCAGGCTGTCCATCACCAGCTGGTCCTCGATGGCGTCCATCGTGGAGCGGAACCGCGGGTCGTCGGGGGAGAGGAACTTCACCATCGGCATCAGCAGCAGCGCGGCGTCCACCACGGGCCGGGCCGCGTCCTGCCCGTCGCTGAGGCGCTGCAGGAAGGTGCCGGCCCCCTCGTTCCAGCCGCGGTCGATGATCTGGTGGTACATCCGGTCGCGGGCCTCCGACCAGCGCACCAGGTCGCCCGGCAGCCCGCGCTGGCGGGCCATCCTGATCATCCGCTCGACGGCCACCCAGCACATCAGCCGCGAGTAGGTGTGGTCCTGCGGCCCGGCCCGGGTCTCCCAGATGCCCTCGTCGGGCGCGGACCAGTGGTCGATCAGCCAGTCCACGATCGTGCACAGGTCCATCCAGCTGTCGTGCGAGATCCCCACGCTGTACTTGTTGAACAGGTAGATGGAGTCGATGAGTTCGCCGTAGATGTCCAGCTGCAGCTGGCCCGCCGCGTCGTTGCCGATCCGCACCGGCCGCGAGCCGCGGTAGCCCTCCAGGTGGTCCAGTACGGTCTCGGGCAGATCGGCGTGCCCGTCGATGGAGTACAGCACCCGCAGCGGCCCGTTCGCCGTCTCGTCGGCATTGTGCAGGCAGGCGGTGAGCCACTGGATGAACGCCTTGGCCTCTTCGGTGAAGCCGAGCCGCAGCAGCGCGTAGAGGGAGAACGCGGCGTCGCGGATCCACACGTAGCGGTAGTCCCAGTTGCGCTCGCCGCCGATGGATTCGGGCAGCCCGAGCGTCGGCGCGGCCACCACCGCGCCGCTGGGCTCGTGGGTGAGCAGCTTCAAGGTCAGCGCCGAGCGTTCCACCATCTCCCGCCACCGCCCGGAGTACGTGCTCTGCCGCAGCCAGCCGTGCCAGAAGGAGGTGGTGGCCCGGAACAGCGCGTCGACCGCGTCGGCGTCCACCCCGTCCGCGTCCGCCGTGCCCGGGTCGCCGGCCGCCGGGTCGACCGGGTCGGCGGTGTGCAGCACGAACAGGACCGTCTCGCCCTCCTCGATGGTGAACAGGCCGCGCGCGTCGTCGCCCTCCACCCGCAGGCCGACATCGCTGTGCACGGTGACACTGAGCTCCTCCCCGGTGAACCGCACACCGGTCGGCAGCAGGGCGGTACGGTGCCTGGCGCGGCCGTAGTCCAGCCGGGGAGCGATCTCCACGCTCATCCGCATCCGGCCGCGGATGCCCACCACCCGCCGCACCAGCCGCTGCCGGTGGCCCGGGTCGTGCGCGCGGACCAGCGGCATGAAGTCCTGGATCTCGACGATGCCGTCGTCGGTGAGCATCCGGGTGATCAGGATGTTGGTCTCGGGAAAGTAGAACTGCTGCCGGCTGGCGTCCCGGCAGTCCGGGCTGATGGTCCAGTGGCCGCCCTTGCGGGCGTCCAGCAGCGAGCCGAAGACACTGGGCGAGTCGAAGCGGGGCGCGCAGAACCAGTCGATCCGGCCGTCGGTGCCGACAAGGGCCACCGTCCGCAGATCACCGATGAGCCCGTGCTCCGCCACGGGCAGGTAGTCCTCGCCAACGACGTACTCGGCTCCGATGCGGCTCATCGCATGATCCCGTCTCCGGCGGCTCCCCCGTCCCCTCCATCGTCACGCGGGCCGCGCCGGGGCGCGCCCCGAGAAGGGTCCGCCCGGGTCGCTCCTCGGGAGCGGGCGCGGCGGCGGCGCGGGTGCCCGGGAGGGGATCAGCGCGCGGGAGGGGATCAGTGCGCGGGGTGGCGGATCTCCAGCATCAGGCAGCCGGGGCCGGTCCGGTACGGGCCGTGCGGCATGCCCGGCGGCCGGGAGGCGTAGTGGCCGCGCGTGAAGGTGCGGCCGAGCGTCAGATCCTCCAGTTCGCCCGCCAGGAGGTACACCTCCTCGTAGTAGGCGTGCCGGATCACCCCGGCCGCCGAGGTGTCGAGGCCCGGCGCCCAGCGGGCCAGCCGGGTGAGTTCCACCGCCGCGTCCGGCCCCGTCGACAGCACCCGCTCGCTGACCCCCGGCGACCCGGCGGCCGGCGTCCAGGGCAGCTTCCCTGCATCGAGGAACTCGTGCTCGTCCTTCACCCGCGTACCCGCCTTCCCGCCACCGGCCCGGGCCGGTGGCGGAGTGCCGCCGACCGGCCGGTTAGTGTCCGGTGGATCCTCGCCCGGCGGGGCGGCGGCCGTAAAGGGGGGCAGCCGTAAAAGGGGCGGCCGTAAAACGGGCGGGGCGCCGACCGCGCGCCAGGGGCGGGAAACGCCGTCAGGCGGCGAGCGGTTCCAGCGCGACCCGTACGCTGATCTGCTTGCCCGTGGCCTGCTGGGTGACCTGGAGGGCGCCGCACAGCGCCAGGACCACTTCGATGCCGTGCCGGCCGACCCGGGCCGGGTCCGGCTCGGGGACGTCCGGCGCGGCCGGGGAGGTGTCCCACACCGTGATGTCCACGGCGTGGTCGATCAGCTCCAGGTCCAGCCGGCACGGCCCGGTGGTGTGCCGGATCGCGTTGGTGACCAGCTCGCTCACCACGAGCTGGGTGGTTTCGACGGCGTGCGTGGACACCGCCAGCGCACGTTCGGTATGGACCCGACCGAAGAATCCGGTGGCCAGTCGTCTGGCCGCGGCTATCGCTGTCGTCTCGCTGCCGTAGACCTCGCTGATGCGCAAAACCGTCGCCTCCCAAGGGCCGCCCGGCCGGCGGTCGGCTTCCACCGCACCGGCCCCGCCGTATCCCGTCCGCCGACCCCCTGCCGGCGGTTCCTCCGCCGACGTCTGGCGCGTACCCGCTCATTCCGGCCGCACACCAGAGCCCCGGCACGCCGGTTCACACCGGCGCGGGCCGGTCCGCCCAGAAACCGCGCAGGGCCGCGACCAGCTCCTCGGGCGCGTCCTCCGCGATGTGGTGGCCGGAATCGATCGGGCCGCCCGTCGGGTCGCCGGCCACCCAGTCGCGCCACCCGCCGAGCACATCACCGTAGAGGTCGGCCATGTCGTCGCGGGTGGCCCACAGCACGTGGACGGGGCAGCCGATCCGGCGGCCGGCGTGCCGGTCCGCCTCGTCGTGCTCGCGGTCGATGCCGAGCCCGGCCCGGTAGTCCTCGCACATGGCGTGCACGGTCCGCGGATCATGGATGGCCCGCCGGTAGTCCTCGAAGGCCTCGGCGCCCATCTGTTCGGGTGTGCCGCCGTACCAGGCGTCCGGATCGGCGTTGATGAACCGTTCGGCGGGCTTGTCGGTCTGCCCCAGGAAGAACCAGTGCCACCAGCGGGCGGCGAACCGGGCGTCGCAGCGGCGCAGCGCCTCGCCGATGGGCACCGCGTCCAGCACGGTCAGCGAGGTGACCGCCGCCGGATGGTCCAGGGCGAGCCGGGTGGCGACGTAGGCGCCGCGGTCGTGACCGACCACCGCGAACCGGTCGTGCCCCAGCGAGCGCATCACCGCCAGGCAGTCGGCGGCCATCGCCCGTTTGGAGTACGGCCGGTGCTCGCTGTCCGTCTCGGGTGCGGCGGACCGGCCGTAGCCGCGCAGGTCCGGGCAGACCACGTGATGGCCGGCCGCGGCCAGCCGGGGAGCGACCCGGTGCCAGGTGGCGTGGGTGCGCGGGTGGCCGTGCAGCAGCAGGACCGCGGGTCCTTCGCCGCCATGGCGTACCCGCAGCAGGGCGCCGTCGCCCTCGCACACCGTCAGGGTGAATCCGTCGAACATGCCGCCCCGCCTCCACCTCGCCGCCGGGATGTCCCGGGGCGTCTGTCCGGGGCGGCGGCGGTCATGCGGGCGGCGCCTGCGGGCGGCGGGCTCGCGGGCGGCGGGCTCGCGGGCGGCTGGCTT
>NZ_FMCH01000094.1 GCF_900091855.1 Streptomyces sp. DvalAA-14
GGACGGGACCACCGCCACCGCCTCCTCCGCGCACGCGCCCAACCTCGGCGACAACAACCAGCCGCGCACCTACGACGCCGCCAACGCCATCGACGGCGACACCGACACCTTCTGGAACGACGACACGATCGCCGCGTACCCGGACACGCTGACCATCACCACGGCCGCCGCCATGTCGCTGTCCGGCATCACCGTGCTGTCCAACTCCGATGGCGTACCGAGCGACTTCACCGTGGAGACCTGGGACGGCAGCGCCTGGCAGCCGGCCGCCACCGTCACCGGCAGCACCGCCGTCCGCGAGGCGGTGCCCTTCGCGGCCACCGTCTCCACCACCCGGGTGCGGATCAACGTCACCGCCGACCAGAACACCCCGCAGGGCGAGTTCACCCGGATCAACGAGGTCTACCCGGGCGTCCTGCCCGACGACGACATCCCCCGGATCGTGGTGGACTTCGGCAAGGTCGTGGTCGGCTACCCGCACGTCCGCTTCGCCTCGGCCTCCGACAACAGTCCCGGCGTGCGGCTGGCCTTCTCCGAGACGCTGCAATTCCTCACCGACCGCAGCGACTTCACCCGCGCGGACCAGTCCGGCGTGGCCTCCGGCGGCACGGATCAGTTCGCGGTGCCGGCCCGGGGGGCCGACTGGAAGGACACCAAGGGCTACCAGACCGGCACCCAGGTCTACGCGGACGGCCTGCACGGCTTCCGCTACCTCCAGATCAGCCTGGACGCGCTGGCCGCCGACGCCCCCGCCGCGCAGCCGTGGGGCCAGGTGGCGATCGACGCGGTGTGGCTGGAGTTCACCGCCTACCTCGGCACCCCGGACTCCTACGGCGGCTGGTTCCTGTCCTCCGACGACGAGCTGAACCGCTACTGGTACGGCGCGGCCTACACCAACGAACTGGTCACCGACACCTTCCGCCCCGACGACATCGACCCCCGCGGCGCCGACTCGCCCACACTGGACGGCAAGCTCGTCCTTCAGGACGGCGCCAAGCGCGACCGCGACCCCTACGTCGGCGACCTCGCGGTGTCCGCCCGCACCCTCTACCTCACCCACCCGGACGCCGCCGCCGCGGCCCGCAACGTGCTGGCGGACCTCGCCGACCACCAGCGCGCCGACGGCTGGATCCCGCCCGCCTCGATCAACGACTACACGCTGCCGCTGTTCGACTATCCGCTGTGGTGGGTGACCTGCAGCTGGGACTACGTGCTGCACACCGGCGACCGCGGCTACGCCGCGCGCTACTACCCGCAGCTGACCAAGCTCCTCGACAGCTGGTACCCGTCGGTGACCGACACCGACGGCCTGCTCAGCAAGGGCCTGGCCGGCACCTCCGGGTACGGCGACTACGCGTTCCTGGACCGCAGCGGGCAGATCACCTACTACAACGCCAACTACGTCCAGGCCCTCGACGACGCCGCGGCCCTCGCCCGGCTGCTGGGCCACCGCACCGACGCCAACCGGTGGGCCGCCAGGGCCCGTACGGTGGCCGCCGCGGTCAACGCCCACCTGTGGGACGCCGACGCGGGCGCCTACCTGGACTCCAGCACCGGCGCCGTCCGGCACGCGCAGGACGGCAACTCCATCGCCATCACGGCCGGCGTCGCCGACGCCGCCCGGGCCGCCGCCGCGCTCGCCCACCTCGACGCCACCACCACGCTGCCGTACGGCAACGCCTTCATGGACAACGACACGATCTTCGACGGGGCCTCGCAGCGGGTGTACGCCTTCACCTCCTACCCGGAGCTGGTCGCGCGTTTCCGCAGCGGGCAGGCGGACTCGGCGCTCGACCAGATCCGCCGCACCTACGGCTGGATGGACCGCAACGACCCGGGAACCACCCACTGGGAGGGCATCGGCCCGGACGGCTCGCTGTACGAGGGCGCCTACACCTCGATGGCCCACGGCTGGTCCACCGGAGTGCTGCCCGCCCTGACCAATGAACTGCTGGGCATCCGGCCGGTCTCGCCCGGCTTCGCGGACTGGACGGTCCACCCGCGCCCGGGCTCGGTGCAGTGGGCGCGCGGCCAGGTGCCCACCCCGCACGGCCCGATCACGGCCGACTGGCAGCACCCGGGCCACGGCTCCTTCACACTGACCGTCCGCGCCCCGCACGGCACCCGCGGCGCCGTCGCGGTCCCGACCGACGGCCGTGCGGTCACCGTCGAGCTGGACCGCCGCCAGGTCGGGAGCGGCCGGCCGGGCCAGGGCCACCAGGCAGCCGCGCACGGCGGCTACGTGACCCTGGAGGGGCTGGAGCCGGGCACCCACACGGTGACGGTCCGGCCGGCCCGCTGAGCACGGCCCGAACCGGCAGCGGCGCCCGACGGCCGAAGAGCCGTCGGGCGCCGCTGCCCCGGACCCGCCGGCGGCGGGCCGATCAGCGCTTGCGGACCGTCACCGTGCGGCTGCCCGCCGGGACGCCGGCCAGGACCACGCGGCCGCCGTCGACCCGCGCCGAATACGCGCGGGCGGTGCGGTCCCAGGCGGTCCGGCCGTCCACCCGGACGACGTAGGTCCCGCTGTCCGGCACGGGTACCGCGATCTCGCTGACGGCGCCCGCGTCCACATCGAGGTCGAAGCCGCCGCGGCCGCGGTCCCGCCACGACGCGGCGATCACACCGGCCGGCGTGGTCAGCCGGCCCTCGGCGCGGCCCACGCCACCGGGGTGCGGCGCGACCCGGTAGGTGGGGGCGCCGTCCGGGTCGGGGGCGAGCCCCTGACCCGGCCGGGGGACCGCGCCACGGCCGGTCCCCCCGACGGACACCTCCCGCGGCCGGCCCCAGCCCACCAGGCTCGGGCCGGCCCCGTCGCCCCCACCCTCCGGCGTTCACCCGGACAGGTGAACTCCTCGGCTAGGGGAACCGCCGACTCCCTGAGTACATTGCGGGGCCGGTGCCCGCGACAGCCCCTGGAGTGAACGTGGTACGTACGGTCGGCATCAAAGATGTGGCCCGGGCGGCCGGTGTCTCGGTGGGCACCGTGTCCAACGTGATCAACCGCCCCGAAGTGGTCACCGAGGAGACCAAGGAGCGCGTCCAGGCGGTCATCAGGCAACTGGGCTACGTCCGCTCCGAGTCGGCCCGGCAGTTGCGGGCCGGCCACAGCCGGCTGGTGGCGCTGCTGGTGCTCGACATGGCCAACCCGTTCTTCGTGGAGCTGGCGCGCGGCGCCGAATCCGCCGCGCGGGCCGCCGGCCTGGGCGTCATGGTCTGCAACAGCGGCCAGAGCGTCAGCGAGGAGGACACCTACCTCTCGCTCTTCGCCGAACAGCGGGTGCGCGGCGTGCTGGTCACCCCGGCGGACTCCACCGGCCGCAGCCTGGACGTGCTGCGGCGGCAGAACATCCCCTTCGTACTGGTGGACCGGGTGGCCGGCGAGGCCGAGGGCTGCTCGGTGTCGGTGGACGACACGGTCGGCGGCGCGCTGGCGGGCCGTCATCTGATCGGCGCCGGCCATCGCACGATCGCCTACATCAGCGGACCCCCGCACCTCCAGCAGATCCAGGACCGCCGGGCCGGCCTGCTCCAGGCCCTGGCCGACAACGGCCTGCCGCCCGAGGCGCTGCTGGAGATCCCCGCCGAGCGGCTGGACGTCGCCGCGGGGCGCGACGCGGGCGCCCGGCTGCTCGGCCTCGCCCGCCGCCCCACCGCCGTCCTGTGCGCCAACGACCTGCTCGCACTCGGCGTACTGCAAGTGGTCTACGCGGCCGGGATCGCGGTACCGCGCGACCTGGCCATCGTCGGCTACGACGACATCGAGTTCGCGGCCGCGGCGGTCGTCCCCCTCACCTCGGTACGCCAACC
>NZ_FMCH01000395.1 GCF_900091855.1 Streptomyces sp. DvalAA-14
GGGCGGCGGGCAGCAGGATGCCGCCGGCCTTGTCCAGGCCGCGGCTGGCGTGGGTGGCGAGCGCGTAGGTCTGCTGCTGGAACTTGCGGTTGGCCTTGCGCAGCCGCAGGAAGACCCCGGGGGCCTCCTCCTCGGCTTCGAGTCCGGCCAGCAGGACGGTCGGCGCCTTCTCCAGCAGCCGGTTGGTGACTCCCGAGCGGTCCAGGTCGTGTCCGCGGCCGGCCACCCGGGCGGCCAGGAAGTCGGCCTCCTCGGCGGAGTGGGCGCGGGCCCGGAAGTCCACGTCGTTGGTGCCGAGCACCGCGCGGGCGAACTTGGCGTAGGCGTAGGAGTCCTCGACGGTGAGGCGGCCGCCGGTCAGCACCGCCGCCCGGCCGTGCGCGGTGGCCAGGCCGGCCGCCGCGGCGGCCAGCGCCTCCGGCCAGGAGGCGGCGACCAGGTCACCGTCGGCGTTGCGGATCAGCGGGTGGCTGAGCCGGTCCGGCCGCTGGGCGTAGCGGAAGCCGAAGCGGCCCTTGTCGCACAGCCACTCCTCGTTGACCTCCGGGTCGTTGCCGGCCAGCCGGCGCATCACCTTGCCGCGGCGGTGGTCGGTGCGGGTGGCGCAGCCGCCGGCGCAGTGTTCGCACACCGACGGCGACGACACCAGGTCGAAGGGCCGGGAGCGGAAGCGGTAGGCGGCGGAGGTCAGCGCGCCCACCGGGCAGATCTGGATGGTGTTGCCGGAGAAGTACGACTCGAAGGGGTCGCCCTCACCGATGCCGACCTGCTGCAGCGTCCCGCGCTCCAGCAGTTCGATCATCGGGTCGCCGGCCACCTGGTTGCTGAAGCGGGTGCAGCGCGCGCACAGCACGCACCGCTCGCGGTCCAGCAGCACCTGCGCCGAGATCGGCACCGGCTTCTCGTAGGTCCGCTTGCGGCCCTCGAAGCGGGTGTCGGGGTCGCCGACCTGCATCGCCTGGTTCTGCAGCGGGCACTCGCCGCCCTTGTCGCAGACCGGGCAGTCCAGCGGATGGTTGATCAGCAGCAGCTCCATCACGCCGCGCTGCGCCTTCTCGGCGACCGGCGAGGAGAGCTGGGTGGAGATCACCATGCCGTCGGTGCAGGTGATGGTGCAGGAGGCGACGGGCTTGCGCTGTCCCTCGATCTCGACGATGCACTGGCGGCAGGCGCCGACCGGGTCGAGCAGCGGGTGGTCGCAGAAGCGCGGCACCTCGATGCCGAGCATCTCGGCGGCCCGGATGACCAGGGTGCCCTTGGGAACGGAGATCGCGATGCCGTCGATGGTGACGGCGATCAGGTCTTCCGGGGGCACCGCCGCTCCCCCCGAGGAGGGTGCGCTGGTAGTGATGGTCACGCGTGGGCCTCCGTACGGGACTTGTCGGCCCAGAGGGTGGAGAGGGCCGGGTCGAAGGGACAGCCCTTGCGCTCGATGTGCTCCTCGTACTCCGCGCGGAAGTACTTCAGGGAGGAGAAGATCGGGGCGGCGGCTCCGTCGCCCAGCGCGCAGAAGGACTTGCCGTTGATGTTGTCGGCGATGTCGTTGAGCTTGTCGAGGTCTTCGGGGCGGCCCTTGCCGGCCTCGATGTCGCGCAGCAACTGGACGAGCCAGTAGGTGCCTTCGCGGCACGGCGTGCACTTGCCGCAGGACTCGTGGGCGTAGAACTCGGTCCAGCGGGTGACGGCCCGCACCACGCAGGTCGTCTCGTCGAAGCACTGCAGCGCCTTGGTGCCGAGCATGGAGCCGGCCGCGCCGACGCCCTCGTAGTCCAGCGGGACGTCGAGGTGCTCGTCGGTGAACATCGGGGTGGAGGAGCCGCCGGGCGTCCAGAACTTCAGCCGGTGGCCGGGGCGCATCCCGCCGCTGAGGTCGAGCAGCTGGCGCAGGGTGATGCCGAGCGGGCCCTCGTACTGGCCGGGGCGGGCGACATGGCCGGACAGCGAGTAGAGCGTGAAGCCCGGGGACTTCTCGCTGCCCATCGATTTGAACCAGTCCTTGCCGCGCTGGATGATCGCGGGAACCGAGGCGATCGACTCCACGTTGTTCACCACGGTGGGGCAGGCGTAGAGCCCCTCCACGGCGGGGAAGGGCGGCCGGAGCCTCGGCTGGCCGCGCCGGCCCTCCAGGGAGTCCAGCAGCGCGGTCTCCTCACCGCAGATGTACGCGCCGGCGCCGGCGTGCACGGTGAGTTCGAGATCGAAGCCGCTGCCCTTGATGTCCTTGCCGAGGTAGCCGGCCTCGTACGCCTCGCGGACCGCCTCGTGCAGGCGGCGCAGGACGGGGACGACCTCACCGCGGAGGTAGATGAAGGCATGGCTGGAGCGGATCGCGTAGCAGGCGATCACGATGCCCTCGATGAGGGAGTGCGGGTTGGCGAAGAGCAGCGGGATGTCCTTGCAGGTCCCGGGCTCGGACTCGTCGGCGTTGACGACGAGGTAGTGCGGCTTGCCGTCGCCCTGCGGGATGAACTGCCACTTCATCCCGGTGGGGAAGCCGGCGCCGCCGCGGCCGCGCAGCCCGGAGTCCTTCACATAGGCGATCAGGTCGTCGGGGGCCATGGCGAGCGCCTTGGTCAGGCCCTCGTAGCCCTCGTGCCGGAGGTAGGTGTCCAGCGTCCATGACTGCGGGTCGTCCCAGAAGGCCGACAGGACGGGCGCGAGCAGTTTCTCGGCCGGTTCGACGGTCATCACGCGCCCTTCCCCTCGGTGCCGGTGCCGTTGCCGTTGCCCGTGCCGCCGCCGGCGCCGCCACCACGGCCGTTGCCGTTGTCCGCGACCGGGTCCGCCGGGTGGGCCGGGTCGGAGGCGGCGGTCTGCCCGGGGGCGTCGTGCGAGCTGGGGTGCTGGGCGGGCGAGGGCGAGGTCGGGGTGTCGTACGTCCCGGGTCCGTCGGCAGTGCCCTGCCGCGCGGATCCGCCCCCGGCCGATTCACCGGGGCGGCCGGCCGGCCGGCCCGACGACGCGTCCTCGCGGTGCAGGTTCAGCCCGGCCAGCGAGGCCGGTCCGGCGCCGCCGGTCGCCGCCACCGCGCCCTCGCGCCGGTCGGGGAACCCGGCCAGGATGCGGGAGGTCTCCTTGTACGTGCACAGCGGCGCGCCCCGTGTCGGGCTGACCTCCTGACCGGCGATCAGGTCGTCGACCAGCTGCTTGGCGGACTGCGGGGTCTGGTTGTCGAAGAACTCCCAGTTGACCATCACCACCGGGGCGTAGTCGCAGGCCGCGTTGCACTCGATGTGTTCGAGGGTGACCTTGCCGTCCTCGGTGGTCTCGTCGTTGCCGACGCCGAGGTGCTGCTGGAGCTCCTCGAAGATGGCGTCGCCGCCCATGACCGCGCACAGCGTGTTGGTGCACACCCCGACCTGGTACTGGCCGGAGGGCTTGCGCCGGTACATGGAGTAGAAGGTCGAGACCGCGGTGACCTCGGCGGTGGTCAGGTCCAGCACCTCGGCGCAGAACCGGATACCGGTCCGGGAGACGAAGCCCTCCTCGGACTGCACCAGGTGCAGCAGCGGCAGCAGGGCGCTGCGCGAGCCGGGGTAGCGGGCGATCACCTCCTTGGCGTCGGCCTCCAGCCGGGCCCGTACCTCGGCCGGGAAGTCCGGCGCGGGCAGCGCGGGGATGCCCAGGGCTGTCGGGGTGGTCACGGTGACCGGGACGACCGGGGTCTTCGGCGCCTTCGGGGCCGAGGGGCTCTGCCCCCGGGCGACAGACGTGTCCGTCATCGGTCGACACCTCCCATCACGGGGTCGATGGACGCCACCGCGACGATGACGTCGGCGACCTGGCCGCCTTCGCACATCGCGGCCATGGTCTGCAGGTTGGTGAAGGAGGGGTCGCGGAAGTGGACCCGGTAGGGGCGGGTGCCGCCGTCGCTGACCGCGTGCACCCCCAGCTCGCCCTTGGCGGACTCCACCGCGACGTAGGCCTGTCCCGGCGGTACCCGGAAGCCCTCGGTGACGAGCTTGAAGTGGTGGATCAGGGCCTCCATCGAGGTGCCCATGATCTTCTTGATGTGGTCCAGCGAGTTGCCGAGCCCGTCCGGGCCGAGCGCGAGCTGCGCGGGCCAGGCGATCTTCTTGTCCTCGACCATCACCGGGCCCGGCGCCAGCCGGTCCAGGCACTGCTCGACGATCCGCAGGCTCTCGTGCATCTCGGCCAGCCGGACGACGAAACGGCCGTAGGAGTCGCAGGTGTCGGCGGTCGGCACCTCGAACTCGTAGTTCTCGTAGCCGCAGTACGGCTCCGCCTTGCGCAGGTCGTACGGCAGTCCGGCGGCGCGCAGGATCGGCCCGGTGGCGCCCAGCGCCATGCAGCCGGTCAGGTCCAGGTAGCCGACGTCCTGCATCCGGCCCTTGAAGATCGGGTTGCCGGTGGCGAGCTTGTCGTACTCGGGCAGGTTCTTGCGGAACTTCTTCACGAACTCCCGCACCTGGTCGACCGCGCCGGGCGGCAGGTCCTGGGCGAGGCCGCCCACCCGGACATAGGCGTGGTTCATCCGCAGGCCGGTGATCAGCTCGAAGATGTCCAGGATCATCTCGCGGTCGCGGAAACCGTAGATCATGATCGTGGTGGCGCCCAGCTCCATCCCGCCGGTGGCGATGCACACCAGGTGGGAGGAGATCCGGTTGAGCTCCATCAGCAGCACGCGGATGACGGTGGCGCGGTCGGGCACCTGCTCGGTGATGCCGAGCAGCTTCTCCACCGCCAGGCAGTACGCCGTCTCGTTGAACAGCGGGGTCAGGTAGTCCATCCGGGTCACGAAGGTGGAGCCCTGGACCCAGGTCCGGTACTCCATGTTCTTCTCGATGCCGGTGTGCAGATAGCCGATGCCGGAGCGGGCCTCGGTGACCGTCTCGCCGTCGATCTCCAGGATCAGCCGGAGCACGCCGTGCGTGGACGGGTGCTGCGGACCCATGTTGACGATGATCCGCTCGTCGTCGGCGCGGCCGACCGACTCGGCCAGCTCGTCCCAGTCGCCGCCGGTGACGGTGAAGACCCGTCCCTCGGTGGTCTCCCGCTCCTCCGCTTGGGCGGGAGCGTGGGGGGTGCTCTGTGTGCTGCTCATCAGCTGTACGACCTCCGCTGGTCGGGAGCCGGGATCTGGGCGCCCTTGTACTCGACGGGGATACCGCCGAGCGGGTAGTCCTTGCGCTGCGGGTGGCCGGGCCAGTCGTCCGGCATCATGATCCGGGTGAGCGCCGGGTGCCCGTCGAAGACGATCCCGAAGAAGTCGTACGTCTCGCGCTCGTGCCAGTCGTTGGTCGGGTAGACCGCGACCAGCGAGGGGATGTGCGGGTCGGCGTCGGGAGCGCTCACCTCGACGCGGATCACCCGGGTGTGGGTGATCGAGCGCAGGTGGTAGACGGCGTGCAGTTCGCGGCCCTGGTCACCGGGGTAGTGCACCCCGCTGACGCCGGTGCACAGTTCGAAGCGCAGCGCCGGGTCGTCCCGCAGTGTCGTCGCGACCTGGAGCAGGTGCGCGCGGGCGATGTGGAAGGTCAGCTCGCCGCGGTCCACCACGGTCTTCTCGATCGCCTCGGCCGGCGGCAGGCCCTGCTCCTCCAGGGCGCCCTCCAGTTCGTCGGCGATCTCGTCGAAGGCGCCGCCGTAGGGGCGGGTGCTGGCGCCGGGCAGCCGGACGGTACGGACCAGGCCGCCGTAGCCGGAGGTGTCGCCCGCGCCGCTCTTGTCGGCCCCGCCGAACATGCCGCGGCGGACGCCGATGACCTCGCCGGCGCTCTCACCGCGCTGGCTGGGCAGGCTGTCGGCGGTGGTGCCGTGCGAACCGTTGCCGGCGTCGGCGGCCTTGCCGGCCTTGGCGGCGTCGGCGGCCTTCGGGCCGGCGGGCGCCGCAGGGGTCTGCGAGGTGCTCGGGGCGCCCGGGGCGCTCGGGGTCTTCGGGGTGTCGGGGGAGGAGTCGCTCACCGCAGGAGGCCCTTCATCTCAATGGTGGGGAGCGCCTTCAGGGCTGCCTGCTCCGCCTCGCGGGCGGCCTCCACGCGGTTCACGCCGAGCTTGCCGTGCTGGATCTTCTCGTGCAGCTTGAGGATCGCGTCGAGCAGCATCTCGGGCCGCGGCGGGCAGCCGGGCAGATAGATGTCGACGGGCACGACGTGGTCGACGCCCTGCACGATCGCGTAGTTGTTGAACATCCCGCCGCTGGACGCGCAGACACCCATCGAGATGACCCACTTGGGGTTCGGCATCTGGTCGTAGACCTGCCGCAGCACCGGGGCCATCTTCTGGCTCACCCGGCCCGCCACGATCATCAGGTCGGCCTGCCGCGGCGAGCCGCGGAAGACCTCCATGCCGAACCGGGCCATGTCGTAGCGCCCCGCGCCGGTGGTCATCATCTCGATGGCGCAGCAGGCGAGTCCGAAGGTGGCCGGGAACACCGACGCCTTACGTACCCATCCCGCCGCGGTCTCCACGGATGTGAGCAGGAATCCGCTCGGCAGTTTCTCTTCGATACCCATGCGTTGGCTCCTGGTCCCCTTCGGTCCCTAGTCCCAGTCCCCTAGTCCCATTCCAGCCCGCCACGCCGCCATACATAGGCGTATGCGACGAAGACGGTGAGCACGAAGAGGAGCATCTCCACGAGCCCGAACATCCCCAGGCGGTCGAAGGTGACGGCCCAGGGATAGAGGAAGACGATCTCGATGTCGAAGACGATGAAGAGCATCGCCGTCAGGTAGTACTTGATCGGGAAGCGACCGCCGCCGACCGGCTGCGGGGTCGGCTCGATACCGCACTCGTACGCTTCCAACTTGGCCCGGTTGTACCGTTTCGGCCCGATGATCGAGGCCATGAAAACGGAGAAGACCGCGAAGCCGGCCGCGATGCCTCCCAGCACGAGGATGGGCGCGTATGCGTTCACCGTCCCCCGCTCCTTCCAGTCGACAATGACTGACATGTACGGACCGTGATTTGGGAGGCGCCCGGCGCCACATCGCCGCGAAGATCGCGTCTATGTGAGGCAGTTCACAAGCCCAAGTCGCCTGCATCCTATGCCTCCCGGTCTGTGATCTGCGACACGGGGTACGGCACGACCTTTGTGATCTCCACCACCCGGGGGACGATCATGTCGTCCGATGAGCGTCGATCAGGTGGCGGATGCGTCCCAACCGATCACGGCACGCCATAACCCCCGGTATTACCGCTGGTCAACCGGCCTGGCGCACTATCAAGCGGCACGGCGCGGAGGCAAATTGGCCTCGGACGGAATCCTCGTGATAGCGCGGCGCGACCCGGTCGGCGGACGGCCACAACCCTCTGTTCACGCGCGTGAACGCGTGCACGAGCGCATAGCCGACCAGGGCGGTGAAAACGGTTCAAAGCACCCGACAAACAAGATCGTAAAACGGTCAATTGGGCCGTGAACACGTCAAGTGTGGCGCATCACACCTTTGTTGAACGGAACCATAGGTTCCTGATAGCCAAGAGCGCATGTCACAGAACCAGCTCCGGACGCATACGTCCGATTCGCCCAGCCATACCCGCCGCCGACGGCACGCGGCGCCCAGTGACCTCACATGGGTCCGCCGGGCCGGACTCGTCGGCGGTGTCGTCAGCGCGCTCGCTCTTTGCGGCGCGGCCGCTCCGGCCATGGCCGACAACACGCACACCTCCACGACGAACGACACGGCGCCGACCGCCACCCTCACGCTCGCGAACGGCGCCCAGCAGGCCGCCGCCGCGTTCGAGCAGGGCGCGATCACCGCGCAGCTGACCGCAGCGCAGGAACAGGCCGCCGCACAGGCGGCCAGGGACGCCAAGGCGGCCAAGAGGGCCGCCGACGCCAAGGCCGCGGCTGCCCGTAAGGCGGCCTGGCGCGCCAAGGAGCGCGCCGCGGCGGCCAAGGCCGCCGCCGCGAAGGCCGCCGCCGCCCAGGCGGCGACCCCGGCGACCCCGGTGGCCGCCAAGGTCTCCACCGCCGCTCCCGCCGCCACCACGGCGGCCGCCACGCCCACGGCGACCCCCACCGTGGCCGCGGCCTCCTCCAGCAAGGCCGATCAGCTGATCGCCTTCCTGAAGGCCCAGATCGGCAAGCCGTACGTCTACGGCGCCACCGGACCGAGTTCGTACGACTGCTCCGGCCTCACCCAGGCCGCTTTCGCCTCGATCGGGATCACCATCCCGCGCACCTCCGAGGAGCAGTCCACCTTCGGCACCCCGGTGTCCCTCAGCGCCCTGCAGCCCGGCGACCTCATCTTCTGGGGTGGCGAGGGCAGCGCGTACCACGTGGGCGTTTTCATAGGCAACGGCCAGTACCTGGACGCGGCCAACCCCTCCAGCCCGGTCGGCATCAAGAACCTGGTCGACTACGAGCCCGACTGGGCCGTGCGGGCCATCTGAGCCCGCCTCGCGGCTGCCGAGGCGTATCCGGAGCGCAGGCCCTCGAGCCGCCCTCCCGAAGCGCGGGCACCGCACAACTTCGGGCGCAGGGCCGCCGTGGCCTCCACCCGGGGGAGCCCATGGCGACCCTGCGCCCGATATACGGCATTGCTGGGCTTACGCTCCGGATCAGCGGGGCGGCCGGCCGGCGGGTCAACCGTCGACCGGGCCCGGCAACCGGTCAGCCGACCAGCCCCAGTACCGGCGCCAGTCCGGCCGGCCGGCGGTCGACCGGCAAATGGTCGACGAAGTGCACCGGGCACCCGACGGCGGCGGCGCCGCCATCGGCCCCCCGGTCGTCGCCGACCATCAGGACGTCGGCGGGCGCCAGGCCCAGCCGCTCGCACGCGGCGGTGAAGATCGCCGGGTCGGGCTTGCGGACGCCGAGTTCGTAGGAGAGCAGGTAGGTGTCGACCAGCGGGTCCAGACCGTGCGCGCGAAAGACCGGCCGCAGGTCCCAGCCGATGTTGCTCACCACGGCCACCGGGACGCCCCGTCGGCGCAGTTCCCGCAGCGTCGGGCCGGTGTCCGGATACGGCCGCCAGGCCGCGGGCAGCATGTGCCGGTCGTACAGCGCCTCCGCCCACCGCGTCAGCCCGGCCGCCCGAGCCAGCCCGCTGTACGCGGCGCGGTGCTGATCCGCGCCCATGTCCCGCTCACGCCAGGCCGTTTCGAGATGCGCGGGCACCTCCCGCGGGTTCGACCCGCCCGGCAGCGCGCCGAACTCGGTCAGCCGCCGGACCTGCTCGGTGAACTCGGCCGCGTCCGGGGCCGCTCCACTCTCCGCCAGCACCGCGCCGAGCCACTCCCCGGTCGACTCGATCCGCAGCAGCGTGCCGGAGAAGTCGAACATCACACCTTTGACCACCCGGTGATCGTAAGCGACCCCCGGGCCCCGTCAGAAGGAAAAGCTCCCCGCTTTGACCGCGCCGACGAACGCCGCCCACGCCTCCACCCGGAACACCAGCGCCGGACCCTGCGGGTCCTTGGAGTCCCGCACCGGGACGCCGGCGTAGCCGTCGGCGACCTCGACGCAGCTGCCCTCGTCCGAGCCGCTGTAACTCGACTTCCGCCACCCGGTGAGTGCGGAAGCCGTCGGGATGACGGTCTCAGTGGCCTTCATGTCCGTAACCCTTCGCTGTGGCCCGCAAGAGGGCAAGTGACTCCTTCAACGGCAACGCATCGCCTAGCGCAAGATCGTAGGTGCCCTGGAAGCGTTGGACCAGCGCTGGGGAGTCATGCACCTTGCCTGTGTGCAGTCCTTCGACGTAGGTGATCGGGGGCTGGTCCTCGAACCACATGAGGGTGGCCATGCTCATCAGCAGCGGGTGCGCCCCAATGCCGAACGGCATCACGTGGACACGGATCCGCTCGCATTCGACAAGGTCCGCCAAATGCGTGAGCTGTTCGGCCATGACGTCGGGCCCGCCGACGGGCCGCCGCAACACGGCTTCGTCCAACAGAGCCCACACAATCGGTGTCACCGGGTCGTCCAGCAGACGGGCTCGCTCCAGCCGTGTGACGACGGCGCTGTCACGCTCTTCGTCGCTCAGTGGGGGAAACCCGACCTTCAGCACCGCACGCGCGTACGCCTTTGTCTGAAGAATGCCCGGCACATACGACAGGGCGAACTCGCGCAACATCGTGGCCTGTTGCTCCAGCTGCCGGGCGGTCTCGAAGTGGCTGCCGACCGGCCTTCCGTCCCTGTTCGGCAGGAAGCTGGACAGCACGTTCCCCGTGTTCAGCGCCAGATCCAGCCGCTTGGCGTCGTCCTCGGACGGCCAACGCCGCCCCGCCTCGATATGCGCGATGTGCGAACGGGTCATGGTCGCGTCGACGGCCAACTCCTGCTGCGTGAGGCCGGCTTTCTTCCGGGCGTCCCTGAGCCATTCCCCGTAAGCCATGGCCATAGGTCAACTCCTCCGTGTGCCTTCTGATTTGTCACTCGCTATCCCCTATCGATCGTAGGGTGCGGTGCCCGATCTTGAGTGCGGAAGGTCAGTGCTTGATCTCGCAGAGCGACCAAGCACCCGGCCGACTCGGACGACAGATCAGGCACGAAGAAGGGCTGCACATCATGGGAACAGCGGTAGCGGTTGTGATCGACACGGACCCGGCGGCCCCTCCGCCCGTCCCCTACACCCCTCCCCAGAAACTCTGGCCCGCCACGGCCAGGGGCGTGCGTCTGGCCCGGCATGCGCTGGCCGACGCTCTCGCTGGTTGGCGGCTGACGGAGTTGAGCGACCAGGCGTCGCTGGTGCTGTCCGAGTTGATGACGAACGCGCAGAAGTACGGGCGGGTGCAGGGGAGGTCGATCGGCGCGAGCTTCACGCCCGTGCCCGGGGGAATCCTGCTGGAAGTGCACGACGCCCGGGGCGAGGTGCGGCCGGCCCTGGTCACCGCCGGCGACTCGGACGAACAGGGGCGGGGTCTGTTCATCGTCGACGCCGTCACCGCGGGGCGGTGGGGCACCGCCCCGCAGCCGGGCGGGCCGGGAAAGGTCGTCTGGGCCGTCGTTCACGGACCGTGCGCGCCCCCGTTCCCCGTCCACAGTGACTGAGGGCGCCGGGGTCGGCGGCGACGGGCGAGCGGTCCTGGTGGTGACGCGACTCGACGATCCCACCGCCGATCTGGTCATCGGCGAACTGCACACACGCCGGCTTCCGGTGGTACGGCTCGATCCCGGCGACTTCCCGGCGGGCGTGGCGGCGTTCGGGGCGACCGTCACGGCCGGGATGGACCATTCCGTGTGGATCGGCGACCCGGGCGGACCCTCGTGGTGGTCTCCCGCCCGGGCCGGGCGGGCCTCCGGTCAGGCCCGCGGGGTGATTTTGGTCAGGCCGTTGATGATGCGGTCCATCGCGTCGCCCCCGGTGGGGTCGGTGAGGTTGGCGAGCAGTTTCAGGGCGAAGCGCATCAGCATCGGGTGGGTGAGGCCGCGCTGGCTGCACAGCTGGAGGACCTTGGGGTTGCCGATGAGTTTCACGAAGGCGCGGCCCAGCGTGTAGTAGCCCCCGTAGGTCTCCTTGAGGATGCGCGGGTAGTTGGCCAGGGCCAGTTCGCGCTGGGGGGCGGTGGCGCGGGCGTGGGCCTGGGTGATGACGTCGGCGGCGATCTGGCCGGATTCCATGGCGTAGGCGATGCCCTCGCCGTTGAACGGGTTGACCAGGCCGCCCGCGTCGCCGACCAGCAGCAGGCCGCGGGTGTAGTGGGGCTGCCGGTTGAACGCCATCGGCAGGGCCGCGCCGCGGATCGGCTGGGTCATGTTCTCCGGGGTGAAGCCCCAGTCCTCGGGCATCGAGCCGACCCACGCCTTGAGCACCTCGCGCCAGTCCAGCTCGCGGAAGGCCGCCGAGGAGTTGAGGATGCCCAGGCCCACGTTGGACGTACCGTCACCGAGGCCGAAGATCCAGCCGTAGCCGGGCAGCTGACGGGCCTGCGGGCCCCGCCGGTCCCACAGCTCCAGCCAGGATTCCAGGTAGTCGTCCTCGTGCCGGGGTGAGGTGAAGTAGGTGCGGACCGCGACGCCCATCGGCCGGTCCTCGCGGCGGTGCAGGCCCATCGCCAGCGAGAGCCGGGTGGAGTTGCCGTCGGCGGCGACCACCAGCGGGGCGTAGAACGCGGCCGGGGTCTTCTCCTCGCCGAGCTTGGCCTGCACGCCGGTGATCCGGCCGGTGCGCTCCTCGATGATCGGGGCGCCGACGTTGCAGCGCTCGTACAGCCGGGCGCCGGCCTTCACCGCCTGCTGGGCGAGGAGTTCGTCGAAGTCCTCGCGCCTGCGGACCAGGCCGTAGTTCGGGTACGCGGCCAGCTCCGGCCAGTCCATCTCCAGCCGCAGGCCGCCGCTGATGATCCGCAGGCCCTTGTTGCGCAGCCAGCCCGCTTCCTCGGAGATGTCGATGCCCATCGAGACCAGCTGCTTGGTCGCGCGCGGGGTGAGGCCGTCACCGCACACCTTCTCGCGCGGGAACGCGGTCTTCTCCAGCAGCAGTACGTCGAGTCCGGCCTTCGCCAGGTAGTAGGCGGTCGTCGAACCGGCGGGCCCGGCGCCGACGACGATCACATCGGCGCTGCGCTCGGACAGGGCGGTGTCGGTCACGGTGGGGCTCTCCCGTTTCGGCGAAAGGTGGTGCCAGGTGCAGGTCCGGCCGCCATGGACGCACGGCGGTGGTACCGAGTCTATGAGGACGGGGGCGCGGGTGCGGCGGCGGCTCTCGGGACGGCGCCGAGCGGGTGCCGGCGCTCAGCGCCGCTCGGGCGGCTCGGGCGGTCCGCCGGGCCGGTCCGGGCGGTGCCGGTCGGCCAGCCGCGGCGGTTGGACGATTCCCAGGTCGTGCACGACCGGCTCGGCGGGGACCGGC
>NZ_FMCH01000066.1 GCF_900091855.1 Streptomyces sp. DvalAA-14
CGCCCGTGGCGCCCCGCCGGGCGCCGCCGTTGCGGGCCACGGTGAGATGCGGCTGGAAGCCGTGCGCCTCGTCGGCGGGCGCCCCGGCCCGCCGGGCGGCGGCGCGCACCGAGTCGGCGAGCCTGCCCACCCCGGTCAGATCGCCGTCCGCCCCGATCCACAGCGCGCGCTCGCCGAAGCGTCCGGCACCGGACAGCCGCATGGCGTGCGGCCCGTGCCGATGGGCGGCCCGGCCGAGGCGTTCGTCCAGGTCGGACCGCACGCTGTCGGGTACCTCGCCGAGGAAGGCGAGGGTGAAGTGCCAGCCGCTCCGGTCCGTCCAGCGCAGGGCGGACGCCCCGTCGAGCCGCCGCACGGCGTCCAGCGCCCCGGCGAGTTCACCGGCCGCGGCCGGGGGCGGCAGCAGGGCGACGAAGAGCCTCATCCGGTCGGGGTGAGGCTCTTGGTCGCACCCGTGTCGCCGCCGCGGTCCTCGGCGTCGTCGCGTATCGCCGGCTCCCCGTCGGGGCGGGACTCACCGTCGGCAGCGGCCTGCGCGGTCCCTTCCCGCGGTACGAAGGCGACCAGCGGCCGGCCCGTCGTCCGCCGCAGGTCCAGCCGGACGCGCAGCCCGCCCGCACGTGCCAGCACCAGGCCGACACCGAGCGCGGCGGCGGCGGAGATCAGGCCGCCGGACAGGAAGCCGACCCGGGCCCCGTACGTATCGGTGACCCAGCCCATGACCGGGCCGCCGATCGGGGTGCCGCCGACGAAGACCATCATGTACAGGCTCATCACCCGGCCGCGCATCACCGGCTCGGTGGCGAGTTGCACGGTCGCGTTGGCGGTGGTGTTGAAGGTCAGCCCGAAGATGCCGATCGGCACCAGCAGGGCGGCGAACAGCCAGTACGACGGCGCGATCGAGGCCAGCGCCTCCAGCAGGCCGAACACCAGCGCGGCGGCGACCAGCATCCGCAGTCGGCTGCGGGTGCGGCGGGCGGCGAGCAGCGCGCCGATCAGTGAACCGCCGGCCATCAGCGAGTTGAGCAGGCCGTAGGTGCCGGCGCCGCTGTCGAAGACCTTGTTGGCGAAGGCAGACAGCCAGATGGGGAAGTTGAAGCCGAAGGTGCCGATGAAGCCGACCAGCACGATCGGCCAGATGAGTTCCGGCTTCCCGGCGACGTAGCGCAGGCCCTCGCGGAGCTGGCCCTTGCCGCCGCGCGGCGCCCGCTCGATCTTGTGCAGCTCCGAGGTCCGCATCAGCAACAGGCCGGTGAGCGGGGCGATGAAGGACAAGCCGTTGATGAGGAAGGCCCAGCCACTGCCGACGGCGGTGATCAGCACACCGGCGACAGCGGGGCCGACGAGGCGGGCGGCCTGGAAGTTGGCGGCGTTCAGCGAGACGGCGTTGCGCATCACGGACGGGCCGACCATCTCCACCACGAAGGTCTGCCGGGTGGGGTTGTCCACCACCGTGACCATGCCGAGCACGAACGCGATGGCGTAGACGTGCCAGACCTGGACTTCCCCGCTGAGGGTCAGGCCGGCCAGGGTCAGGCCGAGCACGCCGAGGGCGGCCTGGGTGCACAGCAGGATCTGCCGCTTGGGGTAGCGGTCGGCGATCACACCGCCGTACAGCCCGAACAGGAGCATGGGAAGGAACTGGAGGGCGGTGGTGATGCCCACCGCGAAGGATGAGCCGGTGATGCTCAGCACCAGCCAGTCCTGGGCGATCCGCGACATCCAGGTGCCGGTGTTGGAGATCACGGCGCCGGTCGCGAAGAGCCGGTAGTTGCGGACCTTGAGTGCGCTGAAGGTGCCCGTCTTCCCGCCGGGCTGTCCAGGTTCGGTTGCGGTGTCTGTTCCGGCTGCCGAACTCAATCGGTTCTCGCCTCCCCATCATCGGTGTGTCAGGTGCGCCGGCTTCCCTCGGTCGGGCGGGGTCCGCCGGGCGGCGGACCGGGCCGGTGCGTGTCCCGGATCTGAGCTGTCTCAGGTCGCGACAGTCGTGCGTGTTACGGGCTTTGCAGGTGTTACAGGTGTTGCGGGTGTTACAGGTGGGCGAGCTTTTCCAGGACGGGGGCCGCCTGGCGCAAGATGGCCAGTTCTTCTTCGGTGAGGCCCTCGGCGAGCTGGGCGAGCCAGGCGTTCCGCTTGTCGCGGCTCTCGGCGAGCATCGCGGCGGCCTCGTCCGTACGGCTCACCACCACTTGGCGGCGGTCGTCGGGGTGCGGCTCCCTGCGGACCAGCGCCTTGGCCTCCAGCATGGCCACGATGCGGGTCATCGACGGGGGCTGGACGTGCTCCTTGCGGGCCAGTTCGCCTGGGGTCGCCGACCCGCAGCGGGCCAGGGTGCTCAGCACCGACATCTCGGTGGGGCTGAGCGACTCGTCGACGCGCTGGCTGCGCAGTCGGCGGGAGAGCCGCATCACGGCACCACGCAGCTCATTGACGGTCGCGCGGTCGTCCTCGGACAGTTCGGTCACACTAGTTAGGTTAGCTTATTACCTTGGCTAAGCAAACTGCGCCCCGCGGCAATCTCACGCGTACGAGTGAAGCGGCTACCGAAAGCGAGCCACCGGGGCGGGCGCCGCACCGGACAGCCGCACCGGACAGCCGCACCGGTCAGCCGCACCGGTCAGCGGGTCCCGGTGCCGGGTTGCCGGGCGGGGCGGGGCGCCGCCTACGATGGGCGCATGACCAGCAAGCAGCGGATTCCCCTGCGCGAGGCCCCCGAGCCGATGGAGGCCAACGACGTCGCGACCATCACGGTCGGCGTGGTGGTCTGGTTTGTGCTGTTCCTGGTGCAGGTCCCGTTCTACGGCTGGTACTCCGACCACGGCCACGCCTGGTTCATCTGGACCTGCCTGGCCGGCGGCAGCTGCGGGCTGCTCGGCCTGTGGTACGTCCGCACCCGCCGGGACGCGATCCGGCGGGCGGCGGCCGCGGCCCGCACCCCGCAGGCGTAGCCGACGCGAGGACAGGCCCCAGGTCAGGCGCGAGAACAGGCACGAGGCCAGGCGCCAGGACCACCGCCCGGCGCCCCCCGGCGCCGGCCGCGTCAGTCGAACCAGCGCGCCTCGGCCAACTCCTCGGTCCGGGTCGGGTCTTCGAGCAGCGCGGCCAGTTCGAAGCGCCGCTCCCAGCGGCCGGCCGCCCAGGCCAGCCCGGCCGCGACGCCTTCCACCGTCGAGGCGTGCAGGACACCGTCCACCCAGCGCCAGTCGACCTCGACCTCGCCGGTGAGCAGCAGTTCCTCGTGCTCCACATAGCTGCTCGGCGCGCCCGGCAGCAGGTCGTGGACGGCGGGCAGCACCTCGTGCCGCTCGCCCTCGGAGATCACGGCCGCGTCCACCGCGTCGCTCAGTCGGCGGACCTGGAACAGCTCGGCCAGGTCGGCGGCCAGCCGGGGCGGTACCGGCAGCAGCGGATGGCTCCCGGCCAGCGGCAGCAGATCGGGGGCGTCGGCGACGAGGGCTTCGCCCGCGTCCACCACGACCGCCTCGCCGTTGACGATCGCCCGCAACTCGTCGGGGAGCGTGACCTGTTCAGGGTCGAGTTCGGCGAGGGCCGCGTACAGGCCGTGCAGTTGGGCGGAGCCGACCTCCCGCTCCGGCTCGGCGAGCCGGCCCAGCAGCTCGGCGGCGCCGCCCGGTTCGGCCAGCAGGGCGGCAACGGTGGTGCGCACCCCGAGGGCTCGCAGCACCTGCTCGTCCACGCCCTCGTCGGTCTCCGCCTCGTCGTACAGCCCGCTCAGCAGCCGGTCGCCGCCGGCCGCGCGCAGGCCCACCGGGCGGCGGCCGCCGAGCACCGGGTGGTCGCGCAGCCACCAGGCGGCGTAGGCGCGGACGGATTCGGTGGTGCCGTCCGGCAGCAGGACCCGGATCGGCGCGGTCACCGCGTCCCGCAGCGGCGGCCGGGACAGCAGGGCCAGTGCCTGCGGCCAGGCGTCGTCGTCCACCAGGTCCAGGTCGCGCACGCCGATGATCTCGGTGGCGACCGGTGGCACATCGGTCTCGGGGAGCTGGTCGAGGACGTCCTCGCACCACACGTCGATCGCGTCCAGCAGGCCCACGTCGTCGGGTTCGGCGAAGTCACTGTCCCGGGGCTCCAGGTCGTCCGGGTCGAGGACGACGTCCTCCGCCCGGACCAGGGCGAAGGTGGCGAGCACGCCGACGGCGGTGAGCGGCTGTTCGCCCCAGCGGGCGGCCAGTTCGGCGTCCACCGCGGCGAGTTCGCCCTCCCGCAGCACCTGTTCCAGCACGCTGCCGGGCAGGATCAGCTCGCCGGCCGGGGCGAGTTCGCCGTCCTCGTCGGGCAGCGCCAGCCCGGCCAGCCACGGCTCGTCACCCGGCGCCAGGCCGGCCGCTTTGGCCAGGCCCAGTACGGTGTCCGCCAACTCCTCGGCGTCCAGCCCGCTGTCGTCGTCCCAGGCGGCCCGGTCGTCGTCCAGCGAGGCGGCCACCGCGGCACGCACCTGCGGCGTGGTCAACACGGCGCGGGGCGTGGCCGGCTGGGCGCCCAGCTTCTCCAGCAGCGGGTGGGCGGCGTCGGCGTGTGCGACCCGCAGGCCGAGCCGGGTCAGCAGCAGGGGGTCGGCGGCGGGCGTTTCGTTCTCGCCGCGCACCGGCAGCAGCACCTGCCGCGGGCCGACCACGGTGCGGCCGTCGGCGAGCGGTACGGGCAGGCCGCTGAGGATGTCGGAGTCGGTGCCGGCCAGCGCGTCGTAGAGGCGGTACCACCACTCGGCGGGGCGCTCGGCGCCGGCCAGCCGGTCCACCGCGTCGGCCAGTGAGAGCCGGGCGACGCCCAACTGGCGCAGGGCGGGGCGCCGTTCTAGTGAGGAGGGGACCAGCGTCGGCAGCACCTCGGCCAGCACGCGGACGGCCTCGGCGGTGGCGCCCTCCACCACCTCGGCCTCGACCGGGCGCAGCGCCTGGCCGTCACCGGTCAGCGGGCCGCCGTCGTCCCAGGCGTCCGGGTCGGCGGCGGGGACCGGTGCGGCCTCGGCGGGCGTCTCGGTGGCGCGCGGCAGGAAGGCGGTGCGGGGCAGCGCGGCGAGGATCCGGCGGCGCAGTTCGGCGTCCAGCTCGCCGGTCCCGAGCGGGCCGGGGACCAGGTCCACCACGCCGGTACCGACCGGCCGCCAGTCCGCCATCAGCCGGACGTACGCCTCGGCGGCGCGGTCCAGCAGGAAGTCGGTGAGCGGGCCGAGGGCGGCGTGCCGCCGGGTCGGGTCGAGCGGGAAGGACGCGAGCAGCAGGGCCGGCAGCCCGAGGGGCTCGTCGGTGGGCGTCGGAGCGTGCACGACGGCGGCGGTACGGGGTGCCTGCGGGGCGCCCTCGTCGTCCACCGGCACGGCCCAGGTGACCGACCAGGCCGGGCGCAGCCGCTCCTCCACCGGCCGGTCCACGAGGAGTTCGGGTTTCAGAGCCCCGCCGGCCGCGTCGACGCGCCAGCGGGTGGGGGTGGTTCGGGCGCTGTCTTCCACCAGCACGTCGGTGGCGTCCAGTTGACGGCGGGTCAGGGTCCGGGTGCTGTCCGGCAGTTCGATGACGACTTCGGTGAGGCCGGGCAGGGCGAGCAGCAACGCGTCGTCGATGCTTGCCAGCAGACGGGCCGTCAGATCGACGGCGGAGGCGTCGCGCAACGGAAGCACGACGACGGTGTCGTATGTCTCCGGTGCGGCGCCCTCGGCGGCGAACGGCAGCCTCAGCAGCGGGACATGGCCGTCCCGGCGACGCAACTCGTCTTCCAGTCCGGGGACTTCGGCGCTCAGCTCACGGGCTTCGGCGAGCGACCAGCGGACGCCGCCGGTGCGGCTGAGCACGGCGGGCTCGTCGCTGACCGCGAGGACGGCGGCGAAGCCGACGCCGAAGCGGCCGACAGCGGCCGGGCCGTCGTCGCGTTTGGCGGAGGCCCGCAGCGTGGACAGCGATTCCACGGCGGCCGCGTCGAGCGGGGCGCCGGTGTTGGCGGCGGTGAGGATCGCGGGGGCCGCGTCCGCGCCGTCCGCGCCCTCCTCGGCCGGGTGCAGGGTGAGGCGGAGGCGGCCGGGGACTGCGGCGCGGGTCGCCGCGTCGGCGGCGTTCTGGGCGAGTTCGATGGCGAGGCGGTCGCGGTATCCGCCCAGCGCGAGGTCCTCCTCGGCGTTGGCGTCCTCGCGGAACCTCGCGGTCGAGGTGGCCCAGGCACCCAGCACCGCTTGCCGCAGGCTTGCCGTACGGAAGGGGTCCGCCTGGCCTTCCGGGGCCGTCCGTACAACACCTGCGCGGGTCACTACGGGCCCTTCCGTCGCCGTCCACGGCCCGCTCGGGGCCCCTGCAGTCGTGACGGTACCGCCATCCGGGGACCCCGGGCCCGCCGGGCCCTTCCGCGCGGGCCGATGCCCCGGCTCGCCCGTCCCCTGCCGCCCGCCTCGCCGTCGGCGGCCGCCCGCCCAGGGCGCCTGCGGCGCGATCCCTCCCACCCGCGGCCATCCGAGCGAGTCGGCGGCCCGCTCCCTCTCTGCCCGTGGCCCATCCGCCATCGGTGACGAACGGGGGCAAACGGGCGGAGCCCGACGAGTCACCCCGCACGCCATCGCCGCGGGCCCGCGGCCCCGCTCCCCCACCCCCGGAAACTCGCACCCGCCGGCGGCGGGAAGCCTCACCCGGCGCAGCGCTATCCCTCCGCCTCCGCGTCCTCCAGATCATCCAGCACCATCGGCGACAGCTCCACCGCCTTCGGCATCACCGCCGCCTCGGAGTGGGCACCGCAGCCGTAGCCGAGCGAGACGGTGTGGCCGTCGGCCGGCGAGTATTCGTTGGCGCAGATACCGAACGCCTGGCCGAGGGAGCCGGAGATCGGGATGAGGAACGCGCAGGTGTCGCACTGGGCCGGTGCGGCCTGGGCCATCGGGGTCTTGGGGCCGAACTCCTCCTCCCACCGGTCCGCGGCGGTGTGGAGGCCGTAGCGGGACAGGACCCGGGGGCGCCCCATGCCGAGCTCGGCCGCGACCGAGCCGATCTCCGCCACCGACGGCACGGGCAGCGCCGGCCCTCCCTCGTCCACGGGAGCGGGGGCGGGCACGGGCGCCGCCGCCCACCCGGGCTCCAGGCGGAGATCGTCCGCCTCGGCCGGCAGCAGGTCGCCGGGGCCCATGTCGCCGGGCCGCAGCCGCTCGCTCCACGGCACCCAGGTGGGGGCCAGCACGGCGTCCCCGCCGGGTAGCAGCACCGTTTCATCGATGGTGATCTGCTTGGATCGCGACGCCCGGGTCAAGGTGGTGGCCCAGTGCCAGCCCCGGTAGGCCGGCTCCTCGCAGGCGAAGTGGTGGGTGACCACCCGGTCACCCTCCGCGACCACCCTCAGGTGTGCGCCGACGGAGTCTGGCCCCGCCGCCTCCTGCGTCACAGCCAGTGCGACATCGACCGCCTCGGCGCACAGGCGGTCTGGGGTACGGCTTCGCATCGCAGGACTCACAGAAATCGTTTCTCTCTCTACGCCGTCTCACGTGTGCGCCCACAGGGGACGGACCCGGTACGAGGAGCGGTGGCGGAGCGGACCTGTGGACCGCGTCAACGCCTTCGTTCCTTGCTTCCCGGTCAGTTTCCCCGGTCTGCCCGAGCGTCCCCCGGGCGCACCTGTTGGCACTATTCTGCGCGATCGCACGCTACCTGTGCGCACCACCACTGCAAAGGAGGGGGTGCGGGTGCTTCGGATTGGGGCAGGATGGCGTCGTGGCACGAACCGTGACCGCGGGCCCTGGGCCCGTACGCAGGGGAGGGCGCGCCCTCGCGCACGGCGTGGGGCGGGCCCTGGGCGGCGTGCTCCGGCGTATCCGCCGTACGACACGCGCGGGAGGCGCGGGCGAGTCGGGCCTGTCGAAACTGATCGAACTGCACGCGGTGAACTCCGCCGGCGACGTGTTGATCACCGTCGCGCTCGCCTCCACCGTGTTCTTCTCGGTGCCGACCGGCGAGGCGCGCGGCCGGGTGGCGCTCTATCTGCTGGTGACGATGGCGCCCTTCGCCGTCCTCGCGCCGGTGCTCGGTCCGCTGCTCGACCGCTTCCAGCACGGCCGCCGGGCGGCGATGGCCACCTCGATGGTCGCCCGCGCGGTGCTGGCCTGGACGATGGCCGGGGTGGTGTCCACCGCCGGGCTCGGGCTGTATCCGGCCGCGCTCGGCGTCCTGGTGTCCTCGAAGGCGTACGGCGTGGTGCGCAGCGCGGTGGTGCCGCGGCTGCTGCCGGGGCGGACGACGCTGGTGAAGGCGAATTCCCGGGTCACGCTGGCCGGTCTGCTGACCACGGCGGTGTTCGGGCCCATCGGGGCCGGGCTGCACTTCATCGGGCCGCAGTGGCCGCTGTACGCCGCCTTCGTGGTCTTCCTGTGCGGCGCGCTGCTGTCGATGTCGCTGCCGCACACGGTGGACTCGGCGCGCGGTGAGGCCAAGGTCCGGCTGACCGCCGACGAGGAGACACCGCCGGAGCCGGCCGGCATCCCGGGGAAGAAGCCGGGGCTGCTGGGCGTCGGTTCCTCGGTCCTGCACGCGCTGCAGGGCAATTCGGGGCTGCGGGCGCTGTCCGGCTTCCTGACGATGTTCCTGGCCTTCATGCTGCGCGAGCATCCGCTGGGGGGCTTGAGTCCGGCGGTGTCGCTGAGCGTGGTCGTCGTCGCGGCCGGCGGCGGCAACGCGCTGGGGACGGCGCTGGGTGCCTGGCTGAAGTCCCGGGGGCCGGAGATCATCATCGCCACCGTGCTGGTGATCGCCTTGTCGACGGCGACGGTCGCGGCCAGCTTGTTCGGGTTGTTCACGGTGGCGGCGCTGGCCGCGGTGGCCGGTATCTCGCAGGCGCTGGCGAAGCTGTCGCTGGACGCGCTGATCCAGCGGGACGTGCCGGAGACGGTCCGCACCTCCGCGTTCGCCCGTTCGGAGACGGTGCTCCAGCTGGCCTGGGTGGTCGGCGGCGGCATCGGCATCATCCTGCCGCTCATCGGCTCGCTGGGGATGTCGGTGGCGGCCGGCCTGGTACTGGTGGCGTTCCTGACATCGGTACGCGGCCTGCTGGGCGCGGCCCGGCGGGGCAGTTCGGCCGCGGCTCGGGTGGCGTAGGACCTCGCGGAGTCCTGGTGGCCGGGTGCCCAGGAGCCCTGGTGGAGGGCCCACCCCGTGGCGGACGGCCCTCAACGGCCCGGTAGCCTCACCCCCATGAGCATTCGCCGCGCCGCCACCGCTATCGGTGCCATCTCCCTGGGGCTGATCGCCCTCACCGCCTGCGACAAGCCGACCGCGCTGGCGACGGTGACCGTTGGCTCCAAGTCCGTCCACGCGGAGGCGAGCAGCAAGTGCTACGCCGACGGCAAGAAGCTGCCGCAGCCGATCTTCCTGGCCTGCCTGCAGGCCAAGCCGACCCACCACATCACGGTGCCGGTGGGCGACCAGGTCCGGATCGGCGTGGACCCGGGCATCGGTGACAAGGGCTGGCTGCTCGTGCAGGGCACCACCCTGGTCACCAGCGAGCTGCTCAAGCACAAGACGTACTGGCAGGTCGACAGCGCCTCGCTGTTCACCACCCAGGACCCGCAGACCGGCCAGAGCTCGATCCAGAAGTCGGTCACGCTGAATGTCGTGGAGTCGACCGACACCACCGGCGGCAACGTCTTCCGGGTGATCTCCTTCACGCTGCTGCGGGGCAAGTGACCGACCCCGTGGCG
>NZ_FMCH01000107.1 GCF_900091855.1 Streptomyces sp. DvalAA-14
ATCACCTTGATCGACGCCGACCGCTACTACTTCCGCGGCGTGGACGCGGTCGCGCTGGCCGAGGCGTACACGTATGAGGAAGTGGCCGAGTGGCTGTGGACCGGGGTGCTGCGGCGGGGAGTGCGCTTCACCGCTCCCCCGCAGCCGCTGGCCGCGGCCCGCAGGACGGTGGCTTCGCTGCCCGCCGACTGCGGCCCGATGAACCGGCTGCGGGTGGCGGTGGTCGCGGCGGCTACCGCCGATCCGCTGCGGTTCGACCTGTCGGAGGAGGCGGTGCTCGGCTCGGCGCGCTCCCTCATCCCGACGATGGTGGACGCGCTGCCGCCGGCCGGTCCGCCCCACCGGGGCGGCGGCGGTCCGCTCGCGCCGCGGCTGTGGTCACGGCTGACCCGGCGCCCGCCGGACGAGCCGTCACTGCGGGTGCTGGACGCGGCGCTGGCGCTGCTCATCGACCACGACCTGGCCGCCTCCACGCTGGCCGCCCGGGTCGCCGCGTCGGCCCGCGCCCATCCGTACGCGGTGGTCTCGGCGGGGCTGGGGGCGTTGGACGGCCCCCTGCACGGACAGGCCAGCGCGCTGGCCCACCGGATGCTGGCGGAGGTGCTGGCGCGGGGCAGCGCGGGCCCGGTGGTCGCCGAGCACCTGCGGGCCGGGCAGCACATCCCCGGTCTCGGCCACCGCCTGTACCGCGACGAGGACCCGCGGGCCCGGCTGCTGTTCGCCCTGCTCGACCGGGTGCCGGCCGCGGCGGAGGCGCTGGCCGCCGCGCGTGACGTGCTCACGACCGCCGCCCAACGCATGCCCCTGCACGCCAACGTGGATCTGGCGCTGGGTGTGCTGTCGCTGTCCTGCGGGATGCCGCTGGAGGCGGGCGAGACGGTGTTCGCGGTCGCCCGGACGGCGGGGTGGATCGCCCACGCGCTGGAGGAGTACGGGGAGCGTCCGCTGCGGATGCGGCCGAACGGCTCCTACGACGGTCCGCGGCCGGCGCAGCCGCTGCCCTGACGCGGGGCGCGGCCGCAAAGGGTGCGAGGGGCGGGTGCCGGGGCGGTAGCAGGGTGCGAGTGCAAGTGGGCTGCCGGGGCGGCTGCCGTCCGGGCCGGGCTCCGGGCCGCCGGCTCAGACCCGGGTCAGCCGGGGGATGCGGCCGACCAGCTCGGCCCATTCCGTGTCCGTCTGGCCCGGCACCATGCGGCCGGCCGACCGCCACTGGGCGGCCAGGGCCGCGAAGACCGGCGCGTCACGGCTCTGCAGAAGAGTCCCGCCCCGGGGCGCCGCGCGCCAGGGCCGGGCCGGGTCCGTACCGCCGGGGGCGTCCTCTTCCGGGGTCCACTGCGTTGCTGCCATACGCCGACCAACGACACGGCCGGGAGACCGCCACTGGGTGGGCCGTTCGCACCACTCGGACGAGTGAACGCGGGCCGCGCGGCGGGCGGAATTTCCGGGCGGCGGGGCTCGTTACGACGTGCATGAGCACTGTGGAGCTGACCAAGGAGAACTTCGACGAGGTCGTGTCTTCGAACGACTTCGTCCTCATCGACTTCTGGGCCGACTGGTGCGGTCCGTGCAAGATGTTCGCCCCGGTGTACGACAAGGCGTCGGGCACGCACCAGGACCTGGTCTTCGCCAAGGTCGACACGGAGGCCCAGCCGGAGCTGGCCGCGGCCTTCCAGATCCAGTCGATCCCGACGCTGATGATCGTGCGCGACAAGGTGGCGATCTTCGCCCAGCCGGGCGCCCTCCCCGCGCCCGCCCTGGAGGATGTGATCGCCCAGGCCCGCGCCCTCGACATGGACGAGGTGCACAAGTCCGTGGCCGAGGCGCAGCAGAACGACGACGCGTAACCCCGCGGGGCACACCGCCCGACCCGCCGGTCGCTGACCGGCGGGAGCGTGGGCTGCCCGCACTTTTTCCCGATGCCCCCTTCGGCGGCGCCGGGCCCGCGTGACCACCGGGTCGCGGGTGGCCCGTCGCCGCCGAGCCGCGTCCGGGGCGTTGTCACAGGGGCGGCATAGGCTCGCGCCGTGGAGGCGGAGGGCGGGCACGGATACCGGGTCGCCGTGGTCGGCGACCCGGTGGGCCCCGGCGGACGGCTGCGCCGGCTCGGGGAGGACGGGACGCCGGTCGGCGCCGAGCGGCCGGTGCCGGATCTGGCCGCCGAGGTCGGCCGGCGGGAGGCGGCGGACGCGCCGCGGTGGGTGTGGGCGTCGACGGACGAGCTCTATCCCGGGCTGCCCCGGGTGGGCCGCTGCCACGACGTGAAACTGGTGGAGTCGCTGCTGCTCGGCCAGGAGGGGCGGCACGGGCGCCCCCGGTCCCTGGGCGCGGCGTGGGCGCGGCTGCACGAACGGCCGGAGCCGCCGGACACGGCCGAGCCGGGGGCCGAGGACCAGCCGGTGCTGTTCGCCGCCGACCGCCACCACCTGCCGCCGGACACCGATCCGCTCGCCGCCCTGATCGCGGTGCACGCCGCCCAGCTGCGGCGGATCGCCGCCGGTGAGCACCCGGACCGGATGCGGCTGCTGGCCGCGGCGGAGTCCGCCGGGGCCCTGGCCGCCGCGGAGATGGGACACGACGGCCTGCCGTGGAGCGCCGCCGCCCACGACGAGTTGCTGACCGGCCTGCTCGGGCCCCGCCCGGCCGGCGGCGCGCGGCCCGCGGTCCTCACCGAGCTGGCCGCCCGCATCCAAGAAGCCCTCGGCCAGCCGGTCAACCCGGACTCCCCCGCCCAGGTGCTGCCCGCCTTCGCCCGGCTCGGCGTGCAGCTGCCCTCCACCCGCTCCCACGAGCTGCGCCGGATCGACCATCCGGCGGCCGCCTTGCTGCTGCGCTACAAGGAACTGTCCCGTATCCATGTCGCGCACGGCTGGGCCTGGCGGGAGCGGTGGGCGCCCGGCGGCCGTTTCCGGCCGGAGTACGTGGCCGGCGGCGTCGTCACCGGCCGCTGGGCCACCCGCGGTGGCGGGGCGCTGCAGATCCCCCGGCTGCTGCGGGGCGCGGTGGTCGCCGATCCGGGACACCGGCTGGTGGTCGCCGACGCGGGCCAGCTGGAACCGCGGGTGCTGGCCGCGATGTCCCGGGACACCGGGCTCACCCGGGCCGCGGCGGCCGGCGACCTGTACGCGGCCCTGGCCAAGGACGCGTTCGACGGTGACCGGGGGCGCGCGAAGATCGGCCTGCTGGCCGCGATGTACGGCCAGACCGGCGGTGAGGCGGGCCAGCCGCTCGCGGTGATGCGGCGGAGTTATCCGGCGGCGCTGGCACTGCTGGAGGCGGCGGCCCGCACCGGTGAGGCGGGCGGTGTCGTACGGTCCCAACTGGGCCGGACCTCGCCGGCGCCGTCCGCCGGCCGCTTGTTCGACGACTCCGCCGATTCGGAGGACGGCGCCACGCCGGACCGGCGTGCGGCCCGCTCCTGGGGGCGGTTCACCCGCAACTTCGTGATCCAGGCGAGCGCCGCGGACTGGGCGCTGGCCATGCTGGCGGCGCTGCGCCGCCGGTTGGCGGAGGTCGGTCCCGAGCCCCGGCTGGTGTTCTTCCAGCACGACGAGGTCATCGTGCACACGCCCACTCCGCTCGCGGCGGAGGTGGCGGCGGCGGTGACGGCGGCGGGCGAGGAGGCCCGCCGCCTGGTGTTCGGCGCCACCGAGGTGCCGTTCCCGCTGGACACGCATGCGGTGCGGAGCTACGCGGACGCCAAGTAGGCGCGCCGCGGGCTCACTTGTCGTTGGCGGCGTCGGAGTCCGCGACCGCCGCCGCCGAGTCGGCGTCGTCCACCAGCTTTTGCATATGGGCCAGTTGGGAGGCGGACGGCGCCGGCGAGGTGCTGCCGGGCGCCGGCGCGGCGGGCCCGGGGGCTGCGGCGTGCTGCTGTCCGCCGCAGCCGGTGAGCAGCGCGAGCGCCAGGGCGGCGGCGGGTGCTGCCGCCAGCAGCCCTGCCCGCCGGGTCACTTGGCGCTCTTCTTCGCGGCGAAGGACTGGGTGCCGCACCAGGTGCGGACGGCCGCCAGGTCGGTACTGCGGTGGTTGAGCGTGGGGACGAGGGAGGTGCGGAAGGCCAGCTTGTCCTTGAGGTACGTCTCCACCGCCGTGTCGCCCTTGGCCGCCGCGTTGTCCACCCGCTTTTGCAGCCGTGCGATCGAACCCCGCACGGTGGCGGGGCCGTTGAGGCGCCGCAGGGCGCGGTCGATGCGGGCGTCGGTCTTGGGCAGCCGCTTGCACAGCGCCCGGGCGCCGTCCCCCGTGGGCGCTTTGGCGGTGGCCTTGGCAGGGGCCGAGGCGGGCGTCGAGGGTGCGGCGCTGTCGGCGGCGGCGGCGGTGTCGGCCGCGCCGAGCAGGGCGGCGGTGGCGATGGCAGCGGTCACGGTGATCGCGGTCCGGCTGGTGTGCATGGGTGAGGTCCTCCTCCGAGTACGGCGCGGGGTGCCGCGCCTGCTGACTGGAGGGTAGGAACGGTCTTTGTGGAAACGGTGTGGGTTCCGGTGCCGGCCGGATCCGGCAAGTCCCGGGTGCGGGACGGCGCCTACCCCGGCGAATCGTCGCGGCCGGGCGCCGACGCCTCGGTGAGCCAGTCGCGCTGGCGCGGCAGGACCGGGGCCAGGGCGGTTCGCGGCAGGTCGAGGGTGAAGCAGGCGCCGGGCAGGCCGTCGGGGCGGTCGGTGACGGTGATGGTGCCGGCGTGCAGGGCGACCTGCTGGCCGACCAGGGCGAGGCCCAGGCCCGAGCCGGGGCTGTCGGGGCGGCGGTGGAAGCGGCGGAAGATACCGGGCCGGTCGGCCGGCGCGATGCCGGGACCGCGGTCGGTGACGGTGAGGCGGACGCCCGGCGCGGCGTCGGGTGCGTGCAGGGTGACGTCGATGGTGCCCGCGCCGTGCACGGCGGCGTTGACCAGCAGGTTGTCGACGGCCGAGCGCAGGCCGGGCGGCCAGCCGTGGACGACGCAGTGGGCGGGCCCGGTGAGGGCGACCCGGGCGGCGGGATGGTCCTTGCGCAGGTCGCGGACCGCCGCTTCCAGCACTTCGGCCAGGTCCACCGGTGCGAAGGCGTCGGCCTCCACCAGGTCGCCCTGGGCGAGGGTGCGCAGCATCACCAGCAGGCCGAGCAGGCGTTCGTGCTCGGCGCGCAGGTCGGCGGTGATCTCGGCGCGTTCGGTGGCGTCGGGCGCCGGATCCCCGTCGAGCACGTCGAGGTTGATCCGCATGCTCATCAGCGGGGTGCGCAACTCGTGGGAGGCGGCGGCCGAGAAGGAACGCGCGGTGGCGAGTGCCTCGGCGATGCGGGCGGCCTGCTCGTCGTAGCGGGCCAGCACGGTGCGCAGCGTGCCGGCCAGGTCGTCGATCTCGGGGACCCCGGTGGGGGTGTGGTCGAGCCTTGTCGCGCTGGTCCGGGGGTCGATGCCGCCGGCCCGGCGCTGCAGGAGCAGCAGCGGGCGGGAGAGCCGGGCGGCGGCGAGCCAGGCGGCGGCGCCCGCGACGGGGGCGGTCAGCAGGGCCACGGTGAGGATCCGGCGCCGGACCTGGGCGATCTGGGCCTGGCCGGCGGTGTCGGAGGCGAACAGCCACAGGGTGCCGCTGTCGGTGGGCCGCGCCACCGTGACCGGGGCCGCGAGCACCCGCCAGCTCTGGTCGCCGGCCTTGATGGTGACCGGCCGGGCGGCGCCGGCCGCGGCGGGCAGCGGGACCGACGAGGCGGGCTGCGGCCCGCCGGACACCGTTTCGCCCGGGCCGGTGACGCGGATGCCGACGTCGAGGGCCGCGGCGAACAGCCTGCGCTGGCGGGCTTGTTCGACACCGGCCGGCCGGTCGTTGACCATCGCCCGCAGCAGGTCGCGGGCCTCGGGCCGGACGGCGGCGGCGCGGTCGCGCAGATGGGCGTCGGCCTGCCGGTGCACGTCGCCGCCCACCAGCCGGACCATGATCCAGCCGGAGCCGAGCACGAGCAGCGGGACGACGACGCCGACGGCCAGCGCGATGCGGGTGGACAGTCTCATCGGCCTTTCCCGTCCTCGTCGGCCGGCCGCAGGACGAAGCCGATGCCCCGGACGGTCTGCAGCAGGCGCGGCCGGCCGCCGGCTTCCAGCTTGCGCCGCAGGTAGCTGACGAAGGTGTCGACCGCGTCGGTGCGCACCTCGAAGTCGTAGCCCCAGACCCGGTCCAGCAGTTGGTCGCGGGTGAGCACGAGGCCGGCGTTGCGGGCCAGCACCTCCAGGAGTTCGAACTCACGGCGGGTCAGGTCGAGCCGTTCGCCGTCGCGGGTGGCGGTGCGGGCGGCGGGATCGAGGACCAGCCCGCAGGCGCGTACCTGGTCGTCGGGGCGGGGCGGGCGGCGGCGCAGCAGGGCGTGCAGCCGCAGCACCAGTTCTTCCAGCGCGAAGGGTTTGACGAGGTAGTCGTCGGCGCCGGCCTGGAGTCCGGCCACCCGGTCGGCGACCTCGTCGAGGGCGGACAGCACCAGGACCGGCAGGTCGGAGCCGCCGGCGCGCAGGGTGCGGCAGACCTCGATGCCGTCGACGCCGGGCATCGAGATGTCCAGCACCAGGATGTCGGGCGGGGTCCGGTCGAGGAGTTCCAGGGCGCGGCGGCCGCCGTCCGCCTCGCTGACGCTGAAGCCGCGCAGCCGCAGCGCCCGGCCGAGCGAGCGGCGGATCGCCGCGTCGTCGTCCACCACCAGGACCCGGCCGCCCGGGCTGTCACCCGTACGGTCCGCTGCCGTCGTCATCCGGACACACCTCCGCTCCCCGGCCGTGCAGCATGGTTGCATCGCGGGAACCATGACCGTACGGCGGGGAGCGGAAGACTGTGTCACCAGGTGGCCGGCCGGGCGCGGGCCCGGGCGGGTCTCAGCCGGTGTACTGGGCGAAGGTGCGGGTGAAGTCCCAGGCCTGCTGCGGGACTCCGGAGCAGGTGTCGTCGTTGGGGTAGGCGCCGGCGCAGGGGCGGTCCCGGTTGGCGGACCAGAAGGTCAGCCGGGCCAGGTGGTGGGCCTGGGCGTAGGCGAGGATGGTGCGGAAGTCGTTGACCGTGACGGTCTCGTTGTTGTCGGTGATGCCGTTCATGGACGAGATTCCGCTGTGCCGGTACGCCTGGTCGTCGCTGTAGCCGTAGGCGTTCTTGAGGGCGTTCTTCAGGCCGTCGGTGGCCTGGGTGGTGAGGTTGCCCATGTTCTGGCCGGCGCCTCCGAAGTCGAAGGGCATGATGGTCCAGGCGTCGACGGTGAGCCCGGAGGCGGCCGCCTTGCTGATCAGGCTGGTGTCGGGGCCGCTCTGCCCGGTGCCCATGGTGACGTAGACGGCGATGCCCGGGTTGGCGGCCTTGACCGTCTTCAGGGCGTCCACCGTGCGCTGCTGGACGGTGGAGTTGCTGTAGGCGTCGGCCTCGATGTCGATGTCGATGGCCTTGAGCCCGTAGGCGCTGATCACCTTCTGGTAGGCGCCGGCGAGCGCGGCGGCGCTGGTGCAGGAGGATTCCAGCTTGTTGCCGCTGTAGCCGCCGAAGGACGGGACGACGTCGCCGCCGGCCGACCTGATCTTGTTGATGGCGGTCTGGTCGACGCCGCCGGTGAGCGGACGGCCGCCGTCCCACTGGGGGTTGCAGGTGCCGTTGCTGAGCACGAAGGCGAGGGTGAACCACTTGACCCCGGTGGCGTTCATGACGGTCGCCGGGTCCGGCGGGTTGCCCCAGCCCTCGTAGAGGTACGGGGCCACGGCCGGCACGCCGGTCGCGGGCGGCGGGCTGGTCGGTGGCGGGGTGGTGCCGCCGCCGGTGGGCAGCGTCCACTTCTGGTTGGCGCCGCCGCCGCAGTCCCAGATCTGCAGCCGGGTGCCGTTGGCGGAGCTGGGGCCGGTGGCGTCGAGGCAGCGGCCGGAACCGGTGTTGACCAGGGTGCCGCCCGCGGCCGTCCACTGCTGGGCGGCGGTGCCGTTGCAGTCGTAGAGCTGCACCTTGGTGCCGTTGGCGGTGCCGGCCGCGGTGACGTCCATGCACTTGCCGAGGGCTTCGAGGGTGCCGTCGCCGCCGACGGTCCAGTTCTGCGCGCTGCTGCCGTTGCAGTCGTAGAGCTGGATCGCCGTGCCGTTGGCGGTGCCGGCCGCGGCCACGTCGACGCACTTGCCGCCGTAGCCGCTGATGGCGCCGGTGGCGTCGGCGCCGGAGGCGCTCGAGGCGATGCCGAAGGCACCGAGGGCCCCGGCGGCGAGCGCCGTGGCGGCGAGGATGCTGGTGGACCTTCTCATCGGCCGGTCACCGTCCGCTTCGGTAGTCATGACCCTGACAGAACGTAGAGCGCCGGGCGCCCCGGGAGACTTCGCTCAGGTCTTAGTTCAGGACGTGATTTAAATGGCGGAATGAGGGACCGTCAAGTGTTCCGGCAAAGGTCCGTACCTTAAAGTTCGCGGCAGCGCACCAGCACCGCGAGCACCACCGCGCCGGGGATGAGCGGCAGCCAGGCCGTGAACAGCCGGTAGCCGAGCACCGCGGACGTCGCGGCGACCACCGAGGCGCCGGCCGTCACCAGGGCCAGACCCAGCGCCGCGTCGAGCGAGCCGAGGCCGGCCGGCGTCGGCAGCCAGCCCGCGGCGGTGCTGGCGAAGAGGTACGCCACCAGGACGCCGCTGACCGGGACCGGCGCGTGCACGGCCCGGATCACCGCGACCATCACCGCCGCGTGCATCATCGGAAAGGCCAGCGAACCGCCCCACAGCCCCGCCACCCGGTAGCGGTTGTGGTGCAGCGCCCGCAGATCGTCGGCGACCGAGGTCAGGAAGCCGCGCAGCCGGGACCGCAGCAGGCGGGCGCAGCGCGGCAGCAGCATCGCCACCACCAGCAGCAGCACCGCCACCGCGCCGATCAGCAGCGGCTGGCCGGGCAGCACCAGCCCGCCGGGGGCCAGCCGGTGGAAGTGCAGCGCGCTGGGGAACAGCAGCAGCAAGGTCACCAGCAGCACGACGCGGGCCAGGCCCGCCGCGCCGGCCCGCACCGCCAGCGAGGTCACCGAGTGGGTCGGGGTCAGCCCGCGGCGGATCAGGAAGCGCAGGCTGACCGCGTTGCCGCCGACCCCGGCGGGCAGCACGTGGTTGGCCGCGGAGGCCGCGAACTGCGAGGCCAGCAGCCGCAGCGGCGGCAGCCGCCGGACCACCGCGCCCTGCAGCGCGGTGGCGGAGCACACCCAGGTCATGAAGGCCGCGAAGCCGGCCGCCCCGAGCCAGCCCGGGTCGGCGGAGCTCAGCCGGGCGGCGCTGGAGTCGATCAGCGGCCACTGCCGGACCAGGAACAGCGCGACGAGCACCATCGGCAGCAGCACCGCCGCCGACCGCAGCGCGGTGCGCTGCCGGGCCGACCGCCCCGGGACACGCTGCCAGAGGGTGTCCTGGGTACGGGTGACGGTCACGGGGACTCCTCGTCGCGGGAGGTTCGGCGGCGGGGGCCGCCGTGAGCGGGACTCTTCGTGGCGGAGGACGTGCCAGTACGAGGGCGGGGAAGGGCGGATCGGTGAGCGGTCAATCCAGATTAGGCGGCTCCGCACCGAGCGACCTACCCGCGCGCGGCCACACGGGTCAACACACTCAGTGAACCGGGCGCAACGAACAGGTGCTTCCCGGCCATCTGCCGTACCGCGGCCCCGTCCCCGCCACCCGAACGGCCGTATCGACGATTCCCTCGTTCGATGAGCCCCCCGGGCATGGCGCGTCACCGTCGCGTGGACCCGTGCGTCGCCCGTCCGCGGGCATGCCGAGCCGCCGGCCCGCGAGGAGCGCGGACCGGCGGCTGCTTCCTTCAGCGCGACTCAGGGCGGTGAGAGGTCCGCCGTGAGCCGTTCCCGGGGGGTGGTCAGTGGATCAGGAAGGCGCCGTCCACTGCTGGTTGGCGGCACCGGTGCAGTCCCAGATCTGCAAGCGGGTGCCGTTGGCGGAACTCGGGCCGGTCGCGTCCAGGCAGCGGCCCGACTGCGGATTGACCAAGGTGTTGTTGGCGCCCGGAATCCATTGCTGCGACCCGGTGCCGTTGCAGTCGTACAACTGCACCTGGGTGCCGTTGGCGGTGCCGGCCGAGGTGATGTCCATGCACTTGCCCAGCGCCTGGAAGGTGCCGCCGGTCGCGGTCCACTGCTGGGCGGTGCTGCCGTTGCAGTCGTAGAGCTGGACCGCGGTGCCGTTGGCGCTGCTGCCGGCGTTGACGTCGACGCACTTGCCGCCGTAGCCGGTGATGGCGCCGGTGTGGCCGGTGCTGCCACCGGTGCCCTGGGTTCCGGCCCAGGTGAAGGTGGCCGAGGCGCCGCCGGGCAGGCTGTACGAGAAGTTCTCGTTGCCCCAGTTGACCCGCACGGTCTGCGCGGAGGTCGACTCGTTGTACGCGATGAGGGCCTTGGAGCCGTCCGGGTTGCGCCAGGCGACGTTGCGGACGGTGGAGTTGTCGGTGGAGGCGATCCGGGTCGCGCCGGGCTTCACGAACTTCGTCAGGTGGCCCATCGTGTAGTACTCGATGGTGTAGTCGACCTGCCCGCTGCGGCTGTCACCGTTGTGCACGGTGACCAGGCCGGTGCAGGTGCCGCAGCCGCCGTTGTGCGGCCCCATGTTCTGATCGACCGCCAGGCTCCACTTCACCCAGCTCTGCCCGTAGTTGCGGGTGTAGTCGATCAGGTTCTCCATGTCCTCCTTCTGCTGGTTGCCGATCCAGGTGCCACCGGAGTGCTCGGTGTCGAAGGCCGGGACGTTGGGGTACTGGTTGTGGATCGTGGTCTGCTCGCCGACGTCGCCCTCGTAGCCGTGCCACGCGATGCCGCCGAAGTTGGGGTCGTTGCGGATCGTCGCGTCGTCCACGGTGGGCGCGGCGTAGTCGGCGTAGGAGTCCCAGTTCCAGTCCAGGGCGAGGACCTTGGTGGACAGCCCGGCCGCGTGCAGTGCGGGCAGCAGGTTGGTCTTGGTGAAGTACGCCAGACCCGAGCCGTTCCACTGCGCGGAGGGGTAGCCGCTGCAGCAGGTGGGCTCGTTCTGCACCGTCACGTAGTTGATCGGCACGCCCTGCGCCTGGTACGCCTGCAGGTACTTCACGAAGTACTGGGCGTAGGCGGCGTAGTACTGCGACTGCAGCCAGCCCTGGCTGTAGGCGCCGTTGTCCTTCATCCACGGCGGCGGGGTCCACGGGGTGGCCATCACCGTGACCGCGGGGTTGAGTTGGCGCGCCTGCTTGGTGAGCGGGAGCACGTCGGTCAGGTCGTGCGCGATGGAGAAGTGCGCGAGGGTGGGGTCGGTCTGACCGGCCGGCATGTCGTCGAAGGTGTAGTTGCTGCGGGCCAGGTCCGAAGCGCCCATGGGGTTGCGCAGGAAGTCGAGCCCGATGCCGTTGACCGGGTCGAAGAGCTTCTGCATCACCGAGTTGCGGGTGGCCGTGGACAGTGCCCCGCTGGAGTTGAGCAGGTAGGCGGCGGTGTCGGTGAAGGACGCGCCACCGCCGGTGAACTGCTGGTACTTGGTGTTCTCGTCCACCGTGATCTGCTGGCCGGCGCCGCCGGTGCCGGCGGTGAAGGCGACCGGGGTCTGCTGCTGGAGGCCCTTGGAGACGGTACGGCCGCCGGCGTCGCTGGTGGTGGTCAGGTAGACCTGCACGCTCTCGCCCGCGGCGTGCGCGGTGGACGGCAGGACGAGGGTCGGGGTGAGGGCCGCCGCGGCGGCGGCCAGCACTCCGACAAGGGCGCGTCGCAGGGTGAATCTGCCCGCGCGTGGGCGGGTTGCTGAGCTCATGGTCGTTGCCCCTTCGGCAGTGGCATGGGCCTGATCCGAACGACCGTGCAGCGAGGGGGTCTGCACGCTTGTTTCATCACTTGTTTCACGACTTATATCGCGTCGTGATTTAACTCGCGGCCCAGAGGGCCCGTCAAGGCATCGGACAGGGTTCGATGCGGCCCCGGATCCAGCCGCCGATCGTGAAACACCGTGTAACAAAGCTGCGTTGACGACCACGGGGCCGGTGACCTGCGACGCATTGGTCCAGACCGCCGGACGCCGCCTGACGGGCCGTCGGCAGCGGCCACCGCGGATCGGTGGCCGGGGATCAGTGGCCGAGGATCGGTCGCCGAGGATCGGTCGCCGGCGATCAGCGGCGGGCCGGGGCGGTGCTGCCGCGCGGCACCAGCAGCGGCGCGTCCAGCAGGATGTCCGGCACGTCCGCGCCGCCGATCAGCGCGAGCAGCGCCGCCGCGGCCCGCTCACCGTACTCCGGCACCCGGCGATGGACCGCGGTGAGCGCCGGATGCACCAGCCGGCACAGCTCGCTGTCGTCCCACGCCACGACGGACAGCTCGGCGGGGACCGACACGCCCATCTCCTGGGCGACACCCAGCGCGGCGACGGCCATCACATCGTTGTCGTAGACGATCGCGGTCGGCCGGGCCGCGCCGGACAGCAGTCGGCGGGTGGCGCGGGCGCCGTCCTCACCGGAGTAGTCGGTGTGCACCAGGGCGAAGCCCGGCAGCGAGAGTTCGGCGGCGCAGCGCTCGAAGACCTCGCCCCGGTCGCGGGTGTGCACGAACCGCTGGGGGCCGGCCACCCGGGCGATCCTGCGGTGCCCCATCGCGGCCAGGTAGGCCAGCGTCTCGCGGACCGCGGCCGCGTCGTCGATCCAGACCGAGGGCACGCCGGGCGTGCCGGTCGCATGGCCCACCACCAGCGCCGGCAGGCCGAGTTCACCGAGCAGCCGGGGCCGCGGGTCGTCCTCGACCAGATCGACCAGCAGTACCCCGTCCACCCGGCGCTCGCCCCACCACCGCCGGTAGGCGGCCTCCTCGGCCCCGGCGTCCTCGGTGACCTGGAGCAGCAGCGCGGTGCCGGTGTCGGCCAGTCCCGCCTGGACCCCGGAGATCAGCTGCATGAAGAACGGCTCGATGCCCAGCACCCGGGCCGGCCGGTCCACCACCAGTCCGATCGCGCCGGCCCGCCCGTCGGACAGCGCCCGCGCCGCGCTGCTCGGGTGCCAGCCCATCCGCGCGGCGATCTCCACCACCCGCTCGCGGGTCTGCGCGGAGACGCCCGCCTTGCCGTTGAGCGCGTAGGACACCGCGCCCTTGGAGACGCCCGCGGCCTCGGCGATGTCGGCGATGGTGGGACGCTTCGTGGGGCTCATCCGTCGTGCAACGTCCTCGGTGGTCGGGTGGGCCGCGCGGCGCACGGCCCGCGGTGATGATCGGCCACACCCTAACAACGCGGCTGCGGCCGGGCGCCGGGCGTGCGCGGGCCGCGGCGACCCGGGCGTGGTCCTCGGGGGCGGCCGGGGCTCCTGGCGTCACCGTGTCACCGTGTCACCGTGTCCCCGGGGACGCCGGGCGGGCCGCATCCGGCCGGCGGATCCGGGGCCGCGGGCGCCTGCCGCGTCGGCCGCCGTCGCCGGCCGCCTCAGGCGCGGGTGGCCGAGATCTCCAGCCGGACGTAGTCGACGACCGGTTCGGCGAGCCGCCCGGCGACCGCCGCGACGAAGGGCGCGCGGTCGCCGGCCGGCATGTCGTCCAGATGGGCGCCGAGGACGACGGTGGCCAAGAACGCCTCCAGCTGTCCGCCGGGTTCGAAGCGCGCCGGGTCCGGCCGGAGCCGGACGTCGATGTCGGTGAAGGAGGCGGCGGCCAGCCGCGCGCGCGTCTGCTCGACGCCGGCGAACTCCCAGGTCCGCTGCTCGGGCCCGGCGCCGAGCACCTCGGCGACGGCCGCGTTGACGGCGAGGATGTTGCCCAGGCCGCCGCACTCGGCGACCAGGCGGGCGCCCGGCCGCATCCGCGAGGCGAGCGAGCCGAACAGCGCGGCGTGGTCCTCGATCCAGTGGAAGGCGGCCACGCTGAAGACCGCGTCGACCTCGCCGGTGAACGGCAGCGGCTCGGTCAGGTCGGCCCGTACCACCTCCACCCGGTCCAGCCGGCCGGCCAGCCGCGTGCGCAGCTGGTCCAGCATGCGGACGGAAGCGTCCACCGCCACCACCCGGCCGGCCGGCAGCCGGTCCAGCAGCCCCGCGGTGTCCCGGCCGGTGCCGCAGCCCGCGTCGAGCACCCGCTCGTCGCCGCGCAGCGGCAGCCGGCCGAGGGTGCGCAGTCCCCAGCCGAGGTGCGGCAGCGGCAGGGAGTCGTAGGTGGTGGCGTCCCACTCGCGGGGCATGGCGCTCCAACCGTCGTCGGTCCCGCCGGGCCGCGGCGGGTTCAGCGGTCACGCTACGCCGCCTGTCCGTATGATGAAACCGTCGTCTCACATGGCGGGCAAGGGATAGGGCGACCAGACCGGCGCGCGGTCCTTGTCGATCAGGGCCGCCCGCACGCCCTCGTGGAAGTCGGGCGCGTGCGCGACCCGGCGGGCCAGCGCCAACTCGCGGGCCAGGCACTCCTCCAGGCCCGAACCGGCGCCGTCGCGCAGCAGGTCGAAGGTCAGGGCCAGACTCATCGGGGAGGCCGCCGCCAGCGCCGCCAGCGTCTCGTCCGCCCAGGCCCGGTCCGTGTCCTCGGCGGCGAGCCGGTCTCGCAGCGCACCGAGGTCCGCGGCGGTGAAGCAGCGTTCGACGGCCGCCCGGTGACCGGCCAGTCCGGACCGGGGCGCGGCCGCGGCGAAGCGGTCCAGCGTCGGTGCGGGAGCGCCGCCGGCCAGCAGGGCGGCCTCCAGCGCGGGCAGGTCCGCGGCGGGCACGTAGTGCGTCGCCAGCCCGCACTCCACGGCCGCCGCGCCGCCGATCCGCACGCCGGTCAGCCCGAGGTACCAGCCGACCGCGCCCGGCAGCCGCGGCAGGAAATGACTGGCGCCGATGTCGGGGAAGAACCCGATGGCGGTCTCCGGCATGGCCAGCACGGCCCGCTCGGTCACCACCCGGGCCGAGCCGTGCACCGAGACGCCCAGCCCACCGCCCATGGCGTACCCGTCGATCAAAGCGGTGTACGGCTTGGGGTAGCCGGCGATCAGCGCGTTCAGGGCGTATTCGGCGGAGAAGTAGCCGAGAACGGCCGCGTCGTCGCCGCGCAGGCCGGCGTCGCGCATCGCCCGGATGTCGCCCCCGGCGCAGAACGCCTTGGGCGACGCGCTGCGGATCACCACCGACCGCACGGCCGGGTCGCCGCGCCAGCTCTCCAGGGCTTCGGTGATCAGCTCGATCATGGTCAGGTCGAGCGCGTTGAGCGCGGACGGCCGGTCGAGTTCGATCACCCCGGTGCCCGCGCTGACGCGGGCGGTGACGGGCGGGGCGGTCGTGTCCATGGCGCTCCAGTCGGTCGTACGGTCGGTTCGCGGGCGGCGCGTCACCCGGACGGCGGTCCGGGCTCGCCGTCCATCCAAACACCTGGTCACCGGGCGCGGACCGGCCGGCCGGGAAAGCGGCAACGGTCGCCGGAGCGCGAGCGGCGTTGGTAAGCTCGCCGCGAGCCGTGACTGGCGCGCTGGGATGGGGTCAACCATCGGGGAGCGGCTCGTTCGTACCGCTACCGAGTGCCGTGCGCCTGGGCCGTCCCGTTTCCGAACCCGCTTCGAACCGGAGAACCCCATGGCCGAACTGCCGTCCGCCGTCACCCCGTCCGACGCCTCCCCCGCGTCGATCGCCTACCGCAGCGGGCTCGAGGTGATCCGGGCGGTGGAGCCGCGGATCGCCGACGCCATCGCGCGCGAACTCACCGACCAGCGCGAGATGCTCAAGCTGATCGCGAGCGAGAACTACGCCTCCCCCGCCGTCCTGCTGGCGATGGGCAACTGGCTCAGCGACAAGTACGCCGAGGGCACCGTCGGCCGCCGCTTCTACGCCGGCTGCCGCAATGTGGACACCGTCGAGGGGCTGGCCGCCGAGTACGCCCGTGATGTCTTCGGCGCCGCGCACGCCTACGTGCAGCCGCACTCGGGCATCGACGCCAACCTGGTGGCCTTCTGGGCGGTGCTGTCCCAGCGGGTGGAGAGCCCTGCGCTGGCCGCGGCCGGCGTCCGGCAGGTCAACGAGATGTCGGAGCAGGACTGGGCGGCGCTGCGGGCCGAGTTCGGCAATCAGCGGATGCTCGGCATGGCGCTGGACGCGGGCGGCCACCTCACCCACGGCTTCCGTCCGAACATCTCCGGCAAGATGTTCGAACAGCGCAGCTACGGCACCGACCCGGTGACCGGGCTGCTGGACTACGACGCGCTGCGCGCCTCGGCCCGCGAGTTCCGGCCGCTGATCCTGGTGGCGGGCTACTCCGCGTACCCGCGGCTGGTCAACTTCCGCATCATGCGCGAGATCGCCGACGAGGTGGGTGCCACCTTGATGGTGGACATGGCGCACTTCGCGGGCCTGGTGGCCGGCAAGGTGCTCACCGGCGACTTCGACCCGGTGCCGCACGCCAACATCGTCACCACGACCACGCACAAGTCGCTGCGCGGCCCGCGCGGCGGCATGGTGCTGTGCGACGACACGCTGGCCGAGCATGTGGACCGCGGCTGCCCGATGGTGCTCGGCGGACCGCTGCCGCAGGTGATGGCCGCCAAGGCGGTGGCACTGGCCGAGGCGTCCCGGCCCGAGTTCGGCGGTTACGCGCGGGCCGTGGTGGACAACGCGCGGGCGCTGGCCGAAGGACTGCTCCGCCGGGGCGCCGCGCTGGTCACCGGCGGCACCGACAACCACCTGGTCCTGATCGACGTGTCCGGCTACGGGCTGACCGGCCGGCAGGCGGAGGCGGCGCTGCTGGAGGCGGGGATCGTCACCAACCGCAACTCGGTGCCGCAGGACCCGAACGGCGCCTGGTACACCTCCGGCATCCGGATCGGCACCCCCGCGCTCACCACCCGCGGCCTGGGCGTCGCCGAGATGGACGAGATCGCCGGTCTGATCGACACCGTGCTGGCCGGCACGAGCGCCGCGCCGGCGCCCAAGGGCGGGCTGTCCAAGGCGCATCACGTGCTGGAGGCGGCGGTGGCCGAGAAGGTCGCGCGCCAGGCCGCCGACCTGCTGGCCGGCTTCCCGCTCTACCCGGGCATCGATCTCAGTTGAGCGGTCCGCCCCGTCCCGGACCGAGAGCGGTCCGGGACGGGGCGGCCGGCCGGCCGCTGTCAGCCGAAGGACCAGATGACGCCGTGGTCGGCCGTGATCAGCGCGACCAGGATGAGCAGGTCGGCGACACCGAGGGCCAGGCCCAGCAGGGCCCGGCCGCGACGGGCGGTGCCGCGGGCCAGGGCGACGAGGGCGAGCACGACGGCGGCCGGGCCGAGCACCAGGTTGAAGACCAGCAGGCCCGGCAGGCCGAGCAGGAAGGACGCGACCGCCATGCCGTCGGCGTCCCGGGTTCCGGTCCCGCGGCGGGCAGGGTCACGGCGGTCCAGGTCCCGGTCCCGGCCGGCCGTTGCCGGGTCGCCAGTTGCGGCCGGTGTCGGGATCGGTGTCGGTGTCGGTGTCGGTGTCGCTGTGGTGTTCACGGGTTTTCCTTCCGGGAGTTGTCGTCGGGAGCTGTCATCGGGCGGGCGGGCGTGGGCCCGGGCCGGGGCGTGCGGCCCGGGCGTGCGCCTTCGCGGCCACGGGCTCGGCCGGCCCGCGTCAGCGGCGCGAGCGGCCGATGCCCTCGCGGACCGCGAATCCCGCCAGCCAGAGCACGATGGCGACGGCGGTCGCGGTGAAGACGGTGAGCGAGGTGTGCGCGGCGGCGCCCATCAGGACGCCCAGACCCAGCAGCAGGACGACGAGGCTCATAGCGGGTGCGACCTCCGGGGAGTCGGCCGTGGGGCGAACGTTCCGGCCGACATCTGAGTGGACAGTTGTCACCGACTTCCCAGTCTAGAGTGGCCGAATTCGGCGAACGACTGTTACTGAATGACATGAGTCACACATCGGGGCACCGACCGGCCGCGGTCCGGCCCGCCGGGGTCCGCCGGGCCCAGAAGCTGCAGACCCGGCAGTCGCTGCTGGACGCGGGCCTGCGCCTGCTGGAGCACCAGAACCTCAGCAGCCTGGGCCTGCGCGAACTCACCCGCGAGGTCGGCATCTCCCCGGCCGCCTTCTACCGGCACTTCCCGGACATGGCGGATCTCGGCGTCGCCCTGGTCGATGAGGCGCTGGGCAGCCTGCACACCGCCATCCGGGCGGTGATGGCGGACTCCGCCGATTCGGCCGAACTCATCGAGCGCACGGTGATGATCACCGGGGCGTACGTGGACGGGCACCGCCCGCACGTCCGCTTCATCGCCCGGGAGCGCTTCGGCGGCGTGCGGCCGGTCCGCGAGGCGATCGGCGCCGAACTGCGCCGCTTCGCCGACGAGGTGGCCGCCGGCCTCGCCCGGCAACCGCTGTCCGCCGGCTGGCCCGCCGACGATCTGCGGATTCTGGCGGAACTCTATGTCGACCACACGGTGATGACGGCGACGGCTTTCCTGGAGGCGGCCCCCGGCGACACCGTGCGGCGGGCCCGGGTCGCCCACGCGGCCGGCCTGCGGATGCGGATCATCAGCGTCGGGCGTACGCACTGGCTGGACCCGGAGCCGTGACCGCCCGCGGCCAGGGACGGCGCCGGCCGCGGCACGACCGCGGCACCCTCGCGCGACGCGGATCCCGCATCCCGCTGCTGGACCCCAACTGGGCCCGACCTGGCGCCTCTTCGGCCCTGGGGGCGCGCGCACGGACCCCGCGCGCCTGGAATCTTGCCGTTCATCGGTGCAATCGGCAACAGCGCTACTACCCTGAGTCGCCAGCAGGGTTGGTGACGTCGGAGCCGGGAGGGCCGGATGGACCCAGAGCCCGCACAGACGGTGGAAGTCGTACGATCCGGGGGTCGGCCCGGCGAACAACTGGCACGCTTATTGGACCGTGCCGACAACGGTGAGCGGGCCGCGCGGCAGCTCGCCGAGGTGCACTTCGCACTGATGCACTACTGCGGGCTGCAGTCGTGCCGTCACACCAAGGGGCCGCCGCGCCGGCTGGACCGCCGCACCTTTCGGCACAGCTTCCTGCTGCCGGACGGCACGGTACGGGTGCTGTGGGAACTGGAGCACAACACCGGCGCCGAAGGCGGCCTGCGGCACGCGGTGTTCACCGACCGCGAGGACCTGGCGGTCGCCGAGTGGGAGGTGGACGCCGCCTTCGGCGTCAGTACCGGCCGGGCGGAACTGCCGCCCGAGCTGGGAGCGTTCGGTTCCACGAACGGGCACCGCGCCGCCGGGCCGACCGCTCTGGACGCCGAACGCGAAGCGGTGGACGAGCTGTTGTCCCCGGGCAAGGAGGCGTTCCGCCGGGCGTACACCGAGGGCAACTCCCCCGAGCACGCCTGGCGGCTGCTGCGCCGCGCCACCAACGCCAACGCGCCCGGCGAGGACATATTGCTGCGCCTGCACGCCGCCATCGCCCATGACATCAGCATCGTCACCCGGCGCAGCGCGACGATCGGCGGCCGGCCGGTGTCCTGGTCCCTGTACGAGCACGCGTTCTTGCTGCTGGACGGCAGCGAGTTGAGCCTGTGGGAGATCGACCACACCCGCACTCCCGACGGCCATCCGGTCTGCGAGGTCTACCCGTCGCGCGACGCCGCGCTGGACACCGCCGTCCGCCGTATCGAATCGGGCGGCTGACCGCGGGGTCCGGCGCACGGCCCGGACCCCGCCCCGGCCGGGTCGCCGGCTCTACGCCGTCGGCAGCGGGGCCGCCCCGCGATCGGCGTCCGCGTTCCAGCGGGCCCGGGTGACGGCGGCGGCCAGCGTCGGGGTGTCGATCATCTCCTCGTGGGTGCCGGGGCTGCCGCAGGCGTACGCACCCGAGACCGATCCGGCGAGCACGCAGGCCGCCCGGTCGGCGCCACCGAACCGGGCGTGCAGGAAACCGGTGAGAAATGCGTCGCCGGCGCCGTTGCTGTCCACGACGGGCCGCTCCGGCACCACCGCGGGAAAGCGCTGCGGCTCCTGCTCGCCGCGCTCGAGCACCCGGCATCCGGCCGCCCCGTCGGTGGCCACCACCAGCGTGGCCCGGCCCTGCGCCAGGATCTGCCGCATCACCTCGGGAATGCGCTCTCCGGCAGCGGCGGCGCAGAGGAAGACCAGGTCGGCTCCGTACGCCCAGGGGTGCGCCGAGGCGTCTTGCCCGTCCCAGGCGTGCAGGTCGGTGGAGACGGTGCGGCCCAGGCGGATCGCGTCGGCGAAGACGTCCTGGGCGTGGGCGGAGCGGGAGATGTGCACATGGCGGGCCCGGGACAGGTGCGGGAGGTAGAACTCGCGCGGCAGCCGCAGATCGTGCGGGTGCCGGCCGTCGTAGAAGGAGAAGCGGCGGCCCGCGCGGTCCACCAGGTTGACACTGCGCGGGGTGCCGGCCGGCGCGGGCAGATGGCTGAAGTCCAGTCCGGCGGCCGCGTACCGGTCCAGGATCATCCGGCCCTGCGGGTCGTCACCGAGGTAGTCGATGAACTTCGTGCTGCGGCCCAGGGCGTGGAAGCCGAGGGCCACTCCATTGCCGGTGTGCGCCACGTAGTCGCGGATCGGCGGCACACCGCTGTAGTCGCCGGCGGGTATGGCGAGTTCGTCGACCCGCACGATGGTGTCCACGCCGGTGCCGCCGATCACCAGCACGTCGTACGGCGTCTGCGGACGGGCGTCAGGGCGCTCGACGGGAAGGTCGCCGGGGATGGCGCCGGTGGTCATCTGAGTTCTCCGATCCGTGGGTGCGCGCAAGGTCGTGCGGAAGGTGTTCGGCGTCAGGCCGCGGGCGGTTCGTTCCCGCTCCCACGGGCCGGTCCGCCCGCGTTCCCGTCGCCGTCGCCGGTCCCGCGGCGGCGCTCGGCCTCGTGCTGCTCCCGCCATTCCTGGGTGCGTCGCTCCTCCTCGGTGCTCAGCACGATCAGCGACAGCCGCGACAGGGGCGGTACGGGCTCGGTGCGGCCGGCCCGGCGCCAGGCGAGGATCACCGTCAGCCGGATCATCTTCCTCGCCGCGTACAACAGCAGTGCGGCGAGGGGGAGTTCGGCGAGGGCGGCGGTGAGGACCGAGCCGGTCAGCCCGCCGCTGCTCCAGTCCAGCACGATGTCGAACCAGGCGTCGCAGCACAGCAGAGTGGCGGTCACCACCGCCCAGGGGACGAAGATCTGCAGCCGCCGCCAGGCGCACAGCGCGGTGACCCCGATCGAGGCGACCAGAGCGCCGTCGAAACCGACCCAGGCCAGCCGCCATTGGCGTACCTCGTGGTGGGACGGCAGGCTGGCCGAGA
>NZ_FMCH01000292.1 GCF_900091855.1 Streptomyces sp. DvalAA-14
GGCGCCGGGTGGCGGCGCCGTGGCAGGCGGCGTCCACCGCCCGGAGCGCCAGCAGGGCGGCGGGCGGGACGAGTTGCAGGAAGTAGTGGCCGTAGAAGTGGTAGCCGACCGTGACGCCGGCGGCCGAGGCGAGCAGCCACGACCCGATCGTACGGCCGGTGCCGGGTGCGGTTGGGCGGGCGTCTTCGTGCGGGACTGATGGGCGCCGAGTCGCGCGGCGTCCGCGGTGCGTCCACCACGGCGCGTCCCGCCGGATCGCCGGTGCCACGAGGAGCACGAACGGCGCGAAGGCGGTGAGCAGGAGCAGCAGGTTCGTGGCGGCGTGGGTGAGCACCGCGGTGGCGTCCGGCGGCGCGCCCGCGTACGACCCGGAGGACGCGAACACCCAGAAGACGAAGGGTCGTACGCCCAGGGCGAGGGCGCAGATCACCAGCGGCGCCGCGACGCCTGCGGCCAGTGCCGCGCCCTCGCGCAGCCGGCGACGACCGGCCAGCACCTGCAGGGCCAGCGGCAGCAGCGGAGCGAGTCCGACCTGCTTGGTCAACGTGGCGATGCCCACCGCCAGTCCGGCGGCGAGGTAGCTGCGCCGCACTCCGCAGTACAGCGCCAGCGCGGTGGCCGGGAGCATGAAGATCTCGAAGGTGGCGGCCATGGCGTCCGGCGGGGGCAGCGCGGTGGACGCCGCCACGGTGAGTGCGCCGGCCGGCAGCGCGGCCCAGTCGCCGATCATCCGTGCCGCGAGCCGGGCGGTGACCACCGCGGTCAGGGCGAGCGCGGCCACCGCGAGCAGGCGTACCAGCCGCAGGGCGTCCGGCCCGGCGATGGCCGCGCATCCCTCGTAGAGCCAGGGGAGCAGGGGCGGTTTGCGGTCGACCACGTCGCCGTACATCCGGCCGCCGTGCCGCAGCGCGTCCGCCTCCGTGGCCAGGTAGCCCTCGTCGGGGCTCCAGAACGGCCGGCGGAAGGAGGGCGCGCGGGCCGCGCCGGACAGGGCGAGCAGCAGCACGGCCTGGACGGCGGGCCGCCGGGTCCAGGCGGTCGGGGCGCCGCGCCCGGCTCGGCGGCGCGGG
>NZ_FMCH01000084.1 GCF_900091855.1 Streptomyces sp. DvalAA-14
GGTGTGCTCGGTCCACGCGTTCCCGTCCCACCAGCGTTCCATGGCCGGGCCGTTGCCTGTGTGCCCGGGTTCTGGATACCAGCCGGGCGTGGTCGTCGTCGTCACGCCGGTCACCTTATGGCCCCAGCATGAGAATCCCGTAAGCAACGGGTTCACGGCTTCATCACACGCCACCATTGCGATCATTGCGGGGCATTCCGGCGGGGGCCCCGCGGACGGGCCCCGGTCAGCGGACGGCGGCCCGCAGCGCGCGCCCCAAGGCCGCGGGTGCTTCCGCCAGCGAGGGTCCGTACCAGGTCAGATGGCGTCCGCCGACAAGGGCGGCGGGCAGAGCGGGGAATGCCTCGGGGCCGTCCTGGGCGGTGAAGCGGTACGGCTCGTCGGGCAGGATCACCAGGTCGGCGGCGGGCAGCCGGGCGGGGTCGATCCGCGGATAGCGCTCGGCGTCGGCGGCGTGCACGTGGTCGATCCCGAGCCGGGCCAGCAGGTCGCCGGCGAAGGTGTCGCGGCCGAGCGCCATCCAGGGACGCCGCCAGATCGGTACGACGGCCCGCAGCCGGGGCTCGTACGGGGTCACTTCCCGCCAGGCGGCCTCCGCCGCGTCCAGCCAGTGCGGCCGGTCCTGTCCGCATCCCTCCACCAGCACCCGGGTCAGCTCGGCGAACGCCTGGGGCAGGGAGCGAATCTCGGTGACCATCACCCGCAGACCGGCCGCGCGCAAAGCAGCCAGGTCCGGTATCCGGTTCTCCTCCTCGTTGGCGACCACCAGGTCGGGCGCGAGTGCGACGATCGCCGGCACGTCGGGATTCTTGGTGCCGCCGACCCGTGCGACGTCCAGTCCCGCCGGGTGGCTGCACCAGTCGGTGGCGCCCACCAGCAGTCCCGGCGCGGTCACCGCGACCGCCTCCGTGAGGGACGGCACCAGGGAGACGACCCGGCGTACCGGGCCGCGGCGGGCGGGAAAGGGCGCAGCGGCCGGGTTCGGCGGGGTCACCGTCCCACGGTACGGCGGTCTGTCGGTGGGCCGTGCCATGCTGGCGCCGTGACTGACGCCAAGCCCGCCCGGCCCGCCAAGCTGCTGCTGCTCGACACCGCGAGCCTGTACTTCCGTGCCTTCTTCGGGGTGCCCGAATCGGTGAAGGCCCCGGACGGCACGCCGGTCAACGCGGTGCGCGGGCTGCTCGACTTCATCGCCCGGCTGGTCGCGGACCAGGCCCCCACCGCGCTGGTGGCGTGCATGGACGCGGACTGGCGGCCGCAGTGGCGGGTCGAGTTGATCCCGTCGTACAAGTCGCACCGCGTGGCGGACGAACCGGCCGGCGGGTCTGGCGGGGACGGCGGCGAGGGCGCCGCCGAGCAGGTGCCGGACACGCTGTCGCCGCAGGTGCCGGTGATCGAGGCGGTGCTGGACGCGATCGGCCTCGCCCGAATCGGCGTGGCCGGTTACGAGGCCGATGACGTGATCGGCACCCTGGCCGGCGCCGCCGCGGTGCCGGTCGCGATCGTCACCGGGGACCGCGACCTGTTCCAGCTGGTGGACGACGCCCGCGGGATCCGGGTGCTGTATCCGCGCAAGGGCGTCGGGGACATCGACGTCATCGACGAGGAGGCGATCGTGGCCCGCTACGGGGTACGGGCCGCCCAGTACGCGGATTTCGCGGCGCTGCGGGGCGACCCGAGCGACGGGCTCCCGGGGGTGAAGGGCATCGGCGACAAGAGCGCGGCCGAACTGATCACCCGCTACGGGGATCTGGCCGGGGTGCGGGCCGCGGCCGCGGACCCCTTTTCCCGGCTGACCCCGGCCCG
>NZ_FMCH01000373.1 GCF_900091855.1 Streptomyces sp. DvalAA-14
ACGGCGCCGACGATGAGCCCGCGACGGGTGATCTCCGCATTGCCGTTGCGCTGTTCGTCCATGACGAACGAGGTTAGGTGTACCGTCCGACGCCCGGGTGAACCACACGGTGAGCCGGGATGTCGGTGAGCCGCATCGGGGGGCCCGCCGGGCCCGGCCCCGCGCCGGCGCGGCCTCGGATCAGTTGCGCAGCACGATCTGCCACACGATGGCCAGCCGCGGTTCTTCCAGGACGACCCAGTGGAAGGCCATCCCGGGCAGCAGTTCCGCGTACCAGCCGACGCCGTCCGGCGTGCCGGCCCCACCGCGGACGCGTCCGCCAGGCGGTCGAGCGCCCCGTGCAGTTCCTCCTGCCGCTCGGACCCGTAGGTCCCCAACTCCATCGAGACCTCGGCTGTGGTGGTCACCCGCAAACCGCTCACACGTCCCCCTCTTCCTCTTCGTCGTCTGCGTCGCACCGCGAACCGGCCCGCCGGTGATCAGTGCCCTCAGGACGCACCTGCCCCTGATGCCCGGCCGCACCCGGACTTTCTGGTGGGCGCCCGACCGGGGAGTGTCGGCGGCGGGTGTCAGTCGAGGGTGGCGAAGACGATGAGGTTGTTCACCGGGTGGCCGTTGGCGTCGAAGTCGCCGTCGCAGGTGATCAGCCGCAGGGCGTGCAGGGAGGTCGGGCCGTAGACCTGCTGGGTGGGGAAGGACTTCTTGCTGACGCTTTCCTTGCCCGTCACGGTGAAGTGCTCCGTCTGGCCACGGGTGTTGGTGACGATGATGTCGGCTCCCTGGTGGATCTTCCGGAGGTCGTGGAAGACGGCCCTGCCGTAGCGGGTGTCGTTGTGGCCGATGATCACGGCGGCGCCGGCCGCGCCGGGCACCGAGGCGCCGGTGTACCAGCCGGCCGTCATGCCCTGGTCGGCCGGCGGGACTTCGACCGTTCCGTCCGCGTTGAGACCGAGCCGCATCAGGGCGGAGGAGATCCCGACCGAGGGGATGGTGACCCTGGCCGGGGGCGCGGGCGGCGCGGTCCGCGAAGCCCCGGGTGACGGGGTGCCGGCCGCGGTCGGGGCGGACGTGGCCGGCGGACTCGTCGGGGACGGCGCCACCGCCGCCGAGGCCGCGTCGGGGGCGGCCGAGCAGCCGGTCAGTGCGACGAGGGCGGCGGGCACGACCAGGGCGAGGCAGGCCACGGCCGGCCGGGTGCGCGAGCGCCGTACCGGGGGGTGCGCGGGGGACACAGCAGGGAACACAACGGGCTCCAGGGCAGGACGAGGTGGCGACGCGGTGGCGCCGCCCGCCGGCAGGCGGCGCCACCGCGTTCGGTCGGACGCGGTCCGGGTCAGCCGTCGTGCCGGACGGCGGAGCGGCGGCGCAGCACGTAGGTGCCGGCGCCCGCGAGCAGCAGTGCGCCGGTGGCCGAACCGACCAGCGCGGTGACGCCGTTGTCGTTCCCGTTGTGCGCGATCGGCTCCTCGCCGGCGGCGACGGCGCCCCGCGGCGCGGTCTTGCCGGCCACGGCCTTGGCCTTGGCCTGCGCGGCGGCCTTGGCGGCTGCGGCCTGCTTGTCGGCGACGGCCTTGTCGCGCGCGCTCGGCGCCGCCGTCGTCTTGTCCGTGGTCGCCGACGGGACCGGCGACGGAGTCGAGTCGGCGACGGCCTCGGCGGCGGGGACGAGCATCGCGCCGACCGCGACGGCGGTCAGGACGGCGAGACGCAGGCGGAGATGGCGGGACATAAATGGCTCCAGTTCCGGCCCGGCCTTGGTGGTACCTGGATGCCGATTCGCACCAGGTTCCGGGCATGGCCCAAGACTGGCGACCGCATATGAAGAAGCTGTCAGGAAGTCATGGTCATCGCATCAGGGCGGGCCGGGGCGCCGCTCGGGGGCGGGCGGGGTCGGCGCGGGATCTTCCGGCCCGGCGGGAGCGGTCCGGCCGGGCGGCAGGTCGGGGGCCCGGTCCGAGGCGCGGTCCGGGGCCTGGTCCGAGGCGCGGTCCGGGATCTCCTCCGGGGTCGGGTCTGCGCTCGGGTTTGCGCTCGGATCGCCGGTCGGGTCCGGGACCCGCCCCCCGGTCCGGCCCGTGATCCCGCCCCCCGGTGCGGCGGGCGACTCCGCCCCGCCGGCCGTGACCGGCAGCCGTACGGTGAAGACCGACCCCTGCCCCTCCGTGCTCACCACGCCCGCCGTGCCGCCGTGGGCCTCGGCGAGCTTGAGGACGATCGCCAGGCCGAGGCCGCTGCCGCCGGTACTGCGGTTGCGGGACTTCTCGGCCCGCCAGAAGCGGTCGAACACGTGCGGCACGCTGTCCGCCGGGATTCCGCTGCCGGTGTCGGCCACCTCCACGGCCACCTCGTCCCCGGCGTCGCTCACATACGAGCGCAGCGTCACCCCGCCCCCCGGCGGGGTGTGGCGGATCGCGTTGGAGACCAGATTGCTGACGGCCTGCCGCAGCCGGACCGGATCGGCGTCGAACAGCGGCGGCCGCCGGGCGCCGGGCGGCGCGGCGGCGACGGCCAGCGTGACACCCGCGGTCTCGGCCGACACTTGGTGGGCGGCGGCGACCTGGCCGAGCAGGTGGTCTATCCGTACCGGCTCCCGGTGCAGGCGCAGCGCGCCCGCGTCGGCCGCGCCGAGATCCTGCAAGTCGTTGATGATGTGCTGGAGTTGCACCGCCTCCTCCAGCAGCGAGGAGACGAAGGCCGGGTCCGGCTCGGCCAGGCCGTCCTGGGCCGCCTCCAGCCAGCCGCGGATATTGCTCAGCGGGGTGCGCAGTTCGTGGGCGACGTCGCTGGCCATGACCTTGCGCTGTTCCTCCAGCCGGGCGCGGTGCGAGGCCATGTCGTTGAAGGTGGCGGCCAGCCGCCCGATCTCGTTGTCCGAGCCGATCGGCACCGGCGCCGAGTCCAGGCCGTCGCGCATCCGCTGCGCGGCGCCGGTGAGCGCGTGCAGCGGGCGCACCAGCCGGACGCCGGCGATCACGGAGGCGCCGACGGTCAGGGCCAGCACCAGCGCCGTGACCCCGGCGATGCGCGCGGTGTTGGCCGGCGACAGATCGAATCCGGGCACGCTGACGGCGGCGGGTGAGTCGATGAACAGCCGGGCCGGTGCGGCGACATAGGCGGTGAGCTGCTCGCGGCGTGCGGTGTCGACGCAGGCGGCCACCGCCCGGTCGTCCGCGCCGCTGGGGGGCTCGGGCGCGTCCATGGTGGGCATCGGGACGGCGGAGGCCTTCATCTTGGCCGCCCTGGCCGCCTGCATCCGCTGCTCGGCGACCTTCTTCTCGACGAGCTCCGGGTCCGGGACGGACGACCCCGGCCCATCCGCCGGTACCGCCGTGGCTGGCGCCTGGTCGTCCAGCTGCCCGTAGCCCCGGTCCCAGGACAGATCCGGATTCAGCAGCACGCCGCCGCGGCCCTCCCGTTTCAGGCAGGCGTCGGCGAGTTGGTCGAGGGAGTGCAGCGCCTTCTTCTCGGTCGGCGTGGGCGCGGCCAACTCGCCGGCCAGGCATTTGGCACCCACGTACTGGTCGGCGTAGCTGCTCACGAACTGGATCCGGGGCCGCCCGCTCGGGCTCCGGACGGCGTCCGCGGCGATGCCGGCGCTGCTGAGGCACCCCACCGCCGCGGCGGCGGCCTTCTGCAGGTCCCGCTGCTCTTTCGTGGGGAGCAGGAACGGCCCCACCGCGCGCGGGTCGACGCGGTCCACGCCGGTCGAGGCGGCATCGGGCTCCAGCGCGGGGTCGACGGTGAGCGGGTCGACGACCGCCGAGGGCTGCGCCGGCAGCGGGTCGGCGGACGAGGCGCCGGTGGAGTTGGATCCGGCCGGAGCGTCGGCGGCCGAACCCGCCGACGAACCGGCCGACGAGGCGCCGGTGTCGGTGGCGGAGTCGAAGATCGGATGCCGGTCCTGAGTGGTCAGCGCGATCCGGCGCTGGGACTGCCGGGCCAGTTTCCGCACGGTGGCGTCGACGCCGTCCCAGCTGGGGTGGGTGGCGGCGTAACCCATCAGCGCGTTGTAGATCTTGGCGTCGGCGGTGAGATTCTGCCCCTGCTCCTGGCGGATCGCGCCGGACGTGGTCTGCACGGCGAGCCAGGCGGTGGCGGCGACCGAACACGAGGCCACCAGCACCGAGATGGTCAGCAGCCGGCCGAGCAGGCTCTTGCGCAGCGGCAGCCGGGTCCGCCCGTTACGACGACGCACGGCGGGTGTCCTTCGCGGGGTCCGTCAGCTTGTAGCCGACGCCGAAAACGGTGAGCAGCCGGACCGGCCGCCGCGGTATGCGTTCGATCTTCTTGCGCAGATTCAGGATGTGCACATCGACGGTCCGGTCGCTGATGTACTTCTCGAAGCCGTGCAGTTCCTCCAGCAGCCGCTGCCGGGTGAAGACCCGGTCCGGCTCGGTCGCCATCGCGGCGAGGATACGGAACTCGCCGGGTGTGCACACCACCGGTGCCCCCGCCACCGACACCTCGTGCCGGGCCGGATCGACCCGGAGGGTGCCCACGGCCAGCGCCCCGTCGCCGGCGGCGCCGGGCAGCCGGCCGGGGGCGGGGCCGGCCGGACGCCGGTTGCGGCGCAGCAGCGTACGGACCCGGGCCATCAGCTCGCGCGGGCTGAACGGCTTGGTCATGTAGTCGTCGGCGCCCAGGTCGAGGCCGAGCAGCAGATCGTCCTCGGCGCTGCGGGCGGTCAGGATCAGCACCGGCACCTCCCGGTACTCGGCGCGCAGGATCCGCACCACGTCGAGGCCGTCGGCCTTGGGCATCATCACATCGAGGACGAGCAGGTCCGGCTCGTCGCGCCGCACCCCGTCCAGGGCCGCCCGGCCGTCCTCGACGACGGTCACGGTGTGCCCTTCGTGCTCCAGGTAGCGGCGCACCAGTTCGGCCTGTTTCGCGTCGTCTTCGGCGACCATGATGTTTGCGCACACGCCGACGATCGTAGCCAGCACGGGTCGCGGGCCGCTGATATCCGGCCGCCGGGCACCGGGAGCGGGGCGGCCGGAGGACCCTTTCCGGCGCCGCGGGCGGGCCGCGCCCGAGCCGGGTGCGGGCGTCGGGGAGCTGGGCCGGGGCCTGCCGCGGTGCCCGGTCCTGGGCCGGACACAGGCGGAACACAGGTGGCCGGCCCCCCGGGCCGTCCGTTGCGCGAATCCTTGACACGGTCGGTAGCGCGTCGTAGACCTCTCCCTGAGAGCGCTCTCCGAACGCCCGTACCGCAACTTCACGGCTGACCCTCCCCGTTGCGGGGCGACGTCGGCATGCCCTGATCCTCGTCCGTCACCGGACAGCGCATTCGAAGGGACACCCCGCATGTTCTCCTTACCGCGCATCATCCGCCGCAGCCCGAGCCGCCGCGCAGGGCCGCGCGGGCGTTCGGTCATCACCTCGCTCGCGCTGCTGGCAGCCGGGCTGACCGGCGCCGCGGCCACCACGCTGGCGGTGGCCCCGGCCGCGTCCGCCGACCCGGTGCCGCCCGCGCCGACCGGCTGGACCACGGTGTTCGGGGACAACTTCGCGGGCGCGGCCGGGTCCGCCCCCTCCTCCGCGAACTGGTTCTACGACATCGGGTCCGGCTTCGGTACGGGCGAGATCGAGCACACCACGAACTCGACCTCCAATGTCTATCTGGACGGCAACGGCCACCTGACGCTGAAGGCGATCAACAGCGGCGGGACCTGGACCTCGGGCCGTATCGAGAGCACCCGCGGCGACTTCCAGGCGCCGCCCGGCGGCAAACTGGAGATGACCGCCTCGCTCCAGCAGCCCAACCCGGCCAACGGCCTCGGCTACTGGCCGGCGTTCTGGGCCCTGGGCTCCACCATGCGGACCGGCGGCGGCTGGCCGCAGTCCGGTGAGATCGACATGATGGAGGACGTCAACGCCCTCAACGAGGGCTCCCAGACGCTCCACGACGGAGCCGGCAGCAGCGGGCACGCCCTGATCCCCTGCCCGGGGGCCGGGTCGAGCTGCCAGACCGGTTACCACACCTACTCGGTCATCGTGGACCGCACCAACACCAGTGCCGAGACGCTGCAGTTCCTGATGGACGGCACCGTCGAGAGCACGATCACCGAGGCGTCGGTCGGCACCGCGGCCTGGCAACAGGCCATCGACCACGGCTTCTTCATCATCTTCGACCTCGCCATGGGCGGCAACTACCCCGACGGCATCCAGGGTTCCACCACCCCGACCGCGGCGACCACGTCCGGCGGGACGCTGAGCGTCGGCTACGTGGCCGTCTACGAGCAGGGCGGCAACTCCACTCCGACCGGGACCGCCACCTCGACCGGGACCCTCACCGGCACCGGCGGGCTGTGCGCGACCAACCAGAACAGCCTGAACACCGAGGCCAACCCGATCGGCCTGGCCGGCTGCAACGGCAGCGCGGGCCAGCAGTGGTCGCCGTACACCGACGGCACCGTGCACGTCCAGGGCGGCTGCCTGGACGTGACCAGCGCCGGAACGACCAGCGGTACCACCGTCCAGTGGTATCCGTGCAACGGCACCGGGGCGCAGAACTGGGCCCACCAGGCCAACGGTGAACTGGTCAACCTCAACTCCGGCCTGTGCCTGACCGATCCGGGCGGCAACACCGCCGCCCGGCTCGACATCGAGACCTGCACCGGCGCCGCGAGCCAGCTGTGGACCCTGCCCAGCGGTGGCGGAACCTCCCCCACCGTGACCGTCACCAACCCGGGCAACCAGACCACCGCGACGGGAACCGCGGTCAGCACACAGATCCACGCCACCGACTCGACGTCGGGTCAGACCCTGACCTACAGCGCCACCGGCCTGCCCGCCGGGCTGTCGATCAACCCCAGCTCCGGTCTGATCTCCGGCACCCCGACCGCGGCCGGCACCTCGACCGTCACCGTCACCGCCAAGGACACCGCTGGCACCACCGGAACGACCAGCTTCAGCTGGACCGTCACCGCGGGCGGCGGCGGCACCTGCGGCACCACGAATCTCGCCCTGAACAAGACCGCGACGGCGTCCTCGCAGGAGAACGTCGCGTTCCCCGCGTCCAGCGCGGTGGACGGGAACAACGGCACCCGCTGGTCGTCCGCCTTCTCCGACCCCCAGTGGCTGCAGGTTGACCTCGGCGCGACCCACACCATCTGCAAGGCCGTCCTGAACTGGGAGACCGCCTACGGCAAGGCGTTCCAGATCCAGACCTCCAACGACGGCTCCACGTGGACGACCCTCTACTCCACCACCACCGGCACCGGCGGCACCCAGACCCTGAACCTCTCCGGTTCGGGCCGCTACATCCGGGTGTACGGCACGACCCGCTCGACCCAGTACGGCTACTCGCTCTGGGAGTTCCAGGTCTACGGCCAGTAGACCGGAGCGGCAGCGGGGTGCGCGGGCGGGTGTCTCGTCCGCCCGCGCACCCCGCCCGCCGGGTCAGTTCGTCGCGACCTCGACCCATACGGTCTTGCCCCGGCCGTTGGGCGAGCTGCCGAAGGCGGAGACGAGCGCGTCGACGATGACCAGGCCGCGGCCGTGCTCGAAGTTCCGCCCCTCCTCCTCGGACACGACCATGAAGGACGGCACCGGCGGCGTCGTGTCGGAGTCGATGACCTCCAGCCCGATGTGGTCGGCGAACTCCCGCAGCCGCAACTGCACATCGCTGTCGGCGTGGATCAGCGCATTGGTGGCCAGTTCCGACACGATGAGTTCGAGGGTGTCCGCGGACAGGTCGTAGTCCCAGCTCTCCAGCTGCGACCGGACGAATCTGCGGGCCGCCGCCACCCCCTGGAGGTCGTGCCGCTGGATGTCCAGCCGGCTCAGCCGCCGCGACGCCCCGAGCCGGGGCCCTTCGTAGCGCGCCAGGAGCAGGACCGCGTCGTCCCTCCGGGTGTCCGGCGGAGCCAGGCCGCCCACCACCTGGTCGGCGCTCTTCTCCAGGTTCTGCGTGCCGTCCCGGCCGACCATGTCCAGTTGCTGCTCGGCGCAGCTCTCCGCGTCCAGCGAACTGCCGTCGGCGAGCCCGTCGGTGTACAGCAGCAGCAGGGTTCCGGGGTCGAGCGTGGTCTCGAAGTCCTGGTAGGGGGTGTCGGGTTGCACGCCCAGCGGGGCTCCGGGCCGGGCGTCCAGGGGACCGTCGACGCCGTGCGGCCCGCAGGTCACCGGCGGCGGGTGTCCGGCCAGGCAGGAAGTGGCGACACCGGAGGTCCCGTCCAGGAACATCACACAGCAGGTGGCGAACAGATCCGTGTCCATGTCCGCCAGGAGCTTGCCGGCCCGCTCCAGCACCGCGGCGGGCGGGTGCCCTTCGCGGACGTAGGCGAGCACGGAGGTGCGCACCTGTCCCATGACGGTCGCGCTCTCCACACTGTGGCCCTCCACATCGCCCACGATCAGCGCGATCCGCTCGTCGGGGAGCCTGACGACGTCGAACCAGTCCCCTCCCGACATCGAGGTGGACACCGCCGGCAGATAGCGGGCGGCCACCACGAGTTCGGGCAGCTCCGACAGCGTGCGGGGAAGCAGCCGCTTCTGCAGGCTCTGCGCGAGCTTGTGCTCGCTCTCCTCCAGGCAGACCCGCTCCAGGGCCGCCCCCAGCATGCCCGCCATCACCATCATCACGGCCCGCTCCTCGGGTGCGAACCGGCGTGGCGCGCCGAAACCCAGGCAGCACACACCGATGTCGCCCCGGCTTCCCTTGAGGGGGAGATAGGCCGCGGACTCCCAGTCGTCCGCGGGCGCGTCGGGGTAGTCCGCCAGCTTTCCGGCCCGGTCGCCGTAGAAGAGCGGGGTCCCCCTGCTCAGCACCTCGGCGGTCGGCGTGCGGCCGTCGATGCCGCTACCGTGCAGTGCCGCCGTGCCGGGCGACTGCCGGCCGCTGTGGCCGGCGACCCACAGGCGCGAGTCCTCCACCCGGGTCAGGGCCATCTCCTGGGCCTTGAAGGGGATCATCAGATGCTGCTCGGCGGTGGCGGTGACCTGATCGCGGGTCAGGGCCCGGTTCAGCGATCCGTTGAGTTTGAACACCTGGTACATAAAGGTGTGCCCGGCCGAGCCGGGGGCGTCCGGCAGACCCCAGCCCGGCACCTCCCATTCGCCGAGCCCGGGTTGCTGCCGGTGCAGGGGGACGACCGTCGGCCACGGCGGCGGGCCGATGTCGAGACCCTGCTCGGCGACCGGGGCCAGCGCCCGGGCGAGGTCGCGGGCCCGCCGGGCCAGCCACTGCTGCGCCCTGGCGGATGCGGGGGTGGTGCCCGGCGCCGACCTCACCACGAGCGACATGACGCCGAACCGGCGGCCCTCATGGGTGATCGGCGCCGCGCTGACGCAGTAGGAACTGAGGAAGGCGGCCAGATCGTCCCCTTCGTGCGGGACGTACGACCCCTTTTTGATGACCGGCCGGTCGGTGCGGAAGGCCTCCGCCGACGGGTAGCTGCTGTCGAGGGGGAGCCGCTCGGGTATCGCGTGCATCGCCGGCGACGTACCGCCGATCATCGCGGCGCGCAACTCGGCCTTGGCCTCGTCCAGGAAGTAGACCGTGCAGATCACCCCGCCGAGCTCGTCGACCGCGTCGCCGACCGCCGCGCTCAGCAGGGGCGGCACCGCCGGATTCCCGTAGCGGTACACGGTGGGGGAGGTCCCGTCCCGGGAGTCCCTCGGTTCGGATGCGCTCATACTCGGCCACCCTCGGCTGGGATTTCCGCTCCTGGTCCCGCGGAGCCCGTCCGGGGACCCGCGCAGCACGGTGCTGCCCCTTCCAGAGTTTCGTCTGTCCCGTTTTTGGTGGATTACCCGCTTTTTCTGTGGTGCGCGGCGGGTGCCTCTCCGGATGACATCCCGGATGCTTCCTCGGGTGCTTTCCCGGGTGCTCCGGCCGGTGCCGGCTCTGCTGCCCGGTCGGACGCCTGCTCAGGTGCCTTATCGGGCGGCGAGCCAGTCGCGGTAGTGCGTCGGCGCCAGCCGGGCGTCCGGCCCGGGGAGGAGCGCGTCGCCGGTGACGGCCGCGAACAGCCCGGCCGTGTCGTCGGTGACCAGGGTCCGGGCGTCCTGCCGCGCGGCCAGGGTGATCCGGCCGAGTTCGTCCAGGCGGAAGACGTCCGGGCCGGCCACGTTCCGGATCCCGCCCAGCGGCGTGCCGCCGGCGACCTCGACCACCGCGGTGGCGACGTCCGCGGCCGCCATCGGCTGGATCGGGGTGGCGGGCAGCCGGACGGTGGTGTCGTCGGAGGTCCAGGACATGGTCGGCTCCATGAACTCGAAGAACTGGGTCACGCGCACGATGGAGTACGGCGTGGGCCCCTGCCGGAGCAGCTCTTCCTGGAGCGCCTTGGCCCGGTAGTAGACCAGCTCCGGCACCTGCTCGACACCGACGATGGAGAGGATGACCTGGTGGCGGACGCCGGCCTGGTGTCCCGCGGCGAGCAGGTTGGTCATCGAGGCGCGGAAGAAGTCCAGGGACGCCTCGTCGAAGGTCGGCGAGTTCGCCAGGTTGACCACGGTGTCGGCACCCTCCAGGGCCTGGTCCAGACCCTTGCCGCTGATCAGGTCGACGCCGGTGGACAGCGCCGCGGGCACCGCCTCATGTCCGGCCGCGGTCAGCTGCTGGACGACCTGCGAGCCGATCAGTCCGGTACCGCCGATGACGGTGAGCTTCATTGCTGTCACCTTCCGGGGCGTGCCGAGCGGGCACGCCCGGGTTCCAGGAGGACGCGGGGGGCGCGCCTTCAACTCGGATACTTCTTGTCCGAGATCATAGTCGGATAGTCTTTGTCCGAGTCAACCGGGTGGGAGGTGCGGGCATGAAGTTGTCCGGCGGGGTCGAGTGGGCGCTGCACTGCTGTGTCGTGCTCACCACGACGACGGACCCGGTGCCCGCGGCCCGGCTGGCGGAACTGCACGAGGTGTCCGGCAGCTATCTGGCCAAGCAGTTGCAGGCCCTGTCCCGGGCCGGCCTGGTGGACTCGGTCCAGGGCAAGGCGGGCGGATACGTGCTGACCAGGGCCCCCGAGCTGATCAGCGTCCTCGATGTCGTGGTGGCCGTCGACGGGGCCCAGCCCGCGTTCGTGTGCACCGAGATCCGCCGGCGCGGCCCGCTGGCGACCCCGCCGGAGGCCTGCACCCGCCCCTGCGCGATCAGCCGCGCGATGGCCGGCGCCGATGCCGCCTGGCGGGCCGCCCTGCAGGCGATATCCGTAGCGGACCTCGCCGGGAGTGTCGAGCAGGACAGCGGCCCGGCCGCGCTGGCGGGTATCCGCACCTGGCTGACCGGGCCGGACGGCGGGGGCGCGTGGGGCCGCGTGGGGCCGCGTGGGCTCGTGAGCCCGC
>NZ_FMCH01000321.1 GCF_900091855.1 Streptomyces sp. DvalAA-14
CCATCCGGGCCGACACCCGAGGGGCCATCCTGCCGCAGCGGCGCGGGCACGCGGGCCCGCCACGAGCACGCCGCCGCCCCCGCCGCGCCCTCGCCACGGGTGGCGGGCCGGGAGACGGCCCGCAGGCAATACGCTGAAGCCACGCGCCCACGCCGGCGGGGATGTCCCGCCGGACGCCCTCGCGGGGGCGGCTCGGTCGCGCCGTGCCCACAACCCGACCGTGAACGACCGCGCAGACCCGCGCACACTCCGAAGGGGAGCTCGTCCTATGTCCGCAAGTCCTCTCGTCCTGCCGCCGGTGCGGCTGCTGCCCGCGGACGAACTGGCGCGGCTGGCGCTGGGCGTACCGCTGCTGGACCGCGCGCTGCGGCTGGTGCGCTGGGTCGGCGCGGAGCGGCGGGTCGACGCCACCGGGGAACTCCTGGAGGCCGATCTGGTGCTGGCCGCCGCCGAACTCGGGATCGAGGGGGAGGACGCGCTCGCCGACGCCGCGCAGGCGTGGGGTGTGGCCGTGGAGGCCGGGCTGCTCACGCTGGAGATCGAGGAAGGCGCCGAGGAGCACGCCCTGGAGGGCGAGCCGGCCGGCCGGGCGGTGCGCGGCGACGCCTACGAGGCGGTCAGCGCCGGCGATCCCGACGACGTGCTGGAGGCATGGCTCACCGCGGCCGAGTACGGACTGGCCGACGCCGCCGCCGTCCCGGACTTCGACAGCCTGCGCGAGACGCTGGACGACGGCGACCGCTCGGTGCTGGACGAGGCGGACTGGGACCCGCAGGAGGCGGCGGAATTCCTGGACACCGCGCTGGCCAACCTCTACGTGCTGATGGCGATGGACGGCGGTGCGGCGGCCGGCGACGAGGAGCCGGAGGCGGCAGCGGAGGCCGGCGCCGTCCCGCTGCCGGTGCTGGCCGCGTCGCTGGTCGTACCGGACGAGATGGAGCAGCCCAGCGACGCCGTGCTCGAAGAGGTCACCGAGGTGATGATGCGGCTCGACGAGCAGTTCCGGCTGCTCGCGCCGACCGGACTGCTGGAGTACCAGCCGGTGGACGAGGCGCTGATCGACGAGGACGGCGAACAGGAACCGGCCGAGGCGGCCCTGGATCCGCTCGACCCGGACGAGATCTCCCGCTACGGACTCGTGCGGCTGACCCCGCTCGGCGTGCACGGGCTGCGCGAGCGGCTCACCGACGCCGGGGCGTACGCGCCCGTGGTCGGGGACCTGGCCGCCGGACCGGCGGTCGACCTGCTGGACGCGCTGATGGAGTACCCCGACCATGTGGCCCGCGCCGAGGCGGCGGCCTGGCTGGCCGACCGCAAACCGGCCGAGGCGGCCGCGGAGTTGCTGGTGGCCGCGCGCGGCGACGATCCGGGCGCGCCCGGCCGGCGGCTGATCTGCCAGCAGACCCTCGCGCTGCTCGGCCCCGAGGCGGAGCCGGCCCTGCGCGATGTGCTGGACGACCGCCAACTCGGCGGCCTGGCACGGGTCTGGCTGACCGAACGCGGCGCCGCCGACATTCCCGCGCCGGGCTCGGACATGGTCTTCTGGCTCACCATCGACACGCTGGCGGCCCAGCTGTCCGCCGACGACGACGCGGACCTGCTCGGCGAGATGGTCCGCGATCTCGTCGCCCGGCACGACGGCTTCTTCGACGCGGCCTGGCGGGTGGAGCACCCCGCGACCGCCGATGTGCTGGAGGCGATGGGCCGGCTCCACCCGGACCGCAAGATCGCCAAGGACGCCCGGAAGGCGGCTTTCAAGGCGCGTTCGCGCGAGGGCGCGACGAGCTGACCGCCGCGGTCCGGCCGGTGCGGCCACCCGCCCCGCCGGTCGGCCGGCCCCAGCCGGCGGTCCGCCCGTCGTCCGCGGGGTGC
>NZ_FMCH01000049.1 GCF_900091855.1 Streptomyces sp. DvalAA-14
CCCCGCCGCACAGCGACGCTGATCGCCTCGACCCTGACGCTCATAGCGCTGTTGTGCGTGGCGCTGCTCGCCCCCAGTCCGTACTCGGAGATGTCGCCCGGCCCAACGGTGAACACCCTCGGGGACTACGGCGGTGACATGGTGATCAACATCACCGGCCACCAGACGTATCCGACCAGTGGCAATCTCAACATGACCACCGTCCGGGTCACCGGCGCCGACTACTCGATGAACCTGGTCGAAGGAGTGCTCGGCTGGCTGCGGCACGACGACAAGGTGGTCGAGCACGACACGCTCTACCCGCAGGGGCAGACAGCGCAGCAGGCCGACCAGGAGAACGCCGAGGAGTTCAGCCAGTCCCAGGACAGCGCCAAGGTCGCCGCGCTGCAGGAGCTGAAGATCCCGGTGCCGTCCGAGGTGATCGTGTCCGCCGTGGTCAAGGGCGGCGCCGCCGAGGGCACGCTGCACGCCGGCGACGTGATCAAGGCCGTCGACGGCACTCCGATCACCAAGGCGGACCAGGTGGCGACGGCGGTCACCAAGCACAAGCCCGGCCAGCCGGTCACCTTCACCGTGGTCCGCGCCGCCGACGCGAAGAAGAAGCAGGCCGCGACACAGGACGTGAAGGTCGTCACCCGCACCTCGGCCGACGACGGCCCCAAGCGCGCGGTGGTCGGCATCCAGGCCGGCGTCGAGCACCTGTTCCCGTTCGACATCGACATCAAGCTCGCCGATGTCGGCGGGCCCAGCGCCGGCATGATGTTCGCCCTCGGCATCGTGGACAAGCTCACCCCGGGCGACCTGACCGGCGGCAAGTTCGTGGCCGGCACCGGCACCATAGACGACAACGGGAACGTCGGTCCGATCGGCGGCATCGGCCTGAAGACGATCGGCGCCCGCGACAAGGGCGCCCGGTACTTCCTCACCCCGGCCGACAACTGCGAGGAGGCCGCCAAGGACATCCCCGGCGGCCTCACCCTGGTCAAGGTCAAGACGTTGAACGACGCGATGGCGGCCCTGAAGAACATCAAGGCCGGCAACGACAAGGCGCTGCCCAGCTGCTCCAAGAGCTGACGCCCGGCCGGCCCGAGCCCGAAGCCCGGCCCGGCGCCCGCCGTCCCCCCGGCCCTCGGTTCAGCCCTCGGTTCAGCCCTCGGACCAGCCCTCGGACCAGCCCTCGGCTCAGCCCTCCTCGAAGGTCGCCGCCAGCGCCTCCGCCAGCCCCGGCACCAGCTCCGCCCCGGTCAGTACCTCGGTGGGCGAGTCCTTCGCCCGCAGCCGCACCGCGGACTCCCGGGCGCCGTCACGCAGCACGGCGACCGTCATCCGTACCTCCTGGCGCTGCGGGTGCTCGGCCACCCACGACGCCAGCGCCGCGTCGTCCAGATCCTCCGGCAGCGCCGTCTCCGCGGACGCCGGCAGCATCAGCCGCTCCACCGTCAGCGCGCAGCCGGCGATCACCTCCGGCCAGGCGATGGTGGCGAGGAACTCGTCCAGCGGCTGGCCGGGCGGCAATTCCTCCTGCTCGATCGGGGTCAGGCCGGCCGCGGCCTGCTCGGCCAGCCCCAACTGCGCCGCCAGAGCGGGCTCCTGGGTGCGCAGTTGCGCGGTGTCGACGAGGGCGAACAGTCGTGCGGGCTGGTCCCAGCCGAGGCCGGAGGCGTACTCGTCGATCTCCAGTACGGCCTGGGTCAGCGGGTTCGCGGCGAGGGGGGCGCCATCGGTGGCGGTGTTGGACATGGCCACTATCCTGCCTGTTCCCCGGCCGGAATCGGGAACCGGCCAAAGGGTAGGTAAGTTGCACGGGTGGGAGTCCGACCCGGGACGCCCGCGAAACCGACATTTCGAGGTGCGCACCCTTGGTATTCCAGATGCCCGACCGCGGCGGGGGGCTGCCCGGCCAACGGGTCAGAGCGGTGCGGACCAGCCGCGGTACGCGAACGCTGCTCATCACGATCGGCGTCCTGGCCGTCGTGATGATCGCGTTCGTGATGTTCGCCGGGATCTGGACGGACCTGCTGTGGTACCGCTCGGTGCACTTCTCCTCGGTGTTCACCACCGTGCTGTGGACCAAGGTCGGGCTGTTCTCCGTGTTCGGGCTGCTGATGGCCGCCGCGGTCGGGGCCAACATCTTCCTGGCGCACCGGCTGCGCCCGCCGCTGAGCGCGATGTCGGTGGAGCAGCAGAGCCTGGACCGCTACCGGATGGGGATCGCGCCGTACAAGACATGGGTGCTGCTCGGGATCTGCGCGGTGGTCGGGCTCATCGCCGGCGGGTCGGCCACCGGTCAGTGGCGGCTGTGGATGCTGACCACCAACGCCACCTCCTTCCACCAGAAGGACCCGCAGTTCCACAAGGACGTGTCCTTCTACGCCTTCGACCTGCCCTGGTACCGCTTCCTGGTCGGCTTCGGCTTCGCCGCCGTCGTGCTGTCGCTGATCGCCGCCGCCCTGGTGCACTACCTGTACGGCGGCCTGCGCATCACCTCGCCCGGCGGGCGGGCCACCGCCGCCGCCACCGGGCACCTGTCGGTGCTGCTCGGGCTGTTCGTGTCGCTGAAGGCGGTCGCCTACTGGCTGGACCGGTACGGGCTCGCGGTGAAGTCCAGCGGGCTGAAGTCCACCGACAACTGGACCGGCCTGCGGTACGTGGACGCGAACGCGTATCTGCCCGCCAAGACCATCCTGTTCTGCATCGCGGTGATCTGCGCGCTGCTGTTCTTCGCGACGCTGTGGCGGCGCACCTGGTCGCTGCCGACGATCGGCTTCGGGCTGATGGTGCTGTCCGCCATCCTGATCGGCGGGCTGTACCCGGCGATCGTGCAGAAGTTCCAGGTGCAGCCGAACGAGGCGGCCAAGGAGGCGCCGTACATACAGCGGAACATCGACGCCACCCGGGCCGCGTACGGCATCGCCGGCAGCCAGGTGTCGGACTACGCGGGCACCAGCAAGGCGACCGCGGCGGCGCTGCGCACGGACAGCTCCAGCACCGCCTCGATCCGGGTGCTGGACCCCAACGTGGTCTCGCCGACCTTCCAGCAGATGCAGTCCCGCGGCTACTACTCCTTCCCCTCCACGCTCGACGTCGACCGGTACACCGTGGACGGCAAGGAGCAGGACACCGTGGTGGGCGTGCGTGAGCTGAACATCAACGGCATCCCGCAGAACAACTGGATCAACGACCACTTCAAATACACCCACGGCTACGGGGTGGTGACCGCCAAGGGCACCGAGGTGACCGGCAGCGACCCGACGAGCAGCGACCCGACGAGCGACGACCCGTCCGGACAGCCCGTCTACACCGAGCAGGACCTGCCGACCACCGGTTCCCTCGGCAGCTACCAGCAGCAGATCTACTTCGGCGAGCAGACCACGCAGTACTCGATCGTGGACGGGCCCACCAAGGAGGTGGACTACGCCGGCAAGTCCGGTGAGCAGTCGACCAGTTACCAGGGCAAGGGTGGTGTCAGCCTCGCCGACCCGCTGACCCGGGCCGCCTACGCGGTGACCTTCGGCGAGCCGCAGATGCTGTACTCCGGGGCGATCGGCCACGGTTCGAAGATCCTCTACAACCGCACGCCCAAGGAGCGGGTGGAGGCGGTCGCGCCCTGGCTGACCATCGACGGCGACCCCTATCCCGCGGTCGTCGACGGGCGCGTGCAGTGGATCGTGGACGCGTACACCACCACCAACGGCTATCCGTACGCCTCCCGGACCACGCTCGGCGACACCACGACGGACTCGCTGACCGACAACCAGCGTTCGGTGGTGGCCCAGCAGAACCAGGTCAACTACATCCGCAACTCGGTCAAGGCGACCGTGGACGCCTATGACGGCACCGTCAAGCTCTACCAGTGGGACACCGAGGACCCGGTGCTCAAGACCTGGATGAAGGCGTTCCCGCACACCGTGCAGCCGAAGGCCTCGATCCCGCCGGACCTGTTGTCGCACCTGCGCTACCCGCAGGACCTGTTCAAGGTGCAGCGGCAGCTGCTCACCACCTACCACGTCACCACGGCCGCGCAGTTCTACAGCGGCAGCGAGGTGTGGCAGGTGCCGGACGACCCGGCCTCGAAGTCCGGCAAGTCGGTGCCGCCGTACTACCTGAGCCTGAAGATGCCAGGCCAGAGCGGGCAGGCGTTCTCGCTCACCTCGACCCTCACCCCCAACCGACGGCAGAACCTGGCGGCCTTCCTGTCGGTGGACTCCGACGCCACCAGCCCGGACTACGGCACGATGCGGCTGCTCAAACTGCCCACCGACGCGCCGGTGGACGGGCCGCAGCTGGTGCAGAGCAAGTTCAACTCCGCGTTCGCCCAGACGATAACGCTGCTGCGCGGCAAGGACTCCACGATCGAGTACGGAAATCTGCTGACCCTGCCGCTCGACGGGGGGCTGATGTACGTGGAGCCGGTGTACGTACGCGGCGCGGACACCAACATCCCGCTGATGAAGAAGGTGCTGGTCGACTTCGACGGGAGGATGGCGCTGGGGGCCACCTTGGACGAGGCGCTGGGCTCCGTCTTCGGCACCGGTGCCAGTCCGCCGACGCAGGCCGGCACGGGTGGTACGGCGGGCACGGGCGGAGCCGGCGGCACCGGCGGCGCGGGCACCGGCGGTACGACGGCGAAGCCGCCACCGGCCGCGTCCGGTACGGGCGGCGGCCTTCAGGACGCGCTGAACCGGGCCCAGCAGGCGTACGAGGACGGGCAGGCCGCGCTGAAGGCCGGCGACTGGGCGAAGTACGGCGACGCCCAGAAGCGCCTGGCGGCCGCGCTGCAGGACGCGCAGCGGGCGGAGCGCAAGCCCGGCTGATGGGCCGATCGGGTCACGTCGGGCCCGATCGGTGCCGGTCGGAGCCGGTCGGGCAAGATCCCGCGTCGTGGTACGGTTGCGACACAACAGCGCGGGGTGGAGCAGCTCGGTAGCTCGCTGGGCTCATAACCCAGAGGTCGCAGGTTCAAATCCTGTCCCCGCTACTGCTCGAAGAGGCTCGAAGTCAATAGACTTCGGGCCTCTTCACTTATATGGGGGACCTTGCACGTCAAACGTTTGATGTGACGCCTTATCGGGAAGTCGACAAAACGCTGAAGTGACCGTGCGGGTTGCGGTATACCAGGTGTACGCCGGTACCGGGTGGTGCAACGATGGGGCTTATGGGGGAGAGTGCGAGGCTGCTGAATACTCGTCAGAGCCATGGTCAGCGTGGGTCGACGGGCGATCTGCCCGTGCCCGCGGGCACTTCGGGGACCACAACGAACATGCTTGCGAACAACCTTGCGGACAACGGGGTGAATGCGACGGTGGCGGCGCTGCTGCCCGCGCCGCGTACCGAGGACAGCGCGATCGTCGCGGCCGGGGACGGTACGGGGGGTGCGGCCGGGGGGCCGTGGCCCGTGCCGGTGCTGCTGACCGAGCTGCCCGACGAGGACACCCTCGCGATGCGCGAGGAAGCCGAGATCGAGGCACGGCACCGCCGCGCCGCCGAGCAGGGCGAGCCGGGCGCCATGAGCGCGCTGGGCACGCTGCTGCTGCGCCGCGGCGACCTGGACGCGGCCGAGCCGTTCCTGCGCGCCGCCGTCCAGCACGGTGACCGCGCCGCCGCCAACAACCTCGGCCTGCTGCTCAACCAGCACGGCAAGGCGGACGAGGCGGCCGACTGGTGGCGGATCGCCGCCGTGGCCGGCTCCGCCGCCGCCGCGCACGCGCTCGGCCGGCACTACCGGGAGCGCGGCGACGAGCCCGGCGCCGAGTACTGGCTGCGGCAGGCCGCCGAGTCCGGCCACACCCTGGGCGCCTACGCGCTCGCCGATCTGCTCGACCACCGCCGGGACGTGGGCGCCGAGCGGTGGTTCCGTGCCGCCGCCGAGCACGGGCACCGCGAGGCCGCCTACCGGCTGGCCCGCGCCTGCGCCGAGCGCGGCGAGGACCACGAGGCCGAGCAGTGGTACGGCA
>NZ_FMCH01000050.1 GCF_900091855.1 Streptomyces sp. DvalAA-14
GCTGCGGGTGTCCGCCGCGCGGCAGGGGCGGGCGGTGCACCCGGAGACGGCGGAGCCCGGCGCGCGGTCCGCAGCCGGGGGCTGCGGCGTGCCGGCGCGGTAGGCGCAACCGGGCGGGAGCGGAGCAGAGTTGGCGTGGCGCAGTCGGCGTCCCACCAGGACGCCCAGCGGAACGGAGAGCAGGGTCCAGGCGGCGAGGACCAGCGCGGCGACGACTAAGAAGTTCGGCATGGCGGTTCCGTACGGGGCGAGGTGGGACGAAATGCGCTTACCAGCGGTTTACCCACCCACGGTGAAACACACCGGATTCGGGGGACCGAAGCTCGACCCGCCCGCGGCCGGCGGCGGCCCGCCGGCGCGCACCCACACCAACGGCCAGGTGAGCGCCCGGCGGGCCTGATGCCCGCAAGCAGGCGGAGCCCGGCGGGCTCGTACGGGACCTACGCCAACCGGACAGCCCCGATGGCGACACCCGCACTCCGCTCGGGCGCACTCCGCTCGGGCGCACTCCGCTCGGGCGCACTCCGCTCGGGGTCGCGGTCCGCCCGCCGCCCGGGTCCGGCGCCCGCCGCTGCGAGGCGTCCGGCGCCGACCGGGCCCCGGCAAACGTTTGTTTGTGCGCAGTCTTGACGCCTCCGTGGGATTGCAGTGCACTGTGCGCCGTACCGTGCGTGTGGTTCTGATCCTTTCTGGTGAATTTCCTCGGTGGGGAAGGACGTTGCGATGGTGATCGCCGTACAGCGCAGGACATTCCGTCAGCTGGCCGTGCTGGCGGTCACCGTGCTGATCGCCGCCCTGTGTCTCGGCTCCGGCGCCCGGCCCGCGCAGGCCGCGACCACCACGACGATCGCCGCCGACGGGACCAGCGCCGGCCGCACCTTCGACGGGATCGGCGCCATCAGCGGGGGCGGCGGCAACACCCGGCTGCTCACCGACTACCCGGCGGCCCAGCAGCAGCAGATCCTCGACTACCTCTTCAAGCCCGGCTACGGCGCGGACCTGCAGATCCTCAAGGTGGAGATAGGCGGCGACACCAACTCCACCGACGGCTCCGAGTCCAGCCACATGCACAACGCCACCACCGTCGACTGCTCGACCGGCTACGAGTGGTGGCTGATGCAGCAGGCCAAGGCCCGTAACCCCGCCATCAAGCTCTACGGACTGGCCTGGGGCGCGCCCGGCTACCTCGGCGGCGGCAACTTCTGGTCCACCGACACCATCAACTACCTCGTGAAGTGGCTCGGTTGCGCCACCACCCACGGCCTGACCGTGGACTACCTCGGCGGCTGGAACGAGCGCGGCTACAACATCGCCTGGTACGAGCAGTTGCGCACCGCGCTGAACTCCAACGGCTACGGCAACGTCAAGATCGTCGGCGCCGACAGCGACTGGGGCGTGGCCAACGACGTGGCCGCCAACCCCGCCTTCGCCGCCGCGGTCGACATCATCGGCGTCCACTACCCCTGCCAGGGCGGCGACGGCGGCAACGCGGACACCTGCCCGGGCAACGCGACCGCGACCGGCACCGGCAAACCGCTGTGGGCCAGCGAGAACGGCTCCCAGGACCTCGACTCCGGCGCGCCCGCGCTGATCCGCTCCATCACCCGCGGCTACATCGACGCCCACTTCACCTCGTACATCAACTGGCCGGTGGTCGCCGCGGTCTACCCGAATCTGCCGTACAGCACCGTCGGCCTGGTGCGGGCCGACCAGCCGTCCTCCGGCGCCTACAGCCTCGGCCGCAGCCTGTGGGCCACCGCCCAGGTCACCCAGTTCACCGCGCCCGGCTGGAAGTTCCTCGACACCGGCTCCGGCTACCTGGGCGGCAGCGAGAGCAACGGCAGCTTCGTGACGCTGAAGTCGACCGACAACACCGACTACTCCACGATCATCGAGACCAGCACCGCCACCGCCGCGCAGACCGTCACCGTCCATGTCTCCGGCGGCCTGTCGGCCGGCGCGGTGCACGTGTGGGCGACCGACCTCAACTCCAGCAGCCCGTCGGCCCAGATGGCGCAGCAGTCCGCCATCACCCCGTCGGGCGGCTCCTACTCACTGACCGTACAGCCCGGCTACGTCTACACGCTGACCACGACCACCGGCCAGGGCAAGGGCGCCGCGGCCTCGCCCGCGGCGCACCCGTTGGCGCTGCCGTACTCGGACAGCTTCGACGCGGCCACCGTCGGCCAGCAGCCCCGCTATCTGTCCCAGATGCAGGGCGCGTTCGAGGTGACCGGCTGCGGCGGCGGCCGGACCGGGCGCTGCGTGACCCAGCAGACCCCGGTCAAGCCGATCGAATGGGACGGCGACTCCAACCCGTACACCATCGGCGGCGACCTGGGCTGGACCAACTACACCGTCGCCACCGACGCGCTGATCGCCCAGGCCGGCTCGGTGCAGCTGATCGCGCGGGCCGGCACCCAGCACAGCTTCGGCCCGGCCGGGATCAACTCCTACTACCTCCAGGTCGCCAACACCGGCGCCTGGTCCATCGTGCGCAACAACACCAGCCACACCCTGACCACGCTGGCCAGCGGCACGGTGGCCGCCCTGGGCGCCGGCAGTTGGCACCACCTCGCGCTCACCGTCAACGGCACCGCCCTCACCGCGGCCATCGACGGCGTCACGGTGGGCAGCGCGAGCGACGGCACCTTCGGCACCGGCATGGTGGGCCTGGGCACCGGCGGCTACCAGGCCGACCAGTTCGACAACCTCTCCGTCACCCCGGTCGGCGCCCAGGGCGGCGCCACCGGCCCGGTCGTCGCCGTCGCCGACACCTCCAAGTGCGTGGACGACGACGCCGGCGGCACCACCAACGGCACCAGGGTGCAGCTGTGGGACTGCAACGGCGGCGCCAACCAGAACTGGACCTTCGCCGCCGACGGCACCGTCCGGGTGGGCGGCAAGTGCCTGGACATCACCGGCGGTCCCACCGCCACCGCCGACGGCACCCCGGTGGAGATCTGGGACTGCAACGGCGGCGCCAACCAGCAGTGGAGCGCCCAGAACGGCGCCCTGGTCAACCCCGGCTCCGGCAAGTGCCTCGACGATCCGGGCTTCAACACCGCCAACGGCACCCAACTGGAGATCTGGACCTGCAACGGCGGCTCGAACCAGCAGTGGGTCGCTCCTCATCCGTAGCCGCGCCCGGGCCGGCGTGAAAGGCCAGGTCCGCGCTCTCCCCGCGCCCCCGCACGCTCTGTCCCGCCCCCGCGCGATGCCGTTGACTGGAGCCGGGGGCGTTCAGCGGGGAGAGCAGACATGACCGACCGGCCGCCACCCGTGGTGTTCAACGCGCCGTTCACCGACCGCACGGCCTGGGCGGTCGGCCGGACCTCCGCCTACCCGGAGGACGGCCGCAACCCCGGCGACAACAAACTCGACCAGATCGGACCGAGCCACGGCCCCGGTGCGACCGGCCTCTTCCGGGCCCGCCGCGCCCGCGGCGGCCTGTGGTACACCGACCTGGTGTCCACCGAGTACGCCCCCGGCGGCTTCGAATTGCTGCCGGGCGACGAGGTGAGTGCCACCTGCCTGGTCCACGACGTCCGCGGCGCCTGGCCCGCGCTGTGGACCTGGGGCCGCGACAGCTCCGGCGGCCGGCCGCAGCCCGGACACGGCGAGATCGACCTGTTCGAGTACCACCCGGAGCATCCGCGGACGCTGGAACTCACCAACCACGTCCGGGGCGCCGGCGCCTACCCGCCGGACGTGGTCACCCCGGGGCAGCCCTTCCTCCTCCAGGTGGAGCTCGGCCGCGACAGCGTGCGCTGGTCCGTCGACGGCGTCCAGGTCTTCGCCGACGGGCGCGGGGTCGGCGCGCACTGGCGCGCCTGGCCCGTGGTCTGTGTCAGCGTCGCCGCCGGAGCGTACGGCCACCTGCCCCCGCAGCCGGACGTCGACGAGCTGAGCTGGCAGTGCACCGGGCTGACCGTCCGCCGCCCGGAGGCCGCACGGTAACGTGGTGCGTACGCCCGCTGGCGCACGGTGGCGGACCCCGCGCTGTCGCAGCCGCCGTGCATGACCCGGCGCGCCTCGGGCATGAGTGCAAGCGCATCGGCCGGAAACCGCGGTCGTACACCGAAACGAAACGGTATTCGCGATGACCCACCAGCAACCGGTGACCGGCGCCCTGCGCGCCCAGGCCGAGGCCGCCGCATCGGACGCGTCGCAGGGCGTGACCGGGGACGCGAGCCGCGGCGCGCCGTGCTGGGTCAGTCTCAACGCCCGCGACCTGGAGTCGGCCGAGAAGTTCTACGGCAGCGTGCTCGGCTGGGAGTTCCGGTCCACCACGCTCGGTGACCATTTCGCCATCGCACTGAGCCAGGGCAGGCCGGTGGCCGGCATCGGCGCCGTCGCCTCGGACCTGCAGGTCGCCGTCGTGTGGACGCCGTACTTCGCGGTCAGCGGGATCGACGAGGCAGCCGCCCGGATCAGGGAGCGCAGCGCCACCGTCGCGCTCGGCCCGGTCGCCTTCGCCTCCGGCCGGGCGATGGTGGCCGCCGACCGCGACAACGCGGTCTTCGGCCTGTGGGAGGGCCGGCTCCCCAACAACTGGAAGACCTGGCGCGACCAGGGCCCCGTCGTGCTGCGCCTGCGGACCCGCGACGCCTTCGAGGCGGCCATGTTCTACGGCGGCGTGCTCCAGTGGGCCGACGGCGGCCCCGGCGGCACCCTGGTGGCGTACGAGGACGAGGAGGTCGTCGTCCGCGCCCGGGGCGAGATCGTCGCCCGGCTCAGCTCCGGAGCGGTGGAAGCGGCCCCCGACCCGGGCCTGCGGCCGCACTGGGAGGTGCAGTTCGCGGTGGCGGAGGTGGCCGGCTGCGTCGCCGCGGCCCGCGCCCTCGGCGGCAGCGTGATCAAGAGCGGTACCACCCCGGCCGGGGCCTTCGCCGAACTGCGCGACCCCGACGGCGGCCGTTTCACCGTGCTGGAACGCGCGCACGGCTGACCGGTCGGCCGCCGGCCCGCGGCCGGCCCCACGGCACTGGTTTTCCGGGCGTGTCGCCCACGAGGCGGGGCAGACGGTCCCGCAGGAGAGCTGCGGCCCGGAAGGCGGTACGCAAGTGGACGACATCAGTCTGTCGGCAGGGGAACGGCGAACGCTGCACCAACTGGAGAAGATCCTGCGCCGGCAGGACCGCCTGCTGGTCTTCCGCATGCGGTCGGCGGGCCGCTGGGCCGGACCGCCGAAGGGCCGTCCGGCTCGGGAGCGCGACGGCGGGACCGCCCCCGGGACCGACCGCACCACCGACCGCACCACCGACCCCACCGCCGACCGAGCCGCCACCGACCGGGGGACCGGCCGCGCGACCCGGCGCGAACCGGGGCGCGGCGTGCGCGCCCTCACCGTGCTGTCGGCGTCGCTGATGCTGCTGGCGATACGCACCTCCGGCCGCTGCACCCGGCGCCTGTCGGCCCTGGCCTTCGGCGCCGTCTGGCTCCTCGCGACGGCCCTGTCGCCGCGCGCCACCCGCCCGTAGGCCGTGCCGGCGGGCCGCGCCCGGGGCAGCGCGGCGTGGTCCGGCAGATCGCGCCACGCCATCTGCCGGACCCGCTGGGCGTGCCCGCGGCACCGCCCCGCCGGGCCCGGTGGAAAAGCGCGGCCCCGACGCGATAAATAAATGCGCCTTTACGGAGTCGTTACTGCTGCGGCGTCCGGGGCCTTTGCGGCCCCTGCGGCCTGTGTCACCGGGCGTTGTGACACCCGGCAGCGCGCCGCTTAGGGAATTCTTAATTACCGGTTGAATTGCCCGTCCACGAACCCTTGGGACGGTGGACCGCTGCCCTCGGGCGGTGCGAACATGCGGTGGGTCAAAGCACCGTCCGCACCTGAATCAGCACCGTCTGTGTACCTGAACCGCCTAAGAAACTCGGGAGGGTCAGTGGGTGAAGCGGTGGCCGAGGATTCCTCGGCCGGCAGCCGGTCCGGTCCGTCCGCACCACCGCTGCGATTCGGAATCCTCGGGGCGCTGGAGGCCCACACCGGGGCCCGCGCGCTGCAGCTCGGTCCGCTCAAGCAGCGGATCGTCCTCGGGCTGCTGCTGTGCCGGGCCAACCGGGTGGTGTCGGTGGACGCCTTCTGCGACGCCCTGTGGTCCGGCCGGCCGCCCCGGACCGCGCACAAGAACCTCCAGGTGTACGTCTCCGCGCTGCGCAAGGAGTTGCGCGGCGGCGGCGACCGGCCGGACGGGGGCAGCCAGGCGCTGATCCGCCGCCCGCCCGGCTACCTCATCCAGGTCCGGTCCGAGCAACTGGACCTGCTGCGCTTCGAGGAACTGGCGCGCGGCGGCCGGCTGGCCGCCCGGGGCGGCGACCTGACCCAGGCCGCGCACCTGCTGGGCACCGCGGTCAGCATGTGGCGCGGCCCGGCGCTGTCCGACCTGGCGTCGGTGCCGGCGCTGGCGAGCGAGGCGGAGCAGCTGGAGGACCGCTATCTGACGGTCTACGAGGACTGGTGCCAGGCCGAACTGGCCCTGGGCCACCACGCCCAGCACGTCGACGACATCGACGGACTCGCCCGCCGCCACCCGTACCGCGAACGGCTGCGGCACGCCCAGATGCTGGCGCTCTACCAGTCGGGCCGGCAGACCGAGGCGCTGGCCCAGTTCGACGCCATGCGGCAGATGCTGGTCCGCGATCTCGGCATGCAGCCCAGCCCGGTGCTGGCCCGGCTCTACGAGGCGATCCTCAGCGGTGACGCGGCCCTGGACCCGTCGCCCGCCGTGCAGGCCCGGCCGGTGGTGATCCGCCAGGACCGCACCCAGCTCCCCGCCGACCTGGCGGACTTCACCGGCCGCGCCGCGCAGGTGCGATCGCTCACCGGCATGGTGGGCGGCCCCGCGGCCAAGCCGGTGACGGTGATCACCGGCGCGCCCGGGGTCGGCAAGACCGCGTTGGCCGTACACGGCGCCCACCGGATGGCCACCCCCTTCCCCGACGGCCGGCTGCTGGTCCGATTACGCACCCCCCAGGGCCGGCCGCGTCCCGCCGCCGAGGTCCTGGTCGAACTGCTGCGCGGCATCGGCGTGTCCGGTCAGCTGCCGCGCGGCCCGCAGGAGCGCGCCGCGCTGTACCGGACCCGCCTGGCCGACCTGCGGATGCTCGTCGTGCTGGACGGCGCCTTCGACGAGGCGCAGGTCCGGCCGATGCTGCCCGGGGCCGGCGAGAGCCGCGCGGTGGTGACCAGCAGGCGCCGGCTGGTCGGCCTGGAGGCGGCCGACCACCTGGACCTGGCGCCGATGGACGAACCCGAGGCACTGGACCTGCTCGGCCGGCTGATCGGCGCCGAGCGCGCCGCCGCCGAACCGGTCACCGCCCGGCGCCTGGTGGCCACCTGCGGGCTGCTGCCGCTGCCGGTCCGGATCGTCGGCGCCAACCTGGCCGGGCTGACCCATCTGACGCTGGCCCACTACGCGCGTCGTCTCGCCGACGAACACCAGCTGCTGGACGAGCTGACCGCGGGCGACCTGCGGCTGCGGCCCCGGCTGGAGAGCTGCTACCAGGATCTGCCCCCGCACGACCGGACCACCCTGCGCCGGATCGGGCTGCTCCCCGACGAGCCGTTCGGCCTGCGGGAGGCGGCGGGCGCGCTGGGCACGGGGCTCCCCGCGGCGGAGAAGGCGCTGGAACGGCTGATCGCCGCGCACCTGCTGCTGGTCCGCGCCCGGAGCACCGACGGGCCCAGCTACCGGCTGCCGGTCCCGTTCCGCGCCTACGCCCGGGAACGCGCCCGCGAGGAAGAGCTCGCGCCCCCGGCGCCGGGCGGCACCGGCCCGCTCCCGCACACCCGGTCCGCGGTGGGCTGACGGCCCCGGCCCCCGCGCGCAGCGGGGGCCGGGGCGGCCGGCCCGGCCGGTCACAGCGGCATCGGGCTCAGCACGTCGCGCAGTGAGTCGATCAGCCGGAAACCCGACTGGCGGCGGTCCCCGTCCAGGCCCTGGATCGCGTGCACCAGGCCGATCAGCTCGGTGTAGTCCTCGCCGCCGCCGGCCAGCGCGCTGCGCGCGGCCCGGGTGCGCGAGACGATCCGCAGCGCCACCCCGGCCTGATTGGCGAACAGCCCCAGCAGCTCCAGCTCGGCGATGCCGGACCGGGCCTGCGGGCTGGCGTCCAGCACCTCCAGCACGCCGAGCACCTGCTCGTCGTAGCTCAGCGGCACGGCCATCAGCGAACGCGGCACGTACCGGGTCGACTCGGCGATGTCGCGGGCGAAGGAGGTGCTGGTCGACAGGTCGTCCACCACCATCGCCTCGCCGGTGCTGGCCACCCAGCCGGCGATCCCGCGGTCGCTGGGGAAGCGGCGCCCGACCAGCCACTCCTCGCCCTGCCCCGCGACGGCTTCGAAGACCAGCTCGCCGCTGTCCTCCTCCAGCAGGAAGATGGAACTGGCCTGAGCGCCGAAAATGGCCCGCGCGGTGTCCACGATGGACTGCAGCAGCCGGCGGCTCTCGGCCCCGGAATCCGCCATCGCCGCCGACACCGCCGCCACCAGCTGGTTGTCCTGGGTCATGACTCTCCTCGAACGTTGGCTGCGGTCAGATAGAGGATGTTCTTGAGCTGGAACGCCGTCATACGCGGGTGCTTGCTGAGGATGCGCGCGCACAGCCCGGTGACATGGGGGGTGGCGAAACTGTTGCCCGTGTTGCGGGTCCGGCCGCCGTCCAGCCAGGCGACCTCGACGTTCTGGCCCCGGGCGAAGAACTCCACCGGCGGCTTGGGGTTGTACAGCACCAGATCCGGGTCGTCCACGTCGTGGCTGCCCACCGAGATCACCGAGGAGAACCGCCACGGGAAGCTCTCCACCCGCATGTTGTGGGCCGAGGCCACGATCACACTGCCCTGGAAGTAGGCGTCGTCGGCCACTTCGCGCAGCGGCCCGGTGAAGCGGGCCCGCGAGGTGGACAGGCTCAGATTGATGACGTCGAAGCCCTGCCGCACCGCCCAGCGCAGGCCCGCCACGAACACGTCGCCGGTGCCGCCGAAGCTCTCGCCCAGCACCCGCACGCTGTGGATCTCGCACGCCGGGGCCAGCGAGCGGATGATTCCGGCGCAGGCCGAGCCGTGCCCGCACACATCGCCGGTCTCCGTCTCCACCACCTGGACCTCGCCGTCGACCGGGACCGCCACATACGAGGCGTTCACCGGGCCGATCATCGGATGGTCGCGTTCCACGCCGCTGTCGATGACACAGACCCGCACCGCCCCGGCCGTCGGCCGCCGCCCCACG
>NZ_FMCH01000573.1 GCF_900091855.1 Streptomyces sp. DvalAA-14
ACTGTCGACGGTGTCCCGATCGCCCTGACCCGCAAGGAGTTCGACCTGCTGGCGCTGCTCGCGCAGCGGCCCGGTGTGGTCTTCCGCCGGGAGCAGATCATCAGCGAGGTGTGGCGCACGGTCTGGAAGGGCACCGGCCGCACCCTGGAGGTCCACGTGGCCTCCCTGCGTGCCAAGCTCGGCACCCCGGCGATGATCGAGACGGTCCGCGGGGTCGGCTACCGGCTCGTCGTCCCGGCCGGCTGACGGCCCGCCAGGAGAGGACCCGCCGCCGTGAGCTCGCGCCTGCTTCCCCTGCTCATCGTGCTGATGGCCGGCGTGCTGCTGGCGCTCGGCTTCCCGCTGGCCGCCAGCCAGGCCGCCGCGCAGCAGCAGCGCGTCGTGGTGGACCGGATCGACGACACCACGCGCTTCGCGGCGCTGGCCCAGTTCGTCACCGCGCGGGACGAGGGAACGGACGCCGTCGACCCGGCCGACGACGAGCGGCTGCACACCCTGCGCACCGAACTCGCGCGCTACCAGGGGCTCTACGGCATCAGCGTCGGTGTCTTCTACCGCGACCGCACCGCGATGGCCGCCGCTCCGCAGGGATGGCGGGTGCCGCCCGCGGGCGAGTTGTACAACTCCTACTACGCGGCGCTGCTCGGCCGCCGTGCCCACGATCCGCAGCAGGTGTGGCCCTGGCAGTCCCGTACCCTCGCCATCTCCTCCCCGATCGTGCGGGACGGGGACGTGGTGGCGGTCGTGGTCACCGACTCGCCGACCGGGGCGCTGCGGTCTCGGATCCTGCACGGCTGGCTGCTGCTGGCGGCGGGCGAGTTCGCGGCGATGGCCATCGCGGTACTGCTCGCGGTGCGGCTGACCGGGTGGGTGATGCTGCCGGTCGCGACGCTGGACCGGGTGACGCACGACATCGCCACCGGCCGGATGAAGTCCCGGGTCGAAGCGGCCGGCGGACCACCGGAACTGCGCCGGCTGGTCCGCTCGTTCAACGAGATGGCCGACAATGTGGAGGCGGTGCTGGACCAGCAGCGGGCCTTCGTCGCCGATGCCTCCCACCAGCTCCGCAACCCCCTGTCGGCGCTGCTGCTGCGCATCGAGCTGCTCGGTCTCGCGCTGCCGGCCGGCCACACCGAAGCCGAGTCGGTGCAGGAGGAGGGCCACCGGCTCGCGCAGGTCCTGGACGACCTGCTCGGCCTCGCGGTCGCCGAGAGCTCCGGCAGCCGGCCGGCCGCGACGGACATCACCGAACTGGCCCGGGTCAGGACGTCGGCGTGGCGGGTGGTGGCCGACCGGGCGGGCATAGCGGTGGAGTTCGCCGAGCCGCCCGGGGGCCGGACGGTGACGGGCTGGGCGGACGCGGTGGCGCTGTCCAGCGCGCTGGACGCGGTGCTCGACAACGCGCTCAAATTCACGCCCGGCGGCGAGTCGGTGTGCGTGCGGGTCGAAGAGGCGGGCGAACGTGTCGCGATCGTCGTCGCCGACGGCGGCCCGGGCCTGAACGACGACGAGCTGGCCCGGATCGGGGACCGCTTCTGGCGCAGCGCCCGCCATCAGAACGTGCAGGGCTCCGGCCTCGGCCTGTCCATCGCGCACGCCCTGCTCGGTCAGACCGGCGGCACCGTCAGCTACGGGCGGCGCGAACCGCAGGGCTTGGAGGTCACGCTGACCGTGCCGCGCACCGCCGACGTGACCACGAGATGAGGGGCCGGCAGGGCGCGGCAGCCGCGTCCGGCGCGGCGGAGCTGCGCCCTGCGCGCCGGAGCCGTGCCCGCCGGTCGGGCCCGCGCGCTACGGCTTGACCGACCGGTAGTAGCGGGCGGCGCCCACATGCAGCGGCAGCGGATCGGTGAAAACAGCGGTGCGCAGGTCCACCAGCTGCGCCGCGTGAACCTTCTTGCCGATCGCGTCCCGGCTGTCGATGACCGCCCGGGTCAGCCGCTCCACCAGGCCGGGATCGGCGTGATCGGTGGTGACCAGCAGATTCGCCACCGCGATGGTGGGAACCGCCTGCCCGTCCTGCGCCTTGGGGTACGCGTCGGCCGGCATCTCCGCCTGCCGGTAGTACTGCATCTGCGATCCCATCGCGTGCAGCTTCGTCACCAGGTCGCCGAGCTGCACCAGTTTGATCCGCGGCACCGGGGAGTCCATCGCGGTCACCGCCGCGGTCGGCAGACCGCCGGACCAGAAGAAGGCGTCCAGCTTGCCGCCGAGCAGCATCGCCGGTGCCTGGTCGATGCCGACCGGGAAGGCCTTGATGTCCTTGTCGATGTCCAGGCCGGCGGCGGTGAGCAGCCGCCGGGTGATCAGATTGACACCGGAGTCCGCCTGCCCGACGCCCACCCGCAGGCCCCGCAGGTCGCGGGCCGAACGGACGGGGGAGCCGCGCGGTACGACCAGTTGCATGTAGTCGTCGTAGAGCCGGGCGCAGGCCCGCAGGTCGGCCCTGCCGGGGCCGTGGTAGTTGGCCACCGCGTCCGCCGCCGCGATGGTGAAGTCGGCGTGACCGGAGACGACCCGCTTGATGTTGTCCACCGACCCCTCGGTGTGGATCAGATTCACCTGTACCCCGGGCAGCGCCGTGCCCAGATCGCGCTTGAGCAGCACCCCATAGGTTTCGTACACACCGTCGGCGACACCGGTCGCCAGCGATATCGGCGCCTTGGGGTAGGAGGGCCCGTCGGACGGCAGCAGCCACCACAGCAGCAGCGCGAGCGCCGAGGCCGTCGCCAGCACCGCTTGCAGCGCCCGCCGCCGCCCGGGTGACCGCGCGTCGAGCGCCGTCCGCAGGCGTCCGCCGAGGTGGGAGAGATCCATGCCCCGCGATCCTGCCAGCCGGGGCGCGGGCGGGGAAGGTGCGGCCGGGCCGGAAAGGCGCCGAAAGGTGCTGGAGGGGCGCCGGAAAGACACCGGGAAGCCGGGCGCCGGCCCGCCGCCGGCTCGCCGCGAGTCCGGAGCGGGTCGCCCGGACGCCCGGGCGGCCGGCCTGCCCGAAGTCCGGCGGGGAACGACTCCGTTCGGGGGACACGCGGGGAGCGCCTACCCTGGTGCCATGACCGCGCAGGACACCCTTCCCCGCAGCTACGAGATCCGCACCTACGGATGCCAGATGAACGTCCACGACTCCGAGCGGCTGTCCGGCCTGCTGGAGCAGGCGGGGTACGTCCGCGCGCCGGACGGGGCCGACGGCGCGGACGTCGTGGTCTTCAACACCTGCGCGGTGCGCGAGAACGCCGACAACCGCCTCTACGGCAACCTCGGCCAGCTGGTGCCGAGGAAGGCCGCCCGCCCCGGCATGCAGATCGCGGTCGGCGGCTGCCTGGCGCAGAAGGACCGCGACACCATCGTCAAGCGGGCTCCCTGGGTGGATGTGGTCTTCGGCACCCACAACATCGGCCAGCTGCCGGTGCTGCTGGAGCGCGCCAGGATCGCCGACGAGGCGCAGATCGAGATCGCCGAGTCCCTGGAGACCTTCCCCTCGACGCTGCCGTCCCGCCGCGAGTCGGCGTACGCGGCCTGGGTCGCGATCTCGGTCGGCTGCAACAACACCTGCACCTTCTGCATCGTGCCTGCCCTGCGCGGCAAGGAGAAGGACCGCCGGCCGGGCGATGTGCTCGCCGAGGTCGAGGCGCTGGTGGCCGAAGGCGTCATCGAGGTGACGCTGCTCGGCCAGAACGTGAACGCCTACGGTTCGGAGATCGGCGACCGGGAGGCGTTCGGCAAGCTGCTGCGGGCCACCGGCCGCGTCGAGGGCCTGGAGCGGGTGCGGTTCACCTCGCCGCACCCGCGCGACTTCACCGACGACGTGATCGCCGCCATGGCCGAGACACCGAACGTGATGCACCAGCTGCACATGCCGCTGCAGTCCGGCTCCGACCGGGTCCTGAAGGCCATGCGGCGCTCGTACCGCCAGGACCGCTACCTCGGCATCATCGAGAAGGTGCGCGCCGCGATGCCGGACGCCGCGATCACCACCGACATCATCGTGGGCTTCCCCGGCGAGACCGAGGCGGACTTCGAGGAGACGCTGCACGTGGTGCGGCAGGCGCGCTTCGCGCAGGCGTTCACCTTCCAGTACAGCAAGCGTCCCGGCACGCCCGCCGCCGAGATGGCCGGGCAGATCCCCAAGGCCGTGGTGCAGGAGCGGTACGAGCGCCTGGTCGCGCTCCAGGAGGAGATCTCCTGGGCGGAGAACAAGAAGCAGGTCGGCCGCACCCTGGAGGTGCTGGTCGCCGAGGGCGAGGGCCGCAAGGACGACGCCACCCGGCGGCTGTCCGGGCGCGCCCCCGACAACCGTCTTGTGCACTTCGAGCGGCCCGCCGAAACGGTCCGGCCGGGCGACCTGGTGACCGTCGAGATCACCTACGCCGCACCGCACCACCTGCTCGCCGAGCACGCGCCGCTCGGGGTACGCCGCACCAGCGCGGGCGACGCCTGGGAGCGCCGCACCTCGACGCCGGCCCCGCAGCCGGCCGGGGTCATGCTGGGCATCCCCACCATCGGCGCCCCGGCGGCCCCGCCCGCGCCGATCGCGGCGGCGGACGGCTGCGCCTGCGGCTAGCCGTCCGGCCGCGGGCCCTCCGGGGCCGCGTTGTCAGAGGTCGTCGGTAGGGTTCCGATCATGCTCGTCGCTGCCGCCGTATGTCCTTGTCCGCCGCTGCTGGTCCCCGAGGTCGCCGCGGGGGCCGCGGCCGAGCTGGACGGGCTGCGTGCCGCGTGCGCGGACGCGGTGGGTGTGCTGGCCGCGTCCCGCCCGGAGCGGCTGGTGGTGATCGGACCGGCCGAGCGCCCGGGCCGGGGCGTGTTCGCGCAAGGCGCCGAAGGCTCCTTCCGCTCGTTCGGGGTGGCGCTGGACGTCACTTTGGGGGAGCCGCCCCGGACGCCGCCCGAGCGGCTGTCGCTGGTGGCTGCGGCGGGAGCCGGGCCCGGGAAGTGGGCGGATGCCGGCGACGTGACACTGCCCGGTGCCGTGCCGCCCGCGGATCCCCGCCCGCTGCCACCGTCCCTCGCTGTCGCCGCCTGGCTGCTGCGGGACTGGAAGGCGGCGCCCGTTGAGGGGCTGGGGGGTGGGGGAGGGGCTGGATCAGGAGCGCTGCGCCACGGCCGGGCGGGCTGTCGCCGGGTCGGCCGGGCGGGTGGCCCTCCTGGTAATGGGGGACGGCAGCGCCTGCCGGACGGTCAAGGCGCCCGGCTATCTGGACGATCGCGCGGTGCCCTTCGACACCAATGTGGCCGCCGCTCTGGCGGAAGCCGACACCGGGGCACTGGCCGCACTCGATCCGGAGCTGGCCCAGATCCTCAAGGCCGCCGGCCGGGCGCCCTGGCAGGTGCTGGCCGGGGCGGCGGAAGGCGCCGGCCTCGGCGGGGCACTTCTGCACGAGTCGGCGCCGTACGGAGTGGGGTACTTCGTGGCCACCTGGACCTGACCGGATCCGGCAGGGGGCATGGGCTCGACCCGGGCGCGTTCCCCCGGATTGCCCGGACCCGTCCCGGCCCACGGCGGGCACGCCCTGACCCTTCGCGCCCGCATGGACTCGCCGCGGATGGTGGAAATCCGCGGCTGTCCGGTTCGGGTGGCGCGCTCGCTCGCCGGGTCTCGCGGCGCCGATGGACGGTTCGGGTCAGGCGGGGCCGTCGCCCTTGTCGTGGCCCTCGTCCATCGGGTCCTGCGCCTTCTGGGTGCCGGGGTCCATCGGGTCGTCCTGCCGGCCACCCCTGTCCATTCCTTGGTCGGCATCGTCCCCGTGCTGCCGGGTGATGTCGTTGCTGCGGCTCTTCGACATGCCGAGCTTGTCCTTGAGCGTGTCCATGAAGCTCATCTGGCACCTTCCTCCGAAGACGACTGCCAGGAGAGGGGTTCGATGCGCCGTTGCATCCGGTGTTCGGCGAACATGCCAAACTACCCCAAAACGCCCTCTTCCCTTTCGACCTTACTCGCGCCGCCGGATTCCTGCCCCGCGTCGGCCCCGGCCCGCTCGTTCGATCCGGACGGCCCGTCGATCTTTGCGAGACTGGCACCGTGAAGAATCGTGTGATCGCTGTCGTCGGACCCACCGCGGCCGGGAAATCCGACCTGGCCGTCGCCCTGGCCCGGGCGCTGAGCGGCGAGGTGATCAACGCCGACTCGATGCAGCTCTACCGGGGCATGGACATCGGCACCGCCAAGCTCCCCCTGGAAGAGCGTCAGGGCATCCCGCACCACCTGCTGGACATCTGGCACGTGACCGAGGCGGCCAACGTCGCGGACTACCAGCGCCTGGCCCGCGCCGAGATCGACCGGCTGCACGCGGCGGGCCGCGTCCCCGTCCTGGTCGGCGGCTCGGGCCTCTATGTGCGGGCCGCCCTCGACGTGCTGGAGTTCCCCGGCACCGACCCGGCGGTCCGCGCCCGGCTGGAAGGTGAACTCGACATGCGCGGGCCCGGCGCCCTGCACGCCCGGCTGGCCGCCGTCGACCCGGAAGCCGCCCGCGCCATACTGCCCAGCAACGGCCGCCGGATCGTGCGCGCCCTGGAGGTCGTGGAGATCACCGGCCGCCCCTTCACCGCCAATCTGCCCACCCACGAGTCGGTGTACGACACCGTGCAGATCGGCGTCGACGTCCCCCGCCCCGAACTCGACGAGCGGATCGCGCTGCGGGTCGACCGGATGTGGGAGGCGGGGCTGGTCGCCGAGGTCCGAACCCTGGAGGCCGCGGGCCTGCGGGAGGGGCGTACCGCGTCCCGGGCGCTGGGCTATCAGCAGGTGCTTGCGGCGCTGGCCGGCGACTGCACCGAGCAGGGGGCGCGCGCGGAGACGGTGCGCGCCACCAAGCGCTTCGCGCGCCGTCAGGATTCGTGGTTCCGGCGTGATCAGCGGGTGCACTGGCTGAGTACCCGTGGTAAGGAACTCGCCGACCAGGCGCTGATGTTGCTCCAAGAAGCGGTCACAGCCTGATCACGTGATGGCATCGGGACGCCCCGGTGTCCAGGAGCGGCCCCCCACGCGTGCCATCATCGAGCTTCAGGTAGCTACGGTGTCGGAGACTCTGGAGGGCGCGTGGCGATGGCAGCCGGCCCACGCGACACCCCACCGGGGCGCGACACAGCGGCGAACACGGGCGTGCCCCGTGCGTCGCAGGAGGATCAGCGGATTCCTGAGTCCCGCCCGCACCGTGAATCACTCGACTCCCTCGAATCCGTCGACTCCCTCGATGCCGAGGAACCCGGGGACCGATTCGGACCTCTGCCGCGCGGGGATTCTCTGGGCTCCAACGGGTCCCTTCACCCCCTCGACGCTCTCGACCCCCTTGATTCCATCGATCCCCTCGACCCCCTGGGTTCCGCCGAGCACCTTCCGCCCATGGAGGACGGTCAGTCGTTCGGTGAGCTGCGCCCCCAGCGGCGGCTGCGGATCTGGCAGCTGGCCCCGATCATCGCGCTGGCCGTCGGCGGCTCGCTGATGTTCGCCTTCCCGCTCGCGTTCGAGTCCGGCGACGCCGGACCGGTGGTGGCCATGCTCGGCCTGCTGCTGTTCTGCTGCGCCGCCGGCTGGGGACTGATGGCGGCCCGGCGGATCGGTCAGACCTGGCCGGGACTGCCCGCCCGGGGTTCCGGGGCCCGGCCCGACTGGCGCTACGTCCTCGGCTACACCGCCGCCATCGGCCTGCTGGCGGTCCTCGCGGTCTGGCGCGTCGCCCGGCTGCGCTGATCCAGGTCCGCGCCCGGGTTGTCCACAGGCACCGCCGCTGTCACGTCGCCGGTCCGCCCCGCCCGCGTACGATCGGACACGTGACTGACGCCGTGCCCGCCACCGCCCCGCCCGCTCGCGTGCCGTTCCTCAAGGGCCACGGGACCGAGAACGATTTCGTGATCGTTCCCGACCCCGACGGCCTGCTGGAGCTGTCCCCGGCCGCTGTGGCACGCCTGTGCGACCGCCGGGCAGGGCTGGGCGGCGACGGCCTGCTGCGGGTGGTCCGCTCGGCCGCCCATCCGGAGGCCGCCGCGCTGGCCGCCGAGGCCGAATGGTTCATGGACTACCGCAACGCTGACGGCAGCATCGCCGAGATGTGCGGCAACGGCGTACGGGTCTTCGCCCGCTACCTCCAGCGCGCGGGGCTCACCGGTGCCGGCGACCTCGCCGTCGCCACCCGCGCCGGGGTGCGCCGGGTGCACATCGCCAAGGACACCGAGGACGGCGCCCCCGGCGGGGTGACGGTACGGATGGGCCGGGCCGTCCTGCCCGGCGGTGAGATCACGGTCACCGTGGACGGCCGCAGCCGGCCCGCGGTGCATGTCGGCATGGGCAATCCGCACGCGGTCGTCTTCGTCGCGGACCTGGCGGAGGCGGGGGACTTGCTGCGCGCGCCCGATGTCCGCCCGGCCGAGGCCTACCCCGATGGCACCAACGTGGAGTTCGTGATCGAGCGGGGCCCCCGCCACGTCGCGCTGCGGGTGCACGAGCGCGGCTCCGGCGAGACCCGCTCCTGCGGTACGGGCGCCTGCGCGGTGATGGTCGCCGCCGCCCGGCGTGACGGCCTGGATCCCTCGGTGACCGGCCGGCCCGTCACGTACACCGTGGACGTACCCGGTGGCCGCCTGGTGATCAGTGAGGGCGCCGACGGCGAGATCGAGATGACCGGGCCGGCGGTGATCCTCGCCGAGGGATCCATAGACCCCGACTGGCTCGCCCCCTGACCGGGCGCGGGCCGCACCGCGGGGCGCGCGGACCGTACCGGCCGCCGCAGGGGAATCGCCATTACCCCACGGCGCAGCCGTACCAGGACGTATCCGGGCGAGAGCCCCGTACGCCTTCGCTCAAATGGGTGACGGGGATCACTCTCGGCGAGAGCGTGACTGCCGCACGTGGTGGGGTCGGTAGCATCAATCACCGGCGCGGCCCCCGGGTCGCGGAGGGCTCCCGCTGCCGGTTCACGCTGCCGGAGGGCCGATGAGCGCAGACAACGCGGTGAACGCGGGACGGCCCGCGCTCGATGCGGGACGGACCGCGGCGGACCGCAAACGCGGTCTGCGCCGCCTCGACCTGCGACTGCTGGGCCGGGCGGCCCTGCTCGGCGGTTCGGGCGGGCGGGACGGACTGCCCGACGCCATCGAGCATCTGATCAAGGTCCACCGCGGCCGCCATCCCGCGGCCGGCCCCGAGGCCATCGAGCGGCTGCGGCGGGCGTACGTCCTCGCCGAGTCGTCCCACCGCGGCCAGACGCGCAAGAGCGGTGAGCCGTTCATCACCCATCCCCTCGCGGTGACCCTCATCCTGGCCGAACTCGGCGCCGAGACCACCACCTTGACGGCCTCACTGCTGCACGACACGGTCGAGGACACCGAGGTGACGCTCGATCAGGTCGAGCAGGAGTTCGGCAAGGCCGTCGCCTACCTGGTGGACGGCGTGACGAAGCTGGAGAAGGTCGACTACGGCGCCGCCGCCGAGCCCGAGACCTTCCGCAAGATGCTGGTCGCGACGGGCAGTGACGTGCGGGTGATGTCCATCAAGCTCGCCGACCGGCTGCACAACATGCGCACGCTCGGCGTCATGCGGCCCGAGAAGCAGGCCCGGATCGCCAAGGTCACCCGCGACGTGCTGATTCCGCTGGCCGAGCGGCTCGGCGTGCAGGCCCTCAAGTCCGAGCTGGAGGATCTGGTCTTTGCCGTCCTCCACCCCGAGGAGCACGCCAGGACCCGGGCCATGATCGAGGCCCACGCCGCAGCCCCGGACCCGCTGGCCGCGGTCGCCGACAGCCTGCGGGCGGTGCTGCGCGAGGCCGGTATCGGGGCCGAGGTCGCCGTCCGGCCCCGGCACGCCGTCTCCGTCCACCGGCTGCTGCTCAAACGCGGCGGCGCCCAGCTCGGCGGCTGCGATTTCGGCAGGCTGCTGGTCCGGGTCGGCGAGGACGCCGACTGCTACGCGGTGCTCGGCGAGCTGCACACCTGTTTCACCCCGGTGATCGCCGAGTTCAAGGACTTCATCGCCGCCCCGAAGTTCAACCTGTACCAGTCGCTGCACACCGCCGTCGCCGACGAGCAGGGCCGGATCGCGGAGGTGCTGGTCCGCACCCACCGGATGCACCGGGTGGCCGAAGCCGGGGTGATCGCGCTCGGTGACCCGCACGCCGGCGCCGAAGCGGCACCGCCCGGCGACGGGGATGACAGCTCCGCCGCCGGGGCCGAAGGCGGGGTGCGGGTCGACCCGACCCAGCCCGGCTGGCTCGCCCGGCTGCTGGAGTGGCAGCGCGCCGCCCCCGACGCCGACACCTTCTGGACGGCGCTGCGGGACGACCTCGCCCAGGACCGGGAGATCACCGTCTTCACCACCCAGGGCGGCGACGCCTCCGGCACCGTCCGGCTGCCCGCCGGCGCCAGCTGTGTGGACGCCGCCTACGCGGTGCACGGCGGCTTCGGACACGCCTGTGTCGGTGTGCGGGTCAACGGCCGGCTCGCCCCGCTGGGCACCCGGCTGCGCGACGGCGACACCCTCCAGCTGCTGATGGACGAATCCGCCACCTCCGGACCGGACCGTGACTGGCTGGAGCACGCCATCACCCCGGCGGCCCGGATCGCGATCACCCGCTGGCTGACCCAGTACCCGGCCGCGACGGGCCAGGAGCAGACCGGGCGCAGCCCGGCGCAGCGCCCGGTGGCCGCCGCCGACAGCGGCCCCGCCCCCGAGCCGGTCGCCGTCACCGACGTGCCCGACGCGGCCGTACGGCTGGCCCGCTGCTGTACACCGGTGCCGCCGGACCTGGTGACCGGATTCGTCATCCGCGGCGGCACCGTGGCCGTACACCGCACCGAATGCCCGACCACCGCCCGGATGACCGCCGCCGGGCGCGAGCCCGTGCCCGTCCTGTGGCGGGACGGCAGCCCGGCCGGGGGATACCGCGCCACCGTGCTCGCCGAGGCGCTCAGCCGCCCGCGCCTGCTGGCCGACCTCACCGAAGCCATCGCCGCACAGGACATCGGCATCGTCTCCGCCGCGGTGGAGCCCCCGCAGGAGCACCGGGTCCTGCACTCGTACACCGTGGAGCTGCCCGATCCGCGGGCGCTGGGGGCCCTGATGCGGGCCATGCGGTCGGTGCCGGGGGTCTACGACGTCTACCGGGCACGGCCGGCCGCCGCGTGGGCGGACCGGGACCGGTGAGGGAATTCGGCCGGTCCCCGATCCGTTGTTCGTGCTGACCGTGGTGTGGCCCGAGGGCCCGCTGGGCAGGCGTGAGGAAAAACCGTCGGGGAAACCGGAGTGACCGTTTCCCCGGCGCGTGGGACCATCGCCATGACGGTGCGCGACAAGCCACCGGACCGTTGACCGTACGACCAAAGGATCCAATGACTTCCACCTCTTCTTCCTCTTCGGACAACCGCCAGCGCCTCCCCGAGAGCCTTCGGGCCGACGCCCTGATGGAAGAGGACGTGGCCTGGAGTCATGACATCGACGGTGATCGGGACGGCGAACAGCTGGACCGGTACGACCGCGCGTCGCTGCGCCGGGTGGCGGGACTGTCCACCGAGCTCGAGGACATCACCGAGGTCGAGTACCGGCAGCTCCGCCTGGAGCGCGTGGTACTCGTGGGTGTGTGGACCACCGGCACGGTGGACGACGCCGAGAACTCGCTGGCCGAGCTGGCCGCCCTCGCCGAGACGGCCGGCGCCCTGGTGCTCGACGGGGTGATCCAGCGCCGTGACAAGCCGGACCCGGCCACGTACATCGGCTCCGGCAAGGCTCGTGAGCTGCGGGACATCGTGCTGGAGACCGGCGCCGACACCGTCGTCTGTGACGGTGAGCTGAGCCCCGGCCAGCTCATCCATCTGGAAGACGTCGTCAAGGTGAAGGTGGTCGACCGGACCGCGCTGATCCTCGACATCTTCGCCCAGCACGCGAAGTCCCGTGAGGGCAAGGCACAGGTGTCGCTGGCCCAGATGCAGTACATGCTGCCGCGGCTGCGCGGCTGGGGTCAGTCGCTGTCCCGGCAGATGGGCGGTGGCGGCGCCGGCTCCTCGGGCGGCGGCATGGCCACTCGTGGTCCTGGTGAGACCAAGATCGAGACCGACCGGCGGCGCATCCGCGAGAAGATGGCCAAGATGCGCCGGGAGATCGCGGAGATGAAGACCAGCCGCGACCTCAAGCGCCAGGAGCGCAAGCGCCACAAGGTGCCGTCGGTGGCGATCACCGGCTACACCAACGCCGGCAAGTCCTCGCTGCTCAACCGGCTCACCGGAGCCGGGGTCCTGGTGGAGAACGCGCTGTTCGCCACCCTGGACCCGACCGTGCGCCGGGCGGAGACGCCGGGCGGACGGCTGTACACGCTCACGGACACCGTCGGATTCGTCCGGCACCTGCCGCACCACCTGGTCGAGGCCTTCCGCTCCACCATGGAGGAGGTCGGCGACGCCGACCTGATCCTGCACGTGGTGGACGGCTCGCACCCGGTCCCGGAGGAGCAGCTGGCCGCGGTCCGCGAGGTCTTCCGCGACGTCGGCGCGCTGGACGTGCCGGAGATCGTGATCGTCAACAAGGCGGACGCGGCCGACCCGCTGGTCCTCCAGCGCCTGATGCGCAACGAGAAGCACGCCATCGCGGTCTCGGCGCGGACGGGGCAGGGCATCGCGGAACTGCTCGACCTCATCGACCAGGAACTGCCCCGGCCGCACGTCGAGGTGGAGGCCCTGGTGCCCTACACGCACGGCGGACTGGTCTCGCGGGTGCATGTCGGCGGCGAGGTGCTCTCCGAGGAGCACACCGGTGACGGCACCTTGCTGAAGGTGCGGGTCCACGAGGATCTGGCCGCCGAGCTGAGTCCGTTCACGCTGGCGGCGCGGCACTGAGCGCCTGAGCGCCGCGTCCTTGGCCTGACGGGGCACATCGACAGGTAAGACAGGTAAGGACCCGCCTCCATGGAGGCGGGTCCTTACCTGTGCCCAGTTGTGCCCACCTGCGCATACCACCGGGCCGGCGGCGTCCGCCACCGCGCCGTTCAGCGGAACTTCCGGCTCACCCCGTCGAACACCTTTTTTGCCTCGGCGCCCAGCCGCGGGCCTGCCAGCCATGTGTTGGCCGCCGGACCGATCGACGTATTGCTGATCAGGGCGGGCCTGCCGTCCGGTCCGGTCGCGAACCAGCCGCCGCCGGAGGAGCCGCCCGTCATCGTGCAGCCGATCCGGTACTCGGTCGGCGCGCCCGCGTCCACCGACAGCCGCCCGGGCTTCCCCGCGCAGGCGTACATCCGCTGCCCGTCGTACGGCGCGGCGGCCGGATAGCCGCGGGCCCCGACGGTGCCGATCGCGGTCACCGTGGGCGCGTCGAACCACACCGGCATCGCCCCGCCCACCGTCTCCTCCAGCGACTTGCCGCTCGCGCCCTGCTCCGGGACCACATGCAGCACCGCGAAGTCGTACGGTGAACCGCTGCCGCCCGACTCCGAACCGGAGGCGATCCACTGGTCGGAGGTGCTCGCCCAGTCCGCCCACCACACGCCGTACGGCGCCAGCACGTCGCGGGAGGCGCCCTTGAGCGCACCCGCGTCCAGGCCCCCGTCGTCGTAGGACGGCACGAAGGCGACATTGCGGTACCAGCCGCCGGCCTTGCCCGCGTGGACGCAATGGCCGGCCGTCCAGACCAGGTCGGACGTACCCGGGTGCGCCGGGTCCCGCACCACCGTGGCCGAGCAGACCATCGAGCCCTTGGGGCCGTCGAAGAAGAGCTTGCCGGCGCCCGGGGCGCTGTCGTGGTAGGGCGGGGCGACCGGTCGGGCCGGCACGGGCGCCGGGGCCGGGTCCGTCTGCCCCTGGTCGGCCGCGATGTCGCCGGAGACCTGCTTGTCGTTCTGATCGGCGTTCTTCATCCGGTCGTCGCTCCACAGACCGTGGATCACCGGGTTGACGAAGTCCGCGGCCTTGCGCAGCCAGCGCGACTTGTCCCAGTCCTTCCAGCCGCCGTCCCGGTACGCCTGCTCCCACTTCTTGAGGTCCTGCAGGCTGGTGGGAAAGGAGGTCGGGAGCTCGGCCGCGCCGCGGCCGCCGCCCGCCGTCACCGACCCGGTGGGCTTGGGATCGGCGGCGCTCCCCGATCCCGACGGGCCGCACGCGGTGACGGTCCCCCCGAGCAGTACGGCGGCGGCCACCGCCGCCAGCACGGGTCCTCGAACGCGCGACGTGGACGGCGGCATGGACGGTTCCCCCTGGATCCCGGTGCGCGGCAGGGCCGTTGACGCTGTGGAGGACGAACGGCCGTGCCGCCCGGTTCCCCGTGGGCAAAGTTCTGTCAACCCCCCGTGATCGGTTCGTCACCGCGTCGTTAGTACGGATGGGGGACGACGAGACAGGATGCCGAGTCGGAGGAGGGAACACGTGGCGGCCTTGTCGAGCGTGCCGGGCCAACTGGCGGCACTCACCGACGACTTCACCGCGGGGGAGGGGATTCTCCGCCGGCAGGCCCAGCGCGAGTCCGCGGCGCGCACCTACGCCCGCTCCCTGCCGGTGGTGCCGGTGCGGGCGCGCGGGATGACGGTGGAGGGCGCCGACGGGCGGCGGTACCTCGACTGCCTGTCCGGGGCGGGGGCCCTGGCCCTCGGCCACAACCATCCCGTCGTCCTGGAGGCGATCAGGTCGGTCCTGGACTCCGGGGCGCCACTGCAGGTGCTGGATCTCGCCACACCGGTCAAGGACGCCTTCACCACCGCCCTGTTCGAGACGCTTCCGGCCGAACTCGCCGAGCACGGCCGGATCCAGTTCTGCGGTCCGACCGGCGCCGACGCGGTGGAGGCGGCCGTCAAGCTGGCCAGGATCGCCACCGGCCACGGCGGGCTGCTCACCTTCTCCGGCGCGTATCACGGCATGACCGCCGGCGCGCTGGCGGCGACCGGGGACGTCGTGGCGCGCTCCTCGGCCGGCGCCCAGGACGGGCGCATCACCCGGCTGCCGTATCCGTACGACTACCGCTGTCCGTTCGGTGTCGGCGGTGACCGGGGCGCGGAGCTGTCCGCACGCTGGGCCGGGCAGCTGCTCGACGACCCCAAGGGCGGGGTGCCGCCGTCCGCGGCGATGCTGCTCGAAGCCGTGCAGGGCGAGGGCGGCGTGATCCCGGCGCCCGACGCCTGGCTGCGGCGGATGCGCGAGATCACCGCGGCCCGCGGCATCCCGCTGATCGTGGACGAGGTGCAGACCGGCGTCGGACGCACCGGCACGTTCTGGGCGGTCGAGCGCAGCGGCATCGTGCCCGACGTGATGGTGCTGTCCAAGGCGATCGGTGGCAGCCTGCCGCTCGCGGTGACCGTCTACCGCGAGGACCTCGACGCCTGGCGGCCCGGCGCCCACGCGGGCACCTTCCGCGGCAATCAGCTCGCCATGGCCGCCGGCGCCGCCACCCTGCGCTTCGTACGGCAGCACGCGCTGGACGAGCGGGCCGAGACACTCGGCAACCGCCTGATGGGCCGGCTGCGCGGACTGGCCGCCCACCATGCCTGCATCGGCGATGTGCGGGGCCGCGGTCTGATGATCGGAGTGGAACTCGTCGACGCGGTCGCGGAACCCGACGAACTCGGAGCACGGCCCAACGCCCCGCACCTCGCCGCCCGCATCCAGCAGGAGGCCCTGCGCCGCGGCCTGATCGTGGAACTCGGCGGCCGGCACGGCAGCGTGGTGCGGCTGCTGCCCCCGCTGACCATCACCGACGAGCAGGCGGAAGCGGTCCTGGACCGGCTGGCCTCCGCGATCGAGGCCGCGCAGGCCGCCGGCCGGGGAGGCCCGGCGTGACGCCGGCAGTCGCCCGCCCCGCCGGCGCCCCGGCCCTCCCACCCTGCCGCGCCGACGCCCT
>NZ_FMCH01000263.1 GCF_900091855.1 Streptomyces sp. DvalAA-14
GGCACCGGGCCCGGCGGCCGACGAGGGCCTGGCCCGCCGGCTGAAGGCGCTCGCCTGCACCGCGCCGCTGCACGACCTGGACACCCGCAAGGCCAATCTGGCCGGCGAGTACTCGGTCTACGCGATGGCCGAGGTGGCGCTCGCCGTGATCGACCTGGTCACCCTCAACATGGACTTCGACACCGGCGCCGACCACGACCAGATAGTGGCCAGGCTGCTGCCCCGGGTCGCGGCCCAGGCGCCCGCGAGATCACCGGTCGAGCACGAGCGGGTCGCCCGCTGGGTGCTGGAGAACCTGATCAACGTCGGCAGCGCCGACCGCGGATTCCGCGCGGTGTACGGCACGTTCGGCGCCGACGGCGCGTACGTCCGGCGGGACTACGACTTCAAGCTGATCGAAGAGGTGCCGGCGCCCGGCGGCACCCTCTACCTGCGGACCACCGACGAGGCGGTCAACGTGCTGGTCGGCGCGCTCGACACCGACGTCACCAGCGCGCAGATCGCCGCCGAGGTGAAGCTGGAGGTGCTGATCAGCCGAGGCAGGCTCGCCGACGCCCAACTCGCCGCCGAGCAGGCCCGCTACCGCACCGTGCAGTACGCCGAGACACTGCGCCGCACCCTGGAGGCCACCCGGCGCAACGTACGGGCGGTGGACTGGCTGCGACAGGTCCCGGACATGATCGCCGAAGCGCTGGACCACGTCGCCGACCGCTACCGGCACGAGAACGCGATTCTCACCAACATCCGCAAGGCCAGGGACGAGGCGGAGGAGCCGGAGCACAAGCGGCGGGCCGCCGAACTGGTGGACATCGTCAAGGACTGCATCCGGCGGCACACCCAGCTCCAGTCCCGGCTGCTGGAGGCAGGGCCGCTGTTCCGCGCCGAACAGGACCGCCAGGCTTTCGCCGCGCCGCCCGCGCGGGCCGGGCTCGATCTCTACGGGCAGCTGGTCGCGCCGCTGCTGCCGCTGCCGGTCGAGCAGGCGTCGCGGGTCACCGACGCGTTCTTCGCCCGGGGGGCGGGGCTGCGGACACCCGCCTCGGTCCGGGTGGCCGACCTGGTGGAGTCGCTGCTCACCCCGCCGGTCGAGCGGGAGCACCTCGGGGCGGAGATGCCGGAGCCGGACCTGGTGGCCACGCCGGACGACTCCCGCTTCTCGGACGAGCAGTTGGAGTCGGCCCTGGCACTCCTCGACCTCCCGCACGACGCGCCGCGCCGGCTGTCGGGCTTGCTCGCCGAGGCCCGCCGCCGCGACCCCGACCTCCCGTACCTGGTCGCGCTGCTCGCCGTCCACGCCGCCTCCCCGCCGGTCGGTACCGCCTACCGCCAGGGCGAGCCCCACCTGCTGTTCGCGGTGGACGACGGCACCCCGCTGGACGACCCCGAGTTCGGCGGCGCCGACCTCGTCCTCGGCACCGCCCGCCTCGCAGCGCCGCGACCTGCGGAGCCGGCGTGATGACGCCTGCCGCCGGCCGACCCGGCCCCCGGCGCCGCCGA
>NZ_FMCH01000004.1 GCF_900091855.1 Streptomyces sp. DvalAA-14
TGACCCCGGTGGCCGCCGGGCTGCCGTACGCCGCCGCGCTCGCCGCGGCCTGGCTTCCGGCCTGCGCCGGGGCTGTCCGGCTGCTGCGGCGCCCGGCAGCCGAACGTGCCCCGCAACTCTGCGCCCTGGTCGCGCCCGCGGCGCTCGCCCTTGCCTGGTCGTGGCCCGACGACCGGGCCGCCCTCACCGTGTGGGGTGCGACGGCGCTGCTGGCGGCCGGTCTGGCCGCGGCCCTGCGCCGGGACACCGAACGCCACCTGATCGGGGCCGGCGCGGCGGCGTGCACGGTGGCCGCCTTGGGGGTCGAGGCGGCGCGGGCGGCCGGCGCGGCCGGTCTGCCCGCCCACCTGGCGGCCTTCGCGCTGCTCGGTGTCGCGGTCGACTCCGTGCCGGCCGCCGCCGTACTGCGCAGCCTGGCCGTCGAGTTGACCGGGTACGGGCTGGCCGCCGCCGCGCTGCTGATGACCGCGGCGAACCCGGACGCTTTCAGTGTCGCGCTGTCCGTCACGGGCGCCGCCGCGCTGGGGGTGGCGCTGCGGCCCGACCGGCGCCGGGCCGCGGTGCTCGCTGCCAGCGTCCTGCTGATCGGGGCTTCCTGGGTGCGGCTGGTGCTGGCGGCGGTCGCCGCGCCGGAGCCCTACACCGTCACCGTCAGCGCCGTCGTCCTGGTGCTCGGCCACCTGCGCCGTCGCCGCGTGCCCGGGACCACCTCGTGGGCGGCCTACGGCGGCGGGCTCGCCGTGACGCTGCTGCCCGGTCTCGGGGCCGCCTGGGCGGACACCCACTGGCTGCGTCCGCTGCTGCTCGGTCTCACCGCTCTCACGGTGACCCTGCTGGGGGCGCGGTACCGTCTGCAGGCCCCGCTGCTGATCGGCGGCGCCGTCCTGGTCGCCGACGCCCTCCACGAACTGGCCCCGGAAATCGCCCAGTCGCTGGGCGTCCTGCCCCGCTGGGCCCCGCTGGCCGCCGCCGGGCTGCTGCTGGTCTTCGTGGGCGCCACCTACGAGCGGCGCCTGGCCGCGGGCCGCCGGCTGCGCGACGGCCTGCGCCGGATGAGCTGAACGCCCTCCCGGCGTCGGCCGGTCAGGCCCTGCGCCCCCGCAACTTCCGTACCGCCGACGGCGCGTCGGCCTCCTGGCCCCGTACCTCACCCCGTACCTCACCCGGTACCTCAGCCGGTTCGTCCTCCGCTCCGTCAGGCGGCGTCCGGGCCGAGGCCCCGACCGCGGCGCTGCCCGCCGCACTGCCCGCCGCCGCCCCGTTCTCGGCCAGCGGGGTCAGCCGGCGGCCGGCGGTGTCCACCAGTTCCAGGTCCGCCTTCGTATGGGCGATGGCCGCGTCGATGAGCAGTGCCACCAGCGGATCGCCGGTGTGCGAGCGGCGCAACCGGGTCAGGCCGGCCAGCTCGGACAGGTACGCCTGGCGCTGGGCGGTCACCAGCGCGGCGAGGGCGGCCGAGCCGAGCGAGGCCGCACCGAACAGCTTCAGGAACAGCTCGTCGCGGAAGCCGCCGGTGCGCACCCAGGCGCTGGTGGCCCAGCTTCGCAGCTCGTCCTGCCCGGCCGGGGTGATGGTGTAGAGCGTCTTGTCGGGGCGGTCGGCCTGGGTCACCTGGGACCGGGTGACGAAGCCGTCGCGGACCAGGCGGTCCAGGATCTGGTACAGGTGCCCGATGTTGAGGCCGCCCCACTGGGGTCCGATGGCCTCCTGGAAACGTCCTCGCAGCTCGTAGCCGTGGTTCGGCCGGTCGGTCAGCAGTGCGAGTACCGCGTGATGCAGTGGCATTTACACTCCTCCTGGATTGTGACAATGTACTCCTGCATTGCGACAATTCAGCAAGTCAGGGAGGCGCCATGGGAGTGGCACTGCGGGGCGTCACCCGCCGGTATCCGGGACTGACCGCGCTCGACGAGGTGGACCTGGAGATCGAGGACGGCACCGCCGTCGCGCTCACCGGCCCGTCCGGCGCCGGCAAGTCCACCGTGCTGCATCTGGTCGGCGGCATGGACCAGCCCGACTCCGGCACGATCGAGATCGACGGCGAGAAACTGACTGCTCGTCAACTGGACGCGCACCGACGGCGGATCGGCTTCGTCTTCCAGCGCTTCCACCTGCTGCCCGCGCTGACCGTGCTCGACAACGTGCTCGCGCCGGTCCTGCCCCGACGCGTCGGCTTCGACCGGCGCGCCCGCGCCACCGAACTCCTGGACGCGGTGGGACTCACCGGGCGCGCCGACGCGCTGCCCTCCGAGCTGTCCGGCGGTCAGCAGCAACGCGTCGCGGTCGCCCGGGCGTTGATCAACCGCCCCGGACTGCTGCTGGCCGACGAGCCGACCGGCAACCTGGACAGCGTCATCGGCCGGGAGATCATCGACCTGCTGCTCTCGCTGCGCGAGCGGTACGGCATGACGATGCTGGTCGCCACCCACGACAGCGAGGTCGCCGCCAGCTGCGACCGGATCGTACGACTGCAGGACGGCCGCATCATCGCCGACGAGCGGATCACCCCCGCCGACGACGTCCTCGACCGGCTCGGAGGCCTGCGTCCGTGATCGCCATGATCTGGTCCCAACTGCGGCGCCGCCGCGGTCGGGCCCTCGCGCTGGCAACCGGCATCCTGGTCGCCGCCACCAGCTTCACCCTGCTCACCTCCACGGTGACCACCAGCCAGGCGCGGACCGTGGGCACGGTGCAGCACAACGACCGCTCCGCGTACGACGTCCTGGTCCGCCCGCCGGACTCCACCACCGCCGTCGAGCGGCAGGACGGCCTGGTCGGCGCCAACTTCCTGTCCGGTGTGTTCGGCGGCATCACGCTCGGCCAGTACGACCGGATCAAGGCCCTCGCCGGGGTGCAGGTCGCCGCGCCGATCGCCAACATCGGCTATCTGATGGTGCAGACGATGGTCCCGGTCGACGTCTCGGCCTTCCTCGACAGCAAGGCCCCCAGCCAACTACTGCGGCTGACACCGACGGTGACCGCCGGCCAGGGCAGCTATCGGGCCGCCGACCAGTACGTCTACCTGACCCGCGACCCGATCACGACCTCCCATACCTGGTCCGACACCACCTTCCCCGGCCTGCAGCAGGAGCACACCGCCAAGGGCGGCTCCTACGTCTGCTGGTACTACGACGACGACAAGACCGAGATGGCGACCGGCGCCGACGGCAAGCCGATGGCGCCCACGCCCGTCCCCGAGGACCTCGAGGAGCACTCGCCGTTCGAAGCGGACATGAACTCCTGGCTCAACTGCCAGTCGGGCCGGGGCAAGGCGACCGTGGAGGTCCCCACCTCCTACCCGGTGCTGCTGTCGGCGATCGATCCCGCCGCCGAGGACCAGCTGGTGGGCGTGAGCCGAACGGTCACCTCCGGCCGGATGCTCACCGAGCGGGACAAGCCGGTCTGGACGACCGACACGAGCTACTCGGACAAACCGTTCTACAAGATCCCCGTGCTGCTCAGCAGCAAGGCGCTGACCGCCGACACCCTGCACGCCACCGTTGAGCGGCTGGATCCGCCCGACCCGGCGGCCCTGCCGGCGAAACTGGGCAGTCCGACCGCCCACGACTTCGTCAACGGGCTGCCCGGTACGCCCGTCGGGCAGGTCACCGCCGACCTCGACAAGGGCTTCCAGGCCGCCACCGGGGCGACGGCCGACCTGGACGCCGAGGACTACTGGACGGTCGGCCCGGTCGACTACACCCGCACGAAGCAGGGGCTGGCCCCGCGGACCAAGCCCGCCCAGTCGCCCGAGATCTGGCGGACGAATCAGGACCAGCAGTTCGTTCGCTACGTCCCCGAGGAGAACACCGGCACGCAGCTCCGCAAGGTCACCGGCCACCCCGGCACCTCCTCCGGCTGCTTCGGGACGAAGACCTGCATCGAGCAGGACTCCGGCCGCGCCCCCGTCCCGGACCTGGACATCGTCGGCCGCTACGACACCGCCGAACTGCCCGGCTTCTCCTCGGCACTGGACAATGTCCCGCTGGAGACCTACCAAACGCCGCAGGTCACCGGCGCCGACGCCGCCAGCCGGGCCGCCCTGCACAACCAGCCGCTGCGACCCGACCGCAATCTCGGCGGCTATCTCGCGCCACCGCCCACCCTGCTCACCACGATCGACTCGATCCCCGGACTCACCCGCAGCCGCCGGGCGCCGTCACTGCAGGACAAGGCACCGGTCAGCGCGATCCGTATCCGGGTGGCCGGGGTGACCGGCGTGGACGCCGCCTCCCGGGCCCGGGTCAACGCGGTGGCCGGCCAGATCCGTACCGCGTTCCCCGGGCTGCAGGTGGACATCACCGTCGGCAGCTCGCCGGCCCCGCAGACCATCGCGCTGCCGGGAGGACTGCGCGTCCGGGAGAACTGGACCGCCAAGGGCGTGGCCCTGCACATCTTGACGGCCGTGGACACCAAGAGCGCGATCCTGTTCGTCCTCGTGCTGGTGGTGTGCGGACTCTTCCTCGGCCAGGCGTCGCTGGCCTCGGTGCGGTCGCGCCGCACCGAGATCGGCACACTGCGCTGCCTGGGCTGGAGCGCCTCGGAGATCCTCCGGCTGATCCTCGGCGAGCTCACGGTGATCGGGCTGGTCGCCGGCGCGCTGGGCTCGCTGCTCGCCTATGGTCTGGGCGAAGCGCTCGACCTGGCCGACGCGGCGGCCAAGGCGGCCCTGGTGCTGCCGGTCGCGCTGCTGCTGGCCCTGCTGGCCGGGCTGCTCCCGGCCTGGCGGGCCACCCGGGTCGGACCGCTCGACGCGGTCACGCCCCCGGTGACCGCCGGCCGCCGGGCGGCCCCGGTGCGGACGGTGGCGGGCCTGGCGCTGCGCAACCTGCTGCGGGTACGCGGCCGGACGGTACTGGGCGCGGCCGGACTGGCGCTCGGCGTGGCGGCCTTCACGGTACTGCTCGCCGTCACCCTGGCCTTCCAGGGCGAGGTGGCCGGCTCGCTGCTCGGCGACGCGGTGGTCGCCCAGGCCCGAGGCGCCGACTATCTCAGCGTCGCACTGTCGCTGCTGCTCGGCGCGGCCGGGGCGGTGGACGTGCTGGTGCTGTCCCAGCGCGAACGCGCCGCCGACCTCGCGGTGCTGCGCGCCACCGGCTGGACCAGCCGCGAACTCGCCCGCATCACCCTCTACGAGGGCATCGGGCTGTCCGTCCTGGGCGGCCTGACCGGCGCGGTGCTCGGACTGGCCGCGGTCGTGGGGATCGGCCGGGGCGTACTGACCGGCCATCTGCCGGCCGTGGCGGGCGCCGCGCTGCTCGCCACGGTGGCGGCGATCGTGCTGGTCTGCGCGGCGCTGGCGGTACCGATCCGTGCCCAGTCCCGGATCGCGCCGGCTCGGCTGCTGGCGGTCGACTGAGCCGCCGCCCCGCCGGCCCCCGCCCCACCGGTCCCCGGCGGTCCGGTGGGGCGGCGCTCAGGCGCGGTGGTGGGCGCGGTGGTGGCGGGCCTCCAGCGCTTCGACCCGGGCGGCCTGCTCCTCGGTGATCACGTCGCAGACCCAGTCCCAGTGCAGGGCCACCCGGTCGCCCGGGCGCGGCCGCGCGATCAGGGACCGGCCGCCGGTCGACCAGCGGGCGGCCTCCCGGCGGGGCGGGCCGGGCAGCATCGCGTGGCCGTCCCAGGTCAGTGGGCGGGATTCCACGGCCGCCGACTCGCCGTCCACGGCGAGCACCACGCCGGTTCGGATCCGGCACTGGTCGAGCACGGACAGCGCGGTCGGGTTGCCGGCGGCGCGCAGCATCCGGGCCCACGGGTAGACGTCGAACACCTGGAAGCTGTGGTGGGCCAGGGCCCGGTCCGCCGCCTCGCGCCAGGTGCCGCCGAGCTGGCCCCGGAAGCGGTCCAGCATCCGGTCGAGCAGGGCGGCGGGATCGGTCTTGTCCAGCAGGTCGTTGCCGATCCAGTACGCCTCGACCACGCGTTCGTCGAGCGGATCGGGCAGGCCGGCCGACTCGGCGAGGAACTCGAGATAGCACCAGGCACCCTCGAACTGCCGGGCCTGGCCTTCGATCCCGGCGGTCGCGTCGGCGCGGAGCAGGGCGGAGGCGTCCGGGGGACCGCAGTAGCCCAGTTCGTTGGGGGGATAGGCGTAGCGCGCGAACAACAGCGCGCCCTGCTCGCTCATGTCAGCAGATCCTCGGCAGTTGTTCGCCGATCGGCAGGCCGACCACCCGGGTGCCGCCCAGCCCGGTTCTGGCCACCACCATCCCGGGGTGTTCCGGTACGCAGGTGCCGATCCTGGCGGCGGACCGCCCGAGCGGGTGCGCCCGCAGCGCCGCCAGCACCTGGTCGGCGCGGTCGGCGGGGACGAAGGCCACCAGCTTTCCCTCGTTGGCCACTTGCAGCGGGTCGAGGCCGAGCAGACTGCACGCGTCCCGCACCGCCGGCGGAACGGGCAGGTGGCGCTCGACGAGTTCGACGCCGACCTTCGAGGCGCCGGCGATCTCGTTGAGCGTGGCCGCGACCCCGCCGCGGGTCGGGTCGCGCAGGACGTGCAGATCGGCGCCGGTGGCGAGCATCGCCGCGACCAGGCCGTGCAGGGCGGCGGTGTCGCTCTCCACCGCGGTGCCGAACTCCAGGCCCTGCCGGCAGCTCAGGACGGCGATGCCGTGCACCCCGATGTCGCCGCTGATCAGCACGGCGTCGCCGGGCCGGGCCCGGCGCGGGTCGATGTGCACGCCGTCGGGGATCACCCCGATACCCGCGGTGGTGATGTAGACGCCGTCCCCGCTGGCGCTGTCGACGACCTTGGTGTCCCCGGTGACCAGCCGGACCCCGGCCGCCTGCGCCGCGGTGCCCATCGCCTGCGCGATACGGCCCAGTTCGGACAGCCCGGTGCCCTCCTGGAGGATGAACGCCGTCGACAGGAACAGCGGCGTGGCACCCGACATGGCCAGGTCGTTGACCGTCCCGTTCACCGCGAGGTCGCCGATGGAGCCGCCGGGGAAGAACATGGGCTTGACCACGAAGGAGTCGGTGGAGAAGGCCAGCCGGGTGCCGTCACCCACCGACAGGACGGCGCAGTCGCCGAGTTCGGCGGTCGCCGCGGCGCCGAAGGCGGGCAGGAACAGGTGCTCGATCAGCTCGCCCGACATCGCCCCGCCACCGCCGTGGCCCATCACGACCGACGGGGTGTCCCGGAGCGGCACGGGGCAGACCCAGCCCTCGAAGTCCAGCTCGTCCAGGGTGGCTTGCATCGCGTCAGTCACGGGGCATCGACCAGTTCCAGTCGGCGGTAGGCGTAATAGGCGGCGCAGGCGCCCTCGGAGGAGACCATCGTCGCGCCGAGCGGATTCCTCGGGGTGCACTGCTTTCCGAACGACCCGCACTCCTGCGGTCTGATCAGCCCCTGGAGCACCTCGCCGGACCGGCACAGCGACGATTCGGCGGTGTGGATCCCCGCCACGTCGAAGCGCTGCTCGGCGTCGAACTCCCGGTATTTCGCGGACAGTTTCCAGCCGCTGCGCGGGATCGTCCCGATGCCGCGCCAGGTCCGGTCGGTGACCTCGAAGACGTCGCGCAGCATCTCCATGGCCGGCACATTGCCCTCGTCGCGCACGGCACGGGGGTAGGCGTTCTCCATCTCGTGCCGGCCGGCTTCGAGTTGGAGGACGGTACGGCGGATGCCCTCCAGGATGTCCAGCGGTTCGAAGCCGGTGACCACGATGGGGACCTGGTACTTCTCAGCCAGCGGCGGGTATTCGGCGGTGCCCATCACGCTGCACACGTGCCCGGCCGCGAGGAACGCCTGCACCCGGCAGCTGGCGGACTCCATGATGGCTGCGATCGCCGGCGGCACCAGGACATGCGACACCAGCAGGGAGAAGTTCCGCACGCCGAGCCGCCGGGCCTGGTGGACGGTCATCGCGTTGGCCGGCGCGGTGGTCTCGAAGCCGATACCGAAGAAGACGACCTCCCGGTCCGGGTTCTCCCGGGCCAGCTTCAGCGCGTCGAGCGGCGAGTACACCACCCGCACGTCACCGCCGGCGCTCTTGACGGAGAACAGGTCCTGGCTGCTGCCCGGCACCCGCAGCATGTCCCCGAAGGAGCAGAAGACGACCTCGGGGCGGGCGGCGATCGCCAGGGCCCGGTCGATGATCTCCAGCGGTGTCACGCAGACCGGGCAGCCGGGGCCGTGGATCAGTTCCACGCCCTCGGGCAGCAGTTGGTCGATGCCGTGCCGGATGATCGAGTGGGTCTGGCCGCCGCAGACCTCCATCATCGCCCACCGCTGGGTGGTGGCGGCGTGGATCTGGTCGATCAGCTTCTTCGCCCGCTCGGGGTCGCTGAACTCCTCGAGGTACTTCACCGGCCTGCTCCTTCGATGAACTGCTGCTGCCTGGCCGCCGGTTCGAACCCGTCGCCGAACTCCTCGGCGAGGATGCCGAGCCGGTCGAAGCTGGCCAGCGTCTCCTGGGCCGACCGCTCGTCGAGGCGCTGGATGGCGAATCCGACGTGCACGATGACGTATTCACCGACCGCCGCGTCGGGGATGTACTGGAGGCAGACCTCCTTGCGCACCCCGCCGAAGTCCACCTCCGCCATCAAGGTGCCGTCGACTTCGGCGGTGCTGAGCACCCGCCCGGGAACTGCCAGACACATGGTCCCTCTCTCTTCTCGGTGGGCGTTCGGCACGGATCCCGTCAGCCCGCGGCGGCGATCAGCAGCTGGCCCAGGGCGATCCCGCCGTCGTTGGGAGGCAGCAGCCGCGGGCGCAGGACAGTGAAACCCCGCTCGGTCAAGGTGTGTTGGGCCTGGGTGAGCAGCACGGCGTTCTGGAAGACACCGCCGCCGAGGGCCACCACTTCCAGGCCGGTCCGGTCGCGGCAGAGGTCCGCGAGGTCGCCGACGAGAGCCGCGACGGCCGCGTGGAAGCGCGCCGCGATCACCGCCGCGCCGACCCCGGCCCGTACGTCGGACACCACCGCCCGGACGACCGGCGCCGGATCGGCGACGGCGAACGGACCGGCGGCGTCCGACGCCGCGGCCGCCTCCCCGCCCGCCGGGTCGACGCCGAACCTGTAGCCGCCCGCGCTGTCGGGGGACGCCGCCGCCGACCGGGCCAGCCCCTCCAGCGCCACGGCCGCCTCCGCCTCGTAGTCCACCTCGTGCCGGACTCCGGCCAGCGAGGCGACCGCGTCGAAGAGCCGTCCCATGCTCGAAGTGGGCACACAGCCGAAGCCGGTCACGAACTGGTGTGCCAGCACGTTCCGTTCCCGCACCGGGCAGGCCCGGACGGCCGGCATCGCCTCGTCCCACCCGATCCCGGCCGCGTACAGGTGCGCCAGCGCCATCCGGTAGGGCCGCAGCACGCTCGCGTCACCGCCGGCCAGCGGTACGTAGCCGAGGTGCGCGGCCCGGCGGAAGGACCGGTAGCCGGCGACCAGCACCTCGCCGCCCCAGGCGGCTCCGTCGGCGCCGTGGCCGGTGCCGTCGAAGGCGACGCCGATCACCTGGTCCGCGGCACCGACGCCGTGCTCCCCCATCACCGAGGCGATGTGCGCGTGGTGGTGCTGGACGGTCCGCAGCGGCCGCTCGCCGGCGTGGTCGCGCGCCCAGCGGCCGGACCCGTAGTCGGGATGCCGGTCGGCCACCAGCAGCCCGGGCCTGACCCCGGTGAGGTGCTCCAGATGCTCCTCGGTGCCGGTGAGCGCCTCGACGGTGGCCAGGTCGCCCATGTCCCCGATGTGCTGGCTGATCCAGGCGTAGCGGTCCTCGGCCAGCGCGCAGGTGTTCTTCAGGTCCGCGCCGACGGCGAGCGTCGGCGGTACGTCGAAGGGCAGCGCGAGCGGCAGCGGCGCGTAGCCGCGGGACCTGCGGACGGGCAGTTCCGCGCCCGCCACGAACCGGCTGACCGAGTCGTCGCAGGGCACCTGGATCCGGCGGTCGTGCCGCAGCCAGGCGTCGGCCAGAGCCGCCAGTTCGGCCAGGGCCCGGGAGTCGTCGGTGACGATCGGCTCGCCGGACCGATTGGCGGAGGTCATCACCAGCGCGTCGGGACCAGGGAGGTCGTCGCCGATGCCGAAGAGGAGGACGTGCAGCGGGGTGTAGGGGAGCATCAGCCCGAGATCGGGGTTCCCCGGCGCCACGGCCTCGGACAGCCCGCCGCCCCGCCCCTGACGGCCGCGCCCTTCGCCGCCGGACTCGCCGGACCCCTCGGTGCCGGACCCCTCGCCGCCGGACCGGGTGGCGCCGCCCGCACGCCGGGGCAGCAGCACGATCGGCCGGCGGACGCCGGACAGCAGCTCCCGCTCGTCCGCCGTCGCGGTCACCAGCCCGGCGGCCACGTCGAGATCGGCGACCATCACGGCGAACGGCTTGCCGCCGCGCTGCTTGCGGCGCCGCAGTTCGGCCACCGCCGCGTCGTTGCGGGCGTCGCAGGCGAGGTGGTAGCCGCCCAGGCCCTTGACCGCGACGATCCGGCCCTCGGCGAGCAACTCCCGCGCGCCGCGCAGCGCGTCCTCGTCGGTGGCCCTCTTCTCGGTGTCCTTGCGCACCAGTTCCAGCCGCGGCCCGCAGCTGTGGCAGGCGATCGGCTGCGCGTGGAAGCGGCGGTCGGCCGGGTCCTCGTACTCCGCCCGGCAGGCGTCGCACATGGCGAACGCCGCCATGGTGGTGGCGGCCCGGTCGTAGGGCGTACCGGTGACGATGGTGAAGCGGGGGCCGCAATGGGTGCAGGTGATGAACGGGTGGCGGTAGCGCCGGTCCGCCGGGTCGGCCAGCTCCGTCAGGCAATCCGCGCAGGTGGCGATGTCCGGCGAGACCAAGGTGCGGGACCGGCCCCCCTCATGGGAGTCTTCGATGGTGAATGCGGTGCCGCCGGCGAGTGGTTGCTCGCTCTCCCGCACCGACTCCACCACCGCGAGCGGCGGGGGCCGCTCGCGCAGCAGTCGGCCGAACTCCGCGACCGCCTCGGCGTCGCCCTCGACTTCGGCGACCACGCCCGCGCCGGTGTTCAGCACCGAGCCGGCCAGCGCGAGCCGGGAGGCGGTGACGTAGACGAACGGCCGGAAGCCCACGCCCTGCACGACGCCCCGCACCTCGAAGCGCCGCCGCACCCGCCGGGGCCGGCCGCGGCCCATCATCTCCAGGCCGGCCAGCGCCTCCTGGGCCTTGGCCCGGTCGATGAGTTCGACCGCGAAGCCCATGTGCAGCAGCACCCAGTCACCGGCGGCCGGGGGCTCGTCGAGCATCCCGATGTTGACCCGCCGCTGCGCCCCCTCGACGTCGACGAGCGCGAGCTGGCCGGCGTATCCGGCCACGATCTCCACGACGCGACCGGGGATGCCAAGGCACATGATCAGGAACTCCTGGGCTCTGCGGGTTCGGCCGGCACCAACCGCCGGACCAGGGTGCGTACAGCGTCGACCGCGTGGGGTACGGCGGCGGCGACCGCCTCACTGAGGCCGATCCCCTCCTCGACCCCGGCGGGGGTGCAGCCCACGATGTAGGTGACCGGCAGCGTACCGCCCAATTGGTCGAGATTTGCCAGCATTGAGGCCGGATTCATACCATGTGCGTCGAATTCACCGGTCCCGAGGTGCTCGGCCCCCACTTCCAGCAGGGTCAGCCGCCCGGGCGGGCCGTCGCCCGGATAGGCGTCGACGAGGACCAGCGCCTCGTACCCGGCGAGCAGGTCGTACGCCAGGTGCATGCCGCGGATGCCGTAGTCGACCACCCGGACCCGCGGCGGCAGGTCCTCCGCCAGCAGCAGCTGCCGCACCACCTCGGGGCCGAAGCCGTCGTCGCCGAGGAAGAGATTGCCGACGCCCGCCACGAGCACGCCATCGGCCACCGGTCAGCCTCCGCCCGACTGCAGTCGGGGCGCGTCGGGATCGATCGGCCGGCTCGGCTCGACCGAGCTGTCGGAGCGCTCGTCGGCGCCCGCCGCGGGCCGGCCGGTGGAGGCGCCGGACCCGGCGGACGGCCGCTCGGAGCCGGTGTCGCGCGACCCCTTCGGGCCCCGTTCCTCCTGCGGCTCCTCGGGCAGATCCGCACCTGGTGTCCTGCTCATCGCACGTCCTTCCTCACTCGCTCGGCAGCCGGTCGACATCGAACACGCGGCGCGGTCACATCGAACGCATCCGCAGGTAGCGGCGGACGTCGGGGATCGACATCACGCCGACGGCCAGCGCGGTGGCCACCGCGGCCGCGGCCACGCCGGTGGTGATGATGCCCACAACCTTCATGATCGGCTCTCCTCTCGGTGTTCCTGGGCGCGCCCGGCGGTCAGCGGTTCCAGCTCGTCGGGCGCGAAGTAGAAGTACCGGCCGTACCAGTCGTGCAGGTCGGCGGCGGGGTCGTCGACGAGGACCAGGGCCACGTGCACCCCGCCGTCGACGTCGGACAGGACAGCGGTGACCCGGGCTACCTGGTCGGCGAAGAACAGGTCCTGCGCGTCGGCCCGCCGGGAGGGGTGCACCCGCACCAGGCTGCCCTGGCTGACCCGCACCCCGTCGATCACCACCGCGTCCGATCCGGGGCTGACCTCGGCGTCGGCCGCCGGGTCCCACCACGGGGCGCCGCCGGTGTCGAAGGCGGGCGGCTCGGCGTCCCGCAGATCGGGGTGGGCGTCCGCGCCCGGCACGGGACCCGGGACCGGCGGCGGGGCGTGCGGGTCGCGCAGCAGGCCGTGCAGCTGCTGCAGTTCGGCGGCCGACATGGCGTCGCAGCGGTCGATGATCTCCCGGGCCCGGGGATCGGTGGCGCGCGCCTCGGCCTTCTCCTGCTCGGTCATCGTCATCACCCGCAAGGTGAGGATCTCGTCGATCTCGGTGGAGTCGAACAGGGCGCCGGGACTCTGCTCGGCGATCTCCGGGTGGTCGTACAGGATGATCGGCGCGCCGAGCACGGTGTCGGTCGACCCCTTCGGCCCGGCCAGCACCGGCCAGCAGCGGCGCTGCCGGCAGCGGGCCGCGGCGGGGGCCGCCCCGGCGGGCGGTTCGAGCAGGGAGACGAACGCGGCCCCGTCCGCTTGGAGGATGAGGTGGGAGCCGATCAGCGAGGCCCGGATCGCGGCGTCCTTGCCGGACACCGGGTCCGGGTGCTCGTTGTCCACCGCCACCGACAGCCGGACGAAGCCGCCGTCGGCCGCTGCCCCGATCCGGATCCGGGCCACCAGCGGCAGGCGGCGCCGTACGATCCGGCCCACCGGGTTCCCGTGCGCGTCGGTCAGCGGCTCGATGTCCTGCCCGCCGGGAACCGTGTGCGCCTCGTCGTACGGCTGCCCCAACACCAGGGCCGGCAGCGCGACTTCCCGCTCCACCGCCTCGTCCCAGCTCAGCACCGACCTGCCGTCCACGGTGAGCGCGTCCACCCGGGAGTGGCCGCCGTCCGCCGTCCGCTGCTGCACCTCGCGGACCTGCACCTGCAGGAAGCGCAGCCGGACCGTGACGGTGGCGGGCCGATCACCGGGGGCCGTCAGCAGGCACTGCGTCGCCATGCCCGGCTCCTCGGCGAAGCTGTCCGGCGAGGCGGCCGGCGGGCCGAGGACGCCGAACTGCCAGCGGGACTGGTTCTTGTGGGAGCTGGCGCGGTACGGGTAGAGCAAGTACCCCTCGTACAGCACCGCGTCGGCAATCGTCCGGACGTGGTCGAGGCCGGGCGGGCCGGCGGGGCCGGCGGGGGCAGCCGGGTCCGGGACGGGCGCAGTGCTGCGGGTGCTGCCGCGGGCGTGCCGGGGGGCATCCGGGTCGCGGCGGTCGCGGCCGACGGCGGTCACGTGACCACCTCCGCCCGGTCGGCCAGCAGGGTCCGCACGGTCTCGTCCCAGCTGATCAGGCCGCGCCGGGCACGGAAGTCGGCGATCCGGTCGAGCACTTCCTGATCCAGCCTGATCCAACCGGAGTTGGGGAAGTGGTAGGACATCATCTGCCGCCACACCGCGACCGGCATCCGATGGCGGGCCTCGCAGTCCCACGGCACCTGGCGCACCCCGAAGCCGCCCGCGCCCTTGGTGAAGACGGTGCCGGAGAAGAGCAGGGTGAGCGGCACCTCCCCGGTCCCCAGGGCGTGCAGGTAGCGGGAGCCGATCACATCGAAGTCGTAGGTGCACGGCAGCGCGAGATCGACCTCGGTGGCGCCGGTGAAACCCTGCACGGTGGCCTGGCACTGCATCCACAAGAAGGGCTTCAGCGTGTCCGGCCAGCGGTCCCGCTCACCGAACAGGCCCCGCAGACCGTCCCCTTCGGCGTCGTCGTAGTGCCGCCGCTGCGGCTCGATCCGGGCCTGGCAGCGCAGCACCATCGCGTGCACCCGCTCGCCGGAGTCCTCCTCGATCCGCAGCCGGGCCGTCAACTGCGGGACGACGGTGTACGGCTCGGCGAAGACGTCGAGCACCGAGAAGGCCGGCCCGCTCATGACCGGGCCGCCGGATCGTGCGGGCGGCTGCGGCCGCGCACCCGGGTGAAGAAGGCGTTGATCGCGTCATGCGCTTCCCGGCCGCCGTCGAAGCCCCGCCACAGCGTGCGCAGTTGGCCGACCAGCTCGTAGCAGGCATCGATGGGGACGAGGTGGCAGGAGCCGGCGGAGCCCCGCTCGCGGCGCACCAGCAGTGCCTCCACGTCGGGGAGCAGCACCGCCAGTTCGGGGTTGGCCGCCACGATGGTGTCCCATGCCTCCAGCGGCAGTTCGGACTCGGTGGCGCCGGCCGGCCCCGGGTAGAAGGCGATGGTGCGCTGCTGGCGGGAGTTGCGGAACAAGAAGGCCAGTCCGACCGGGATCTGGAGCTCGTCCCAGGTCCGTTCGTCCAGGGTCAGGCCGCCGAAGTCCAGGTACCGCTCGGGGACGGCCCGGTAGTGCAGGTGGGCCTGCTGGTCGCTGAACAGCAGATAGCAGGGCCGGCAGGCGCACATCAGGGCGCGGCTGTCGAGGTCGACCACATGCGCGTGGCTCTCCCCGATCGGCTCGGCGCACATCTCGCAGCGCTCCGCGGCGGCCGGTTGCGGGCGTTCGCGCAGCAGCCGCAGCAAAGCGGCCGAAGGGGTCGACGGGCGGCTGCGGATGATCATGTCGCCACCGCGGTGGGCACGGCGATCGAGACGGTCGCGCCGTCGGTGAGCAGTGGCAGGGGCTCCAGGTGCGAACCGTCCGCGTCGAGGCAGGCACCGGCCCGGCGCACGTCGTAGTGGGCGTGGCAGGCCGGGCAGCGCAGCACCGCGTCACCGGGGCCGCCGCCCAGCCGCCGGGCCAGTACCGAGCCTTCCATCGGCTGGTCGCAGCGGGCGCACCAGTCGCGGAAGGCGAACAGGTCGGCGCCGACCCGGCAGGCCAGCACCGGGACGCCGGCCGCGGCGAAACGGGTGACGGCGCCCGATTCCAGGCCGACGAGTTCCGGGACGCGCTGCCAGGACGAGCCGGTCGCCTCCCGCGCCGCGGCGGTCTCGTGCAGCCGGGCGAACAGCGCGTCGACCGGGACCACGGGCGCGGACGCCTTGTCGTCGGCGGTCTCCACCTCGATCGCGGTGACCTCCGGCGCGGCGGCCTCCACCGCGCCGCGCACCGCCAGCTCCAGGGTGGCCGAGGACGACGGGCAGCCGTCGCAACTGCCCAGCAGCCGCAGCGTGACGGCGCCGTCGGCGGTGACGCCGAGCAGTTCCACATCGCCGCCGTGGGAGCCCAGATACGGCCGTACGCTGTCCAGCGCCCGCTCCACCCGGGTCTCGACGCCGTACGGGTGCAGCCCGTGCACCAGCAGGACGCTGGCCACCAGGTCGTCGGCGGCCAGCGCGGCCAGCACGTCGTCGTCGAGACGGCCCTGCTCGTGGACCAGGTCGAGCAGCCGGGTCAGACCGGCACCGTAGAAGTCGGTGACCAGGCGGACGAGTTGCTCGCTGCGCTCGCGGGCCGCCGCGCCGCCGGAGGCGCTGGCGGCGATCAGGGCGTCGATCCGCTCGCCGGTCGCACGCCAGTCCGCCGCGGCGGCGGGGTCCGGGGCGGTGGGATCCGGGGCGGTGGGGTCCGGGGCGGTGGCGGGACTCACCGGGGCGGGGCTCACCGGCGGGGGGCTCACCGGGGCGGGCACGGTCGTTTCGGGGCGCTCGGCCACGTCACGCGCCCGCGGACTGGGTCGGCGAGTGCAGCAGGTCCAGCTTCTTGCCCTCGCCGAGATACATATGGACTCCGCAGGGCAGGCACGGGTCGAAGCTGCGGACCGTGCGCATGATGTCGATGCCCTTGAAGTTCTCCCGGTCGTTCTCCTCGAAGATCGGCTGGCCCTGCACCGCGTCCTCGTAGGGCCCGGGCGTGCCGTAGGTGTCGCGCGGGCTGGCGTTCCACGGAGTCGGCGGGTACGGGTGGTAGTTGGCGATCTTGCCGTCCCGGATCACCATGTGGTGCGACAGCACGCCGCGCACCGCCTCGGTGAAGCCGCAGCCGACGCCCTCCTCCGGCACCTCGAACGGCTCCCAGGTCTTCGTCCGCCCGGCCCGGATCTCCACCAGCGCCTTCTCGGCGAAATGCAGCGCGCAGGCCGCCGCGTACGCCTGGAAGTAGGTACGCGCCCGGTTGCGCTCCAGGGTGTTGCTCCACTGCGGGATCTTCCATTCCAGCTCCACCGGCCCCTTGAGCGCGGTCTTGGGCAGGTTGATCTGCACGCTGCTGCCGGTCGCCTTGACGTAGCCGATGTCGACCAGGCCGGCCAGCGCGGTGGTCCACAGCCGTGCCAGCGGGCCGCCGCCGGTGTCCAGGGCGAGGTAGTCCTTGCCGTCGTACCAGCGCGGCGACATGACCCAGCTGTACTTGTCATCCAGATCGCGCTTCTGCGGAGCCGGGTTGGTGTGCTGGTTCCACGGGTGCCGGCGGTCGACCGGGTTGCCGAGCGGGTCGTGGGTTACGAACATCTCCTGGTCCTGCCAGTCGCCGTAGTACGACGACCCGAGCAGGATGCGGATGCCCAGGTTGATCTTCACCAGGTCGGTGGTGACCAGCTTCCCGTCGACGACCACGCCCGGGGTGACGTACATCTTCCGGCCCCAGTCGGTCATGTCCTTGTACTCGAAGTTGCAGTGCTCGGGGTCCTGGAAGGAACCCCAGCAGCCCAGCAGGATCCGCCGGTTGCCGACCTGCTCGTAGCCGGGCAGCGCCTCGTAGAAGAAGTCGAAGAGGTCGTCGTGCATGGGCACGACCTTCTTCATGAACTCGACGTAGCGCTGCAGCCGGGTGATGTAGTCCGTCATCAGCTGGATCGTCGCCACCGTGCCGACGCCGCCGGGGTAGAGCGTGGAGGGGTGCACATGGCGGCCCTCCATCAGGCAGAACATCTCCCGGGTCAGCCGGCTGACCTGGAGCGCCTCGCGGTAGAACTCGCCGGTGAACGGGTTCAGCGAGCGCATGATGTCGCCGATGGTCTTGTACCCGTGGTCGTCGGCGTGCGGCGAGGGTGTGCGGTTGGCCTTCTCGAGGACCCCGGGATTGGTCTCGGCGACCATTTTCTCGCAGTAGTCGACCCCGACCAGGTTCTCCTGGAAGATGTTGTGGTCGAACATGTACTCGGCGGCCTCGCCGAGGTTGACGATCCATTCGGCGATGTGCGGCGGCTTGACCCCGTAGGCCATGTTCTGCGCGTAACACGAACAGGTGGCGTGGTTGTCACCGCAGATGCCGCAGATCCGGCTGGTGATGAAATGCGCGTCGCGCGGGTCCTTGCCCTTCATGAAGACCGAGTAGCCGCGGAAGATGGAGCTCGTGCTGTGGCATTCGGCAACCACACGCTGCTTGAAGTCGATCTTCGTGTAGATGCCCAGGCTGCCGACGATACGGGTGATGGGGTCCCACGCCATCTCGACCAGTTCGTCCTTGCCCTGGCGTCGGCTGCCACCCTTGCTCCGCGTCGCGGTCATTGCGCCGCCTCATCTTTCTTTCGGTAGCGGTGATTACCAGGTGCGGGTGGCACCGGTGGTGAGAGCGTTTCCCGGCTTGCGCCATTTCGGTTCACGGTCGAGGGTGTGCGTCGTGATGCCCCGCAGCCGCCGCATCGTCGCACCGTAGATTCCGACCGCGTTCGTGGAGAGTTTTCCGCCGGGGGGCTCGTCCATGAAGGGCATGAACATGTCCGGGAAGCCCGGCATGGTGCAGCCGATGCAGATGCCGCCGACGTTGGGGCACCCGCCGATACCGTTCATCCAGCCCCGTTTGGGCACATTGCATTTGACGGTGGGGCCCCAGCAGCCGAGTTTGACGATGCACTTGGGCGAGCCGTACTCGGTGGCGAAATCGCCCTGCTCGTAATATCCGGCCCGGTCGCAGCCCTCGTGCACGGTCTGGCCGAAAAGCCAGGTGGGGCGCAGCGCGTCGTCGAGCGGAATCATCGGCGCCTGGTCGGTCGCCATGTAGAGCAGATAGGTGAGCGTCTCGGAGAGGTTGTCCGGCTGGATCGGGCAGCCCGGCACGCAGACGATCGGAATTCCCGCCTTGGACTTCCAGTCCCAGCCGAGATAGTCGGGCACACCCATCGCGCCGGTCGGATTGCCCGCCATCGCGTGGATGCCGCCGTAGGTCGCGCAGGTGCCGACCGCCACGATCGCGGTGGCCTTGGGCGCCAGCCGGTCCAGCCACTCGCTGGTCGTCCTGGGCTGGCCGGTGGCCGGATCGTTGCCGAAGCCGCTCCAGTAGCCGTCGTCGTGCAGCTGCTCGTTGGGGATGGATCCCTCCACCACCAGCACGAACGGTTCCAACTCGCCCCGGTCGGCTTTGAAGAACCACTCCAGGAAGTCGTCGGCGCCCCCGTTGGGGCCGCACTCGAAATCGATCAGCGGCCAGTGCACGGCGACCTTGGGCAGGCCCGGCAGCGCGCCCAGTGCGATTTCCTCGATACTGGGCTGAGTGGCGGCGGTCAGTGCCACCGAATCGCCGTCGCAACTAAGGCCGGCATTGATCCAGAGCACATGGATCAGCGTGTCTTCTGCTGTGACTGCTGCCTCTGTCGGCATAGCGGTGCCGCCTTCCGGGGTCGACGACCTGTCCCTCGTACGACGGAGATCGGATGTCGACCCGCACGAGTGGTGTCGCTCACATTGCTACCATCTAGACTTGGTCCCGGCGCCCTGTCAACACGAGAATCACCATAAACTCCCCGCCGATCACCCTGCCCTGTCCCCGCCGGCCCATTCGCCCGTGTCGATGACGCCGAATGGGCCGAACGGGTGGGAATGACGCAAGGACGTGCCAGCGGTGCATGAATTGTCCATCACCCAGAGCGTGGTCGACGCGGTGTGCGAACGCGCGGCCGGCCGGCCGGTGCGTACAGTCAAGGTGCGCGTGGGCGTCCTCACCGCGGTAGTGGCCGATTCGATGCGATTCTGCTTCGATCTCATCACCGAGGGGACGGTCGCCGAGGGCGCGCATTTGGAGATCGACCAGCCGCCGGGATCTGCGCGGTGCCGCGATTGCCGCGCCGAATTCGCGCTGACCGATCTCGTTCTGCTGTGCCCCTGCGGCAGCGCGGACGTGGAGATCACCTCGGGCCGGGAGCTTCAGATCATCTCGATGAAAGTGGGCTGACGTATGTGTGGCACCTGCGGCTGTGCGAGAATCGCTGTGCCGGGAGTGGACGACGTTTCGGCGCACGGCCATCCGCACGGCCACGCTCATGGTCACGCGGATGGTCGTGCGCGCCTTTCCCTGGACCTCACCCCTGTTCACCCGAACGGCGGCGAGGTGGCCCGGGACATCACCGAAGAGTCGGGCGACGGGGCGGCCGGCGGGGCGAGCGGCGAAACCATCACCCTTGAGCAGAAAGTCCTGGCCAAGAACGAGGATCTGGCGGGACGCAATCGCCGATGGCTCGTCGCCCAGGGAATCGTGGCAGTGAATGTGATGAGCTCGCCGGGGGCCGGCAAGACCACCCTGCTCGAACGCACCATCGGCGATCTCGCCGGCCGGCGGCCGGTCTCGGTCGTCGAGGGCGACCAGGAGACCATGCTCGACGCCGACCGCATCCGGCGGACCGGCTGCCCGGTCGTCCAGGTCAACACCGGCGCGGGCTGCCACCTCGACGCCGAGATGATGCGCGGCGCCCTCACCACCCTGTCCCCCGCGCCGGGTTCCCTCGTCCTGGTGGAGAACGTGGGGAACCTCGTCTGCCCGGCCCTGTTCGACCTGGGCGAGCGCAGCAGGGTCGTGGTCATCTCGGTCACCGAGGGCAGCGACAAACCGCTGAAGTACCCGTACATGTTCGCCGCCGCCGATCTGATCGTCATCAACAAGATCGACCTGCTGCCCTACGTGGACTTCGACGTCGCCCAGTGCGAGCGGTACGCCCGGTCGGTGAACCCGCACGTCCGCGTCCTGGTCGTCTCCGCCACCACCGGCGAGGGCATGGGCGACTGGTACGGGTGGGTGGCGGAGCAGGGCTGAGGGGACTCGGGGACTCGGGGGCTCGGGGGCTCGGGGGCCGCTACTTCTTCAGGAACGTCTTCCAGTCGGGCGACTCGCCCGGGTCGAGATTGCGCAACTTGGCCAGCACCGCCGGGTCCTGGACGTCCATCCAGTCGGCCAGTTCCTTGAACGACACGCAGCGCACACCCTTGCGCTTGCACACGTCCTCAACGACGTCCTGCACCGCCTGCATGTATATCCCGCCGTTCCAGGTCTCGAAGTGGTTGCCGATGAACAGCGGGGCCCGGCTGCCGTTGTAGGCACGCTCGAAGCCGTTCAGGTAACCGTCACGGGTCTCCTTCTCCCAGAGCGGGTACTTCGCCGGATCCCCCTCGGTGACATCGCCACCCGACTGGTTGTAGAGGAAGTTGAAGTCCATCGACAGGACCTGGAAGTCCTTGCCCGGATACGGCACCAGCTCCAGCGGGAAGTCCCAGACCCCGTCCTTCTTGGCCGGCCACTGCTGGAAGTCACCCGCCGAACTGGCGTCGTAGCGCCAGCCCATCGCCTTCTCGGCCGGCAGCAGGTTCTGCTGGCCCTCCAGGCACGGGGCCCGGCCGCCGACCAGCTCCTGCGCGTAGTCGAAGGGCAGCGGCGGGATGTCCTTGAAGCCGGTGTTGGTCTTCCAGTTCTCCACGAAGGAGTACGCCTGCGCCGTCTCGTTCATCCAGTCCGCGGTGCTCCACTTCCCGCCGGCGCCCGGGTCGGGGGCGCAGAAGTGGCCGTTGAAGTGGGTGCCGATCTCGTCGCCGTCCTCCCACGCCAACCGCAGTTGCTGCAAGGTCCACTTGATGTGTTGGTCGGTCGGGAAGTCGATCGCGGAGGAGCCCGGCGGATGCTGGGGCGGGTGGTACAGCGTGCGCTTCGCCTTCGGCAGCAGATAGATCCCACTGAGGAAGAACGTCATGTTGGCGTTGTTCTCCTTGGCCACCTCGCGGAAGCGGGAGAACAGGTGGTCGTCGTTCTCCAGCGCGCCGTCCCAGGAGAACACCACGAACTGCGGGGGCTCTTGGCCCGGCTTCAGCTTCTCGGGCTTCGGCTGGTGCGGCTGCGGACCGGTGTAGGAGGTGGAACCGTCCCCGATCACCTGGTTCTTGCGGGGCGGGGCCGATGAAGGAGTCTGCTGCGCCGGGGACGCGGGGGGCCGCGCCGTGGTCCGCGACTGAGGCCGGGCGGGGGACCGCGCCGAGGTCTGCCCCGGACCGCCGCCCGCCGCCGCCCGGTCCGAGCCGTTCGCCGCGGGCCCGGATCTGCCCTCGTCGACGCCCACCACCGCCGCGCCCGTCAGGGCGACCGCCAGCAGACCGCACACGAGGTACGGACGCGGTCGGTTGCGCGGGCTCGCGGGAGACTTCAGGAACGATCCGAGCATCCTCGGACGGGCCATGGCGGGACCTCTTGACGGGTGGCCGACCACCGCTTGCGATGGCCGGCTGCCGCGCGCGGACAGCGGCGGACCCGGGCGCGGCTCACACCTTCGGCCCGTGAAACAACGGTAGTTGGCCCAAACGGTCACGAGACGGTAACCGACTGGCCGGGCTCGAACGCCTCCTCGCGGACCCGGTCGGGACATCAAGCCGTCCGATCACCTGTTACACACCTGTGGCGAACTCATCGTTGGAGGGTCGGACAGGCTTCCTACGCTCCAGCCGCCAGGCGCCGTGCGCCGCGCGCCACGTCGTGTCCGACAAGCCGGTTGGGGGAATGCTCGTGCGGAGGGTCACTGCGAAGGACGTCAAGGCGTGGCTGCGGGGGTTGCGGGCGTCCACCACATCCAACGCGTCCACCGGGTCCGCCGGGTCCACCGGGTCCGCCGGGTCCACCGAGCCCGCCGCCACGGGGGCCTCCCGGGCCGACGGGACCTCCACCGGCGTGGCGCGTATCGCCCTGCGCGCGGCGGTGCGCCGGACGCGGCGCCTGCACTGGCCCCGGGCGCTGCGCCGGCTGCGACCCGACTACCCCCGGCGGGGACGGCGCGGCCCGCGCCGCTGGCTGCCCTCGCTGCGGCAGACACTGCTGCTGTTCACCTGGCTGGTCCTCGCCACGGCCACCGCGGTCGGCGTGGCCTACGACCGCACCGCGATACCCAAGGACCTCAACGCGGTCGCCGTCCAGCAGGACAACGTCTACTACTGGGCCGACGGCACGGAGATGGCCCGCGTCGGCCCGATCGACCGGCAGGCCATGCCGCTGAACCGCATCCCGTCCTCGGTGCAATGGGCGGTGATGGCCGCCGAGAACGCCAACTTCTTCAGCGACCACGGCGTCTCCCCCCGGGGCATCGCGCGCGCCGTGACGAAGATGGCCACCGGCGGCGACGTACAGGGCGGATCGACCATCACCCAGCAGTACGTGAAGAACGTCTACCTCGACCAGGACCAGACGCTGTCCCGGAAGTTCACCGAGATCCTCATCTCGGTCAAGCTCGACAACAAGGTCAGCAAGCAGCAGATCCTGGACGGCTACCTCAACACGAGCTGGTTCGGCCGCGGCGCCTACGGGGTGCAGCGCGCCGCCAAGGCCTACTACGGCAAGGACGTCTCCCAGCTCAACCCGAGCGAGGGGGCCTTCCTGGCAACCCTGCTCAAGGGCGCCGGGCTGTACGACCCTTCGATCAGCGCGGCCAACCACCGCCGGGCGGTGGCGCGTTGGAACTGGGTGCTGGACCGGATGGTCGACATCGGCCAGCTGTCGGCGAAGGAACGCGCCACGTACAAGGTCTTCCCCGAGCCCAAGGCGCCCGCCGTGCCACCCGGGTTGAGCGGTCAGACCGGCTACCTGGTGGACACCGCACGGGAGTACGTCTCCGCGCACAGCGGCATCTCCGACGCCCGGTTCGACCTGGGCGGCTACCAGATCTACACGACCTTCGAGAAGCCGAAGGTCGACGCCCTCGCCGCCGCCGTGAAGGGACGGCTGAGCAGCCTGCGTCCGGCCACCCGGCCGGCCGACCGCGACGTCCGGGTCGGCGCCGCCTCGGTGGCCACCGACGGCCGTATCCTCGCGCTCTACGGCGGCCCCGACTACATCAAGCAGGGCTTCGACGACGCCAACATCGCGGTAGTGCCGGCCGGTACGACGTACGCGCCCTTCGTGTACGCGGCCGGCCTGCGGGACGGTGTCGTACGCCGACGCGACGCCCCCCGGACCCCGGTGACCCCCGACTCGCTCTACGACGGCGACAACAACGCGGACATCCGCACCCCCGAGGGGCCGTACTGGAGCCGGAACGGCAAGATCGTCAAGACCGCCAACGCCGGCAAGCGCTCCTGGGGCCGGATCAGTCTGCGGCAGGCGGTGGCCCACGCGGTCAACGGCCCGATCATGCAACTGGGCATGGATGTCGGCCTCAACCGGGTACGCCAGGCATCGGTGGACGCGGGGCTGCTGCCCGGCACCGGCTTCGGCGAACAGACCCCCGACTTCTCCCTGGGCACCGCGACCCCGAGCCCGATCCGGATGGCCAGCGCCTACGGCACCTTCGCCGGCCGCACCGGCACGCACACCGACCCCTACTCGGTGCTCCGCGTCACGCGCGACGGCGCCGGTATCGGCATCGAACGACCCGCCGTCACCCATCCGTTCACCGCGAAGGTGGCGGGCGAGGTGGACGACGCGCTGCGGGACGCGGTCGGTGAGGGCGCGGCTCGGCGGGCGGGGCAGGCAGGGCAGCCAGGGCAAGCGGGACAGCCGGGGCAGCCGCAGGGGGGAGACGGGACGGCGCGGTCCGGGCAGGATCTCGGCGGTCTGCCCGGGACGGCACTGGACAACACCGCGGGCTGGTTCGTCGGCTACGACCAGGCGATGGCGTCGGCGGTCTCCGTCTTCCGGGTGGACCCCACCACGCAGATGCTTCTTCCGCTCACCGGCGTGGGGGGCCTTGCCGCGCAGGGAGCCAGCCGCGCCTATCCGCTCGACATCTGGACCGGCTACATGACATCCCTCGGCTGACCGCGACGTCACCGCCGGATCCCTGCCGCGGCCCGTGCGCACCGGCAAGGAACCGGCAGCTCATTTCCGGATTTCACATGATCGACAACCATACCGCCGATCCCTATTGACAGCCGCCCGCGCGAGCCGTCTGGCCGGTGAAATGGGAAATCCCGCATCCCGGCGCTCCTCGGCCATTGATCTACGTATCCGGAATCGCGCGTCCTACGGATATCCGCTGTGCCGGACGGCGGAGCGCTCGTCGGTCCACCGCAGTTATCGCTGGTCGTCACCCGAGGCCACCAAGCCCAGTACCAGGGCAGACAGCTCGACGCGCGGCGGGTTTACGCCGGGCGCCGGAAGAAACACCCAGTTCACCGGCACCGCATTAAGCGGCTGCGAAGAAAAATTAACCGGAATTATAGCGGCGCCCCCCTGAACGGGGGTCTTGTGTCTTTCGAATCCGGGCCGTGATACTTCCGGGGCAGAGGCGGGCCAGGTCGCTCCCGGCGGCCGGCCGTCCTCATCATCCATGTCGAGGGGAGGTTCTCTGTGAAGAAGATCAATATCCGCCCGACTGCTCCGGTCCGGCTCACCAGCGCCGCGGCGTCGTTCTACAACGCGGGTTGCGGCGGCATCAGCGTCAGCATCAGCATCGGCAAGTAAGCGGTCCACGCCGATCCCGGAAGGCTGTTCGGGGACGGCCCCCGCACCTGCCGTCCCCGGGCAGTCCCGCGCACCCCCCGGCAGCCCGCGCACCGACCCGGCAGTCCCCCGCACCGACCGCACCGACCGGTTTCCATCCCGCGAGGTACCGCCGTGAGTTACCCGCAGCGCACCACGAACCGTCGGAGGAGCGCCCATGGACAACGGCACCGTGCCGCTGCATCGGCTCACGTTCGTCGACGAGGGCCAGGACGTGCTGATCGGCCGGCCCGAAATCGAGTCGTTCGCGCTGTTCCCCCCGGACGGGGCCGAATTGGTGCGGCGCCTGCAGGCCGGGGACACCGTCGAGCAGGCCGGCCGCTGGTATCGCGCCGCCTACGGCGAGGACGCCGATCTGGACGACGTGGTCGAGGCGTTGCGCGGCCTCGGTTTTGTCCGCGGCGAGGACGAGGGCGAGGAGAGCGCGAACGGGGCCTCGGCGCCCGTGCGTTGGCGTCGGCCGGCCGCCGTACTGCTGTCCCGGCCGGCCTTCCTGTGCTACTTCCTGCTCGCCGTGGCGGCGGTGTATCTGGAGGTGCGCCGGCCCGGGTTGCGCCCCGCGTCCGGGCACTTCTTCGTCGGCCGGTCCCTGCTGCTGGTGGAGGCGGCCGCCTATCTGGCGGAACTGGTCGGGCTGCTCCTGCACGAGGGCTTCCACGTACTGGCCGGCCGGCGACTCGGGCTCAGCAGCAGGCTGAGCATCAGCCGCAGGCTCTACTTCATCGTCTTCCAGACCACGATGACCGGGCTGATGGGAGTGGAGCCGCGCAAGCGCATCCTGCCGTTCTGCGCCGGGCTGCTGGCCGACGCGATCAACTACAGCGTGATGATCGTGATCGCCGCAGTCGACACGCGACTCAACGGCGGCGCCACCTTCGTCGGCCATTTCGCCCTGCTGCTGGCCTACTTGACGCTGCTGCGGATGTCCTGGCAGTTCATGGTCTTCATGGAGACGGACCTCTACTACGTCTTCACCACCCTGGCCCACTGCCCGAACCTGCTCCGACTGACCCGGCAGCAACTGCGCCGCGGGGCGTACCGCCTGCTGCGCCGCCCGCCGGCCACCGGCGGCGAGCTGTCCTCGACGCCGCATGAGCTGCGGGTGGTGCGGTTCTACCTGCCGGTCGTCGTGATCGGTACGGCCGTGATGATCGCCGCCGCCGTGCTGTTCGCGCTCCCGGTCATGATCGAGTTCGTGATCCGGCTGACGCACGGGATCACCGGCGGCGGCCCGTTGGACGAGCGGTTCTGGGACGCGGCGGCGGCCGGCGGCCTCGTGCTGGGCCAGCTGGTGATCGTGGTCGTCATCGCGATCCGTGAGCGCCGGGCCCGCCCGCCCCGCCGGGCCGCGGCCGGACCGGTCGACGCCGCCACCGCCTCCGCCCCCGCGCCCGCCCTCGCCCCCCCAGCCTTCACCGACAGGAGCGACCTCCCATGAGTGAAACCTTCGGCCACACCCATGTCGTGGGCGCGACCCGGACAGACCGCCTGACCGCCGTCGAGCGCGTGTGCGGGGAACGCACGAGCGACGCCGTTTTGCGGGTCGACTGCCACCGCCGGCTGCGGGGCCCGTACACCGGGCTGGGCGGGCTGCTGCGGGCAATCGTGCCCGAAATCCACACCGAGCAGCCCGCGCTGGTGCGCGCGCACCACCGGGAGATCGTGACCGTGGCCCCCGAACTGGCCACGCTGCTGGGGAAGCCGGCGGACACGCTCACCTCGGAGTCGTCGCAGGAGGAGCGCACCCGCTGGTACTCGCGACTGCGCGCCCGGCGGGTCGCGCACGGCATCGTCGACCTGCTGCGCGCGTACACCGCCGGCCCCGGCGCCGCCCGGACCTGTGTCCTGGACGCGATTCCCGAAGCCGACTCCAGCGACCAGGAGTTCGTCGCGATCGCGCTGCGCCGGCTGGACCCGGCACGCCTGCGGCTGGTGGTGGCCGGCCGGGCCGACCCGGTGAGCGCCGAGTTGGCGGCGGCCTTGGGCGAGTACGCCCGGCGGGTCGACTCCCCGGTGCTACCCGCCACGCCGGCGGCCGCCGGTCCGGACCCGGACCTGGCAGGGGCCCGCGCTTTTGTCGACTCCGACGGTACGAGCGACGACCCGGCGCTGAGTGCCGCCTACCGCCGCCTGGACGCCGCCGCCCGGATGCCGCTGCACGACCGGCGCGGCGCCGAACTCGCGGCGCAGCGCGAACGCGAGGAAGGCGAACCGCGCGAACACCACGCAGGCGGCGCAGCGGGCGCGGCAAGCCCGGACGGCGCCGCCCGAGGTGTGTCGACGCTGCGGCTCGGCGCGATCCCCTACCACCGGCTGCACGGCAGCGCCGCGGCCACCGCGGGGTGGGACGCCACCGCCGCGGCAGCGGACTACTGCCTGGAGATGGGCTTCTACGACGCGGCCCTGGAGCACGCCGGCGAGCTGACCGCCCGCGCGGACTTCGACACCGCGCCGGACCGCTACTGGGCCGGCTGGTACCGCACCGCCCACGCCCTCTCCCAGACATCGCGCATCGACGAGGTCAAACCGATCTACGACGACCTGCTGGCGCGCTTCGACGCCGCCCACCCGCAGATGACGCTGCACTACATGCTGAGCATGCTCTGGACCCGGCTGAACGCACCGGCCGAGAAGGACCACCGGCTCGCGCTCGGACACGCCAACACGGCGGTGGCGATGGCCGGTCTGCTGCCGGCGGAGGACAACCGGGCCTTCCACATCGCCTTCATGAAGAACGGCCGGGCCCTGGTCCGGATGCACCTGGGCGATCTGCGGGAATCGCTGAGCCTGGTGGAGGACGGCATCGCACGGCTCGACCGGGAACTGGCCCCCGACCGCCAGCGCCTGCACCGGTCGGTCCTGCACCACAACCGGGCCCAACTGCTCGCCCGGCTGGGCCGCCCGGACGAGGCGATGGCCGAGTACGACGAGGTGATCAGGCTCGACCCGTACTACCAGGAGTACTGGTTCGACCGGGGCAACCTCCGCTACGAACTCGGCCGTTACCAGCTCGCGGCCGATGACTACGAGCAAGCGGCTTCGCTGGGCTCGCCGTTCCCCGAACTGTTCCAGAACCGGGGTGCGCTGCGCGCGGCCACCGGGGACCTGGACGGCGCCGCCGCCGACTACCGCTACGTCCTGGACCTGGAGCCGGACCACCTGGACGCCCATGTCTGCCTGGCCTCCCTGCTGGTGGACCTCGGTCAGCCCCAAGCCGCGGTGGCGCAGGCGCAGTCGGGGTTGCGGTACGCGCCCGACGACGCACGGCTGCACGCGCTCGGCGGGCTCGCGCTGCTGGGCCTGGACCGGGTCGAGGAGGCCGAACTGGCCTTCGCCCAGGCGTTGCAGCGCGACGACGGCAACCAAGTCGCCCTGGTCAACCGGGCGGTGCTCGCCTGCGAGCAGGGCCGATACCCGGACGCCCTCCAGGACCTGACCAGGGCGCTGAAGGACGACCCGGACAACGCGGACCTCGTGTTCAATCTCGGCTTCGTGCACGAGGCCGCCGGACGCACCCTCGACGCGGTGGGCGCGTATACCCGGGCCCTCGAACTGCCGGGCGCCGACCGGGCCGAGGTGCTCTACCGGCGCGGCTCCTGCCACGCCGGACTCGGCCGCAGCGCTCAGGCGCACGCCGACTACCGGGCGCATCTGTCCCTCGGCCCGTCCCCGTACACCGCGGAGATCACCGCCTACCTGGAAACCGGCGCCGGAGTCTGACCGCACGCCGGACGTCGTCACCCGCCCCCGCATCCAGCACCGCATCCGACCTGGCACCCAGCCCGGCATCCCGTCCCACACAGAGCCCACACAGAGCCCGCACGGGGCCCGTGCAGGACCGGCACCCCGGGCCCGCCACCACCGGCGCACCGAACACCGTCGAGGAGAGACATGCGTGTACTGCTCGTCAACACCCCGTGGGCGGCGATCGACGTGCCCTCGCTCGCGCTCGGCATCCTGCGGCACAGCGTGCGGGACGCCCTGCCCGACGCGGAGGTCGAGGTGCTGCACGCCAATCTGGACTACGTCGACTGGATCACCGAGCGCTTCGACTTCGCCCTGGCCGATTACACCTACTACTCGATGGACACCTACTTCCTCGGCTGCGGTGACTGGGTCTTCTCCTCCGCCCTGTACGGCGACCCCGCCTGGCACCTGGCGCAGTTCACCGAGATGTACGGGGCGGCCATGACCGCCGAGGAGATGGCGATGAATGTGCGGCTGCACGAGTTGGCGCCGCAGTTCATCACCGAACTCGCCGAGCGCATCGTCGCGTTCGGGCCCGACGTGGTCGGCTTCACCTCCACCTTCCAGCAGAACGCGGCGGCCCTGGCCACCGCCCGGGAGATCAAGCGCATCAACCCCGGCATCCTGACCATCTTCGGCGGCGCCAACTGCGACGGCGCCCAGGGCGAGGCGATGCACCGCAACTTCCCGTTCGTGGACTTCGTCCTGCGCGGGGAGGGCGAGGCGTCGTTCCCGGCCTTCCTGCGGTCGCTGGCCGGCGAGCAGGACTTCGCCGCGGTGGAGGGCCTGTGCTGGCGGCCCGAGCCCGGGGTCTCGACGGTGAATCCGATGAGCACGAGTCCGCTGCCACCCGGGGCGATCCTGAGCCCCGACTTCGACGGCTTCTTCGAACGGCTGGAACTGTCGACCGCGAGCAGCTGGATCGAGGGCCGGCTCGTTATCGAGAGCGCGCGGGGCTGCTGGTGGGGCGAGAAGCACCACTGCACGTTCTGCGGCCTGAACGGCTCCTTCATGCAGTTCCGCAGCAAGAGCCCGAGCCGCTTCCACGACGAGATCCTGGCCATGATCGAACGCCACCAGGTGCTCGACCTCATCGCCGTCGACAACATCCTGGACATGGAATACCTCGGCTCGGTGCTGCCCCGGCTGATCGAGGCCGGCTACGACCTGCGGGTGCAGTACGAGGTCAAGTCCAATCTGCGCTTCGACCAGCTGCGCACCCTCGCCGACGCCGGGGTGGTCAGCATCCAGCCCGGCATCGAGAGCCTGAGCAGTTCGGTGCTCAAGCTGATGGACAAGGGCGTGACCGGCTGCCAGAACATCAGGATCCTGCGGGACGCGCAGTCGCTGGACCTGACCGTCCTGTGGAACTACCTGCTCGGCTTCCCCGGCGAGGACCCGGGGGCGTACGAGGCGGTGATCGCCCAGATGCCCGCGCTGCACCACCTGGAGCCCTGCTCGGGCATCGCGCGGGTGGCGATCGAACGGTTCAGCCCGTTCTTCAACCGGCCCGAGCTGGGCTTCTCCGAGCTGCGTCCGGCCGCGCAGTACGCGATGATCTACGACCTTCCCGAGCGGGAACTGTTCGACTTCGCCTACCTGTTCTCGGCGCCCGAGCGCGGCATCTCCACCGAGGTGGCCACCCGGCTCGACGCGGGAGTGACCGACTGGCAGCGCGAGCACCCGGCGAGCACCCTGGCGTACTGCGACCTGGGCGACGCGGTGGTGCTGGTCAGCAACCGCCGGCACTTCGACTGGCGGGTCCTCGAGGTGGCCGACCCGGTGGAGCTGGCCGCCTTCCGGCTGCTGGAGCAGCCGCGGACGGTGCCGGCGCTGCTGCGCAAACTGGCCGAGGCGGGCCACCCGAACGTGACGGCCGCCGATGTCGGGGCCCTGCTCGACCGCTGGCTCGGCCTGGGCATCGTCTTCCAGGACGAGCGCACCTTCATCCATGTGGTGCCGCTGGCCACGAACCAGGAACGCGTACGGCTCGACTTCAGCAAGCTGCTGGCCCCGCGGCCGGCGACCGAGCCGGCCGCCCTCACCGCGGCGACCGCCTGAGGGAGCGAGGGGCGCCGGTCCGCGCGACCGGTGCGGCCATCCGGCTCAACCGGCTCAACCGACTCACCCGGCTCACCCGACTCATCCGAAGGAGACGACGTTGACAACGGTCACGCAGGACCACCGAGCCGATATCGCGGTGGTGTCCCGCCGGCACACCGATCCGGCGACGCTCGGGGTCGAGGGGATGGGCGCACGCCCGGCGGCGCTGGGGGGCGATCCGATCGGCGGCGTGACGGCGCTCTACGAGCAGGGCGCGCGGCACATCCTCCTGCCGGAGCCAGTGGACCTGTCGCCGGCGGCCGACGGGGAGCGTTCGGTGCGGGCGCTGGTCGCCCTGCGCGAGATGACCAGCCGGGCGATCGCGGTCGAATGGCGGCTCCGTCTCGGGCCCTCCGAAGCCGCGGACAGCGGCGCGGCGGGAGGCGGGGGCCGGAGCGGGGGCCGGGAGGGATCGGACGGAACCGGTGCCGGTGCCGACGCCGATGCCGTCGCGGCGTTCCGCCATCTGAGCCCGCCCGAGGCCGTCACCGGCGTCCCGGACGGCGCCGATCTGCTGGCGCGGTGGCGGGCCGGCTACTTCTTCGGCGCCTGCATCTACCGGCGGGGCCCCGGCTTCCTCCAGGTCAGGGACCGGCGGGACGGACAGCTCGGCCGCATCACCATCGACGACCCGGCCTACATGGCGGCCGTCGCCGCCCTCGAAGCCGGCGTCCCGGCCGACGACCTGCCGGCCGAGATCCTCGCGGACCTGGCGGCGGAGGACCTGATCGGCCGGGTCGGCGGCTACGCCTGGTGGACGCCGTGCCGGGTGCGCCGCTGGCCGTCGCCCGCCATGCACGTCTGACCGGCGAACCCGTCGGCCCCCCGGTAGGCCGCTCCGCCCCACCCGCCCCTCGGTCATCCATCAAGCGCACCTACGCGTGCGCCCTGCCGAAAACCCGGACATAGTTTTTTTATCTGTACGTATCCGGCGGATCTGGTGGATCGGGTTGGGGTGCTGCGTCTATGCGTGTGACCGGACTTGGGCATGCGGGACTGTTCATCGAGACCTCGGCGGGATCGGTGCTGTGCGACCCCTGGGTCAATCCGGCGTTCTTCGGCTCGTGGTTCCCCTTCCCCGACAACACGGATCTGGACTGGGCCCACTACGGACGGGCGGCGGACTACCTCTACGTGTCCCACCTGCACCGCGACCACTTCGACGCCGAGAATCTGCGCCGCAACGTGCGCAAGGACGTCACCGTACTGCTGCCGGCCTTCGCCACCGACGAGTTGGAACGGGAGCTGCGCGGCCTGGGGTTCACCCGCTTCCTGCGCACGCAGAGCGGCGTCCCGGTCGAGCGGGACGGCCTGCGGATGATGATCACCGCCCTGACCGGGCCCGGCGACGGCCCGATCGGCGACTCGGCGCTGTCGCTGGACGACGGCGAGACCGTCCTGCTCAACCAGAACGACGCGCACCCGCTGTCCGTCCCGGCCATCCGCGAGTTCGGCGAGGTCGACGCCTACTTCGCGCAGTTCTCCGGGGCGATCTGGTATCCGATGGTCTACCGGCTGCCGCACTCCGCGAAACGGGAGTTCGCCGCCCGCAAGCGCCAGGGCCAGTTCGACCGCGCCCTGACGTACATCGACGCGGTGCAGGCGGCGCACGTGTTCCCCAACGCGGGCCCGCCGTGCTTCCTCGACGAGGATCTCTTCGAGTTCAACGGCACTGGCCGCGACGGGGAGAGCATCTTCGTCGACCAGCGTGAGTTCCTGGCGCAGTTGGCCGAGGCGCGGCCGGACGTGTCGGCGCACCTGCTGCTGCCGGGCACGGTGGTGGAGGCCAAGGGCGGGGCCTGCGCGTCCAGTCACCGGTACTCCGACAAGGAGATCGACCACGTCTTCGGCAACAAGACCGCCTATCTGCGGGAATTCGCCCGCCGGCAGCAGCCCGTCCTCGCCGCCGAGCGCGCCTCCCGGGCGCCCGCGCTGCCGCCCGAGCGCCTGCTGGCCGAACTGAAGCAGTGGTGGGAGCCGCTGATGGCGCGGGCGGAGCGGATCTGCGCGGGGGTCGGCGGCCCGGTGCGGCTGGATGTGGGCGACGTCCCGATCGTGATCGACTTCCCGGCCCGCGAGGTCCGGCTCTGGGACGGGGAGCGCTGCCGCTACACGCTGTCGACCGGCGGCGATCTGGTGGCCACCAACATCGCCGGGCGCGAGGTCGACTGGTCCAACAGCCTGCTGTTGTCGATGCGGTTCACCGCCAGCCGGGTCGGGCCGTACAACGAGTTCCTGTATGTGTTCTTCAAGTGCCTGTCCATGGAGCGGGTGGAGTACGTGGAGAACTACTACGACTCGCGCGAGGACGGCGGCGAGGACATCGAACTCGACGGCTGGCGCGTCCAGCGCCGCTGTCCCCATCTGGGCGCCGATCTCAGCCGGTTCGGACAGATCGAGGACGGCGTGCTCACCTGCACGCTGCACGGCTGGCGCTACGACCTGTCCGAGGGCCGCTGCCTGACCGCCGACGGCCACGAGATCCGCGCCACTCCCGCCACCGCGGGCACGGACCAGGACACGGACCGGGGCACGGATCACGACGCGGATCAGGACGCCTGCCAGGACGCGGACCAGGACCGGGTGTGGGCCGCCGTCGCGGAGGCGAGCAAGAAGGCCGAGCCGGCCTCGCTGACCCGTACGGACTGAGCGGAGGCGGGCGGAAGGACGCCCGGCCACGGAACGTCGCAGGTCGGTCACGGTGTGCGCCGGCGTACGCGGCCGGCCAGCTCCGGTTGACGGCCTTCCGGGGCTGCCGGACATTTGACGGGAGTGACCCGCCCGCTCGCGCCGGCCCCGCGTCCCGGTCGGCCGCCGCGGTGGGACGGACCCGGCGACCCCTCAGGAAT
>NZ_FMCH01000039.1 GCF_900091855.1 Streptomyces sp. DvalAA-14
GGCGGCGGCCGCCCGGACGCCGAGCGCGGCGGCGACGACCACAACGCGTGGGCGGCCAGCGGCATCCTCTTCGCGGGCACGCTGCTGGTCCTCGCGGGCGTCCTGGCGGTACTGGAGGGCGCGGTCGGCATCACGCGGGACTCGGTGTTCACCGCCCCGCACAACTACACGTACCGGTTCGGCGTCCGCGCCTGGGGCTGGATTCATCTGATCATCGGAATCGTGGCGGTCGTGGTCGGCTTCGGGGTGCTGCGCGGGCTGGTCTGGGCCCGCTGGACCGGCATCCTGATCGCCGGGCTCAGCATGGTCGCCAACTTCATGTTCCTGCCGTTCCAGCCCGTCTGGTCGGTCGTGATGATCGCGATCGACATCTTCGTCATCTGGGCACTGGCCACGTACCGTCCCACGCACACGCGAGGTGGTCTGCTGTGATGCCCTACTCGGCGAACGTTTCGATGACCCCGTCCCTGACGCAGCTGCGCCGCTGCACGATCGCGGTCGACATCGGGGCCGCCCGCACCCGGGTGTTCCTGCGCGGCAAGGGCCTGGTGGTGGACGAGCCGAGCGTCGCGGCCGTCGACGTACGCAGCGGCGCGCTGATCGCGGTCGGCGTGCACGCCGAATCCATGGCCGGCCGCACCCCCGGCCACATCCGTGTCGTACGCCCGGTGTCCAACGGCGCGGTGGTCGACATCTCCATGGCCCAGCGGATGCTGCGGCACCTCCTCGGCGACAAGCTGGGCCGCCGCTGGCTGCGGATGTCGGTGGTCCGCGGCATGCCGGTGATGCGGGCGGCGGTCTGCATGCCGCACGGCAGCGAGCCGATCGCCCGCCGGGCCGCCGTCGAGACGCTCTACGGGGTCGGCGCGCGCCGGGTCGAGCTGGTCGACACGCTGATCGCGGCGGCGGTCGGCTGCGGGCTGCCGGTGGAGCACCCCGAGGCCACCATGATTGTGGTCTGCGGCGCCGGTACGACCCAGGTCGCCATCTTGTCGCTCGGCTCCATCGTCTCCGCCGAGATCGTCCCGGTCGGCGGCGACGCCATCGACCGAGCGGTGGTGGAGCACCTGCGCAGCCGGCACGAACTGCTGGTCCCGAGCGGCGCCGTCCGCCCGCTGCACCAGGTGCTCGGCGGTCCCGGCACCGGTGGTACCGAGACCACCGAGGTGCACGGCCGGGACGTGGTCAGCGGCCTGGCCCGTTCGGTCCTGATCGAGACGGAGGGGGTCCGGCAGGCCATGCGCACCCCGCTCACCTCCGTGCTGGACGCCATCACCACCGTCCTGCGCCACTGCCCGCCCGATCTGGTCGCCGACCTCGGCGACCGCGGCATCATGCTCGCTGGCGGCGGCGCGAAGATGCCCGGCCTCGACCTGATGCTGCGCCAGGCCACCGGCATGCCGGTCCACATCGCCCCGAACTCCGACACGGTCACCGTGAGCGGGCTGGGGGCGATGATCGAGGGCAAGGTGCGGCCCATGCCGCTGGACGCGCTGGGCGCGTGACGGGTCCTCGGGCGGCGGCGGTCGTCTGGCCGGTCCGGGCGGTCCCGGCGCTCAGGGGCGGAAGGTCGCCGAATCGGCCGCGGAGTGGCCGTGCTGCCAGCCCTCGAGGTCACGGCCCTTGAGGCGGGACGTGGTGGTGGACGGGAAGAGGCGGCGCGTCTCGGACTCCACCGCGAGGTCGCGCGAGGCGAGGACAGGCAGGAGATCGGCGGCCGTACGGCCGGCGGCGGCCTCCTCGGCGGTCGCGGTGGTCAGGCGTTCCCGAATGCGGGAGGCGTAGGCGATGAGGAACGACTCCCGGAAGTCCCGGGACCGGGAGGCGCCGCGGTGCAGGGCGCGGTCCGCCTGGACCAGGAGGGACGTGAAGAGCAGCTCGACGGCGTCGAGGTCGGTGTCGTGGCCGACGACGGTGGAAAAGCCGAAGTCGGCGGACCACACGGCCTGGCAGCGGTTCGCGGCGGCGACGGCGTCCAGCAGCAGGGCCTTGGCGCCCTCGTAGGGGCGGTCCACCCCGATCCGGCGGGCGCCGGGGGCTGCGCCGGAGCCGGCCTCGACCAGCGCCTCGTCGATACTGTGCCGGGCCATCAGGTGCTGGGCCTTCGCCGAGAGCGCTTCCGCCTCCTCGGGGAAGCCGGTGGACTCCGCCTTGGCGAGCAGGGCCCGGATCCGCCCGAGCACTTTGCTGCCGCCCGGCGCGGGGGCGGCGTGCCGCGGCGGTAGGAGCGGGGTGATCCGGGGCAGCCGGCCGTACAGGCACAGCACCTCGACGGCGAGGCCGGCCACCGAGAACCGGTCCAGCCGCTCCCGGGCGGCGAACCCGTCCAGCCCCTCCCCGCCGTCCCCGAGCGCCTCCGCGACCCGCCCGTGCCGCGGGCCGAGCTCCCGCTCCACCATCCGCAGGACGTCAGCCACCCCCCACCCGCGCGCTTCGCACTCCCGCACCACCCGCCCGGCCACCGCCCGGGCCACCCCGCCCCACCCTTCCCCACCCGCCGCCAGCACGGACGCCGCCGCATCCACCTCCGCCGCCGCCCCACGAGCCGCCAACGCCCGCCCGTACGCCACCTCGAATTCCTCCACCCGGCCATTCTCCGCGAACGCCCCTGCGCGGGGCAGGCAAGGGGGGAGCACCCGCACCCCGCGGCGCCACACGCCCCCGCCGGCGGGGGAACCGTCATAAGCCCCGGACCCGCCACGCATCCCCGCCCGCCGCGGGACCACCGGCCGCTGACCGGCTGAGCGCGCACGTTCCCCGCGCCCCGTACGGGGCACCC
>NZ_FMCH01000058.1 GCF_900091855.1 Streptomyces sp. DvalAA-14
AGCCGTGGCCGAGGCCGGCAAGGGCCGCCGCCGGCGCGCCGCCCCGGCCGAGGAGGCCGCGGCCGCCGACCCGGAGGGACCGCCCCCGGCGGACGCCGGGACAGCCGCGCCGGCCGAGGCACCGTACGAAGAGGAGCCGGGCGCCGCGGCCGAGCCGTACGAGCCCGCGGTGCGGGACGCCGTCCACCGGGTGATCCGCGAGCGCCGGGACATCCGCAACGGCTTCCGGTCCGACCCGATCCCGCACGACGTGCTGCTGCGCGTCCTGGAGGCAGCGCACACCGCGCCCAGCGTCGGGCACTCGCAGCCCTGGGACTTCGTGGTCATCCGCTCCGAGAAGACCCGCGAGAAGATGCACGAACTGGCCATGCACCAGCGCGAGGCGTACGCCAAGTCGCTGCCCAAGGCCCGGGCCCGGCAGTTCCGCGAGCTGAAGATCGAGGCGATCCTCGACACCCCGGTCAACATCGTCGTCACCGCCGACCCCACCCGCGGCGGCCGGCACACCCTCGGCCGGCACACCCAGCCGCAGATGGCGCCCTACTCCTCGGCGCTGGCCGTGGAGAACCTGTGGCTCGCCGCCCGCGCCGAAGGGCTCGGCGTCGGCTGGGTCAGCTTCTTCGACGAGCGCCAGATGGTCGCCGAACTCGGCCTGCCCGAGCACCTGGAGGTGGTCGCCTACCTCTGCGTCGGGTACGTCGACGAGTTCCCGGACGAGCCGGAGCTGGCGCAGGCCGGCTGGTCCCAGCGCCGCCCGCTGTCCTGGGTCGTGCACGACGAGGAGTACGGCAACCGGGCGCTGCCCGGCGAGGAGCCGCAGGACCTGCTGGAGGAGACGCTGCGCGGCATCCGCCCGCTGGACGCCAAGGCGCTCGGCGAGGCGTGGGAGCGGCAGAAGCGGATGACGAAGCCGGCCGGCGCGCTGGGCATGCTGGAGATCATCTCCGCGCAGCTCAGCGGGCTGTCCCGGCAGTGCCCGCCGCCGATCCCCGAGCCCGCGGCAGTGGCGATCTTCGCCGGCGACCACGGGGTGCACGCCCAGGGCGTGACCTCGTGGCCGCAGGAGGTCACCGCGCAGATGGTCGCCAACTTCCTGGGCGGCGGGGCGGTCTGCAATGCCTTCGCCAATCAGGTCGGCGCGGAGGTGTGCGTCGTCGATGTCGGCGTCGCCTCCGAACTGCCCACCACACCGGGGCTGTTGCCGCGCAAGGTACGGCTGGGCACCGCTGACTTCACGGCGGGCCCGGCGATGAGCCGGGAAGACGCGCTGCGGGCGATCGAGATCGGCATCGAGACGGCCCGCGATCTGGTCGCAGCGGGTAACAAGGCGCTGCTCACCGGCGAGATGGGCATCGCCAACACCACGGCCTCGGCCGCACTGATCGCCGTCTACACCGGGGTCGACCCGGCGGAGGTCACCGGCCGCGGGACCGGGATCAACGACGAGATGCACGCCCGCAAGATCGAGGTCGTCCGCCGCGGTCTCGAACTGCACCGGCCCGATCCGCTGGACCCGATCAGCGTCCTCGCCGCGTTCGGCGGGCTCGAACACGCGGCACTGGTCGGTTTCCTGCTGGGCGCGGCGGCGCTGCGCACCCCGGTGATCCTCGACGGCGTCAGCGCCGGGGCGGCGGCCCTGGTCGCCCGCGCCATCGCCCCGGAAGTCCTGGCCGCGTGCATCGCCGGGCACCGCAGCGCCGAACCGGGCCACGTCGCCGCCCTCACCACCCTCGGCCTGCGCCCGCTCGTCGACCTCGACCTCCGCCTCGGCGAGGGCACCGGCGCCCTCCTCGCTCTCCCCCTCGTCCAGAGCGCGGCCCGCGTCATGCACGAGGTCGCCACCTTCGACGCGGCAGGCGTCACCGAAAAGGCCTAGCCCGGCCCGGCCGGCACCCGCACCCGCCGGTCCCGGGACCGCCCGCCGCCGCGGGGACACGGCGGTGTCGGGCCGGGTCGCGGGCGGTCGCGTCCCGGCCGGTGTTCGACGCCGGGTGCGCCGGGTGCCGGCATGGCGGCCGGGCATTCGTACGGCCGGCGGCGGGTGGGCGGGCGAATGCGGCTGATCCCCCTGCGGGGCCCGGGCAGCTGTCCGGCGCAGGGCGCGCCGGTGGCCGCGTCGGAGCCCGCGTCCCGCGACACCGGATGGCGGCCGCGGACGGGGGCGGGGCCCCCGGCCCGGGCGTCCCACGCGGCGCGGGGGCGAGGTCAGGGGGCGGGGCGGCCGTAATGTGGGGGCGGGAAGTGTGTCGGGGGAGTGGCTGGCGGCGGAGGAAAAAACGACCGCTGGGGGACGACGATGGTGAGGAGCCGCGGATGCAGTCGCACGACGGGCCCGCGTACCCGGTAGGGCTGCGGCTGGCCGGGCGGCGGGTGGTGGTGCTCGGGGGCGGGCAGGTGGCGCAGCGGCGGTTGCCGGCGCTGGTTTCGGCGGGAGCCGACATCGTGCTGGTGTCGCCGTCGGTGACGCCCTCGGTCGAGGCGATGGCCGCGGCCGGCGAAGTGCGGTGGGAGCGGCGGCCGTATCGGGACGGGGACCTCGACGGCGCGTGGTACGCGCTGATCGCCACCACCGACGCCGCCGCGAACGCCGCCGCCTCCGCCGAGGCCGAGTCCCGCCGGGTGTGGTGCGTCCGCAGCGACGACGCCGAGGCCGCCACCGCCTGGACGCCCGCGACCGGGCGCACCGACGGCGTGACCGTCGCCGTCCTCACCGGGCGGGACCCGCGCCGTTCGGCGGCCGTGCGGGACGCGGTGATCGCCGGGCTGCGGGACGGCACCCTGGTCGCGCCGCAGCACCGGACCCGCACCGCGGGCGTGGCGCTGGTCGGCGGCGGCCCCGGCGACCCCGACCTGATCACCGTGCGCGGCCGGCGCCTGCTCGCCGAGGCCGACGTGGTGATCGCCGATCGGCTCGGCCCGCGCGACCTGCTGGACGAACTGCCGCCGCACGTCGAGGTGATCGACGCGGCGAAGATCCCGTACGGCCGGGCCATGGCGCAGGAGGCCATCAACGCCGCGCTGATCGAGCACGCCAGGGCCGGCAAGGCCGTGGTGCGGCTCAAGGGCGGCGACCCCTACGTCTTCGGGCGGGGCATGGAGGAGGCCGAGGCGCTCACCGAGGCGGGCATCGCGGTCACCGTCGTCCCCGGCATCTCCAGCTCCATCAGCGTGCCCGGCGCGGCCGGCATCCCGGTCACCCACCGGGGAGTCGCGCACGAGTTCACCGTGGTCAGCGGCCATGTCGCACCCGACGACCCGCGCTCGCTGGTGGACTGGTCGGCGCTGGCCCGCCTCCGCGGCACCCTCGTGCTGCTGATGGCCGTGGAACGGATCGGCGCCATCGCCGAGACGCTCATCGCGGGCGGCCGGGGCGCCGACACCCTGGTCGCGGTCGTGCAGGAGGGCACCACCGCCGCGCAGCGCCGGGTGGACGCCACGCTCGCGACCGTCGCCGCGACGGTCCTGGCCGAGGGCATCCGCCCGCCGGCCGTCATCGTCGTCGGCGACGTGGTGGGAGTGGGCCGGGCGGTGGCCGGCCGTGGCTGAGCCGGTGGTCCTGGATGATCCGCAGGACCCGCGGCTGGCCGACTACACCTCGCTCACCGATGTGGAGCTGCGGCGGCGCCGCGAACCCGCCGAGGGACTGTTCATCGCTGAGGGCGAGAAGGTCATCCGGCGGGCTGCCGCCGCGGGCTACGGCATGCGCTCGATGCTGCTGTCCGCGAAGTGGCTCGACGTGATGCGGGACGTCATCGAGGCGGCGACCGCGCCCGTCTACCTGGTCGATCCCGCGCTGGCCGAGCAGGTCACCGGCTATCACGTCCATCGCGGGGCGCTGGCCTCCATGGCGCGCCGGCCGCTGCCCGTCCCGGCCGAACTGCTCGGCGGCGCCCGCCGGATCGCCGTCTTCGAGGACACCGTCGACCACGCGAATCTCGGCGCCGCCTTCCGCAATGCCGCCGCCCTCGGCATCGACGCGGTCCTGCTGACCCCGCGCTGCGCCGATCCCCTCTACCGGCGGGCGGTGAAGGTCTCGATGGGCAGTGTCTTCCAGGTGCCGTGGACCCGGCTGGAATCCTGGCCGGCCGACCTGCACCTGCTGCGCCGGCACGGATTCGTGACCGCGGCCCTGTGCCTCGCCGAGAAGTCGATCACCCTGGACGAACTCGCCGCCCGCCGCGAGGAGAAACTCGCGCTGTTGCTCGGCACCGAGGGCGACGGCCTGTCCGAGGCCGCGTTGGGCGCGGCGGACCTGTGGGTCCGCATTCCGATGGCCGGGGGCGTGGACTCCCTGAATGTGGCCGCCGCTTCGGCGCTGGCCTTCTACGTCACGCGGCCATGAACATCCCCCGCGCGGCCGTGGCTGACCGCTGCGGCAGTCAGCTGCCCTGTGCGGCCGGGGAGTGGTAGGCCGGCTTCGCCGACATCAGTTCGTGCAGCGAACCACCGGCCGTCAGCCACCCGAGCAGGCAGGAGGGCCATAACCACTGCCCCCGGGGCGTGGTGACCGGCAGCAGCGTCACTTGCTGCCGGGCGGTGTCGAGCACCGCCCAGCCGCCCTTGGCCAGCGGTACCGCCGCCATCCGGCAGGCGGCGCGCCCGGCGCTGATCGCGCGCAGCCAGCCGATCGCGTCGCCGACGGGCCGGGCCCGGCTGCCGAGGAGCAGATCGGCACAGTCCAGCCAGCGCTGTTCGTGGTGGGCGTCGGCGTTGACGACGAAGTGCTCGTCCAGCACCTGGCGGCCCTCCGGCCGGGCGGCGCCCTCGGTGGCGCGCAGAACGACGTCACCCGAGGGGGTGTGCACGGCGAGGGACAGCGCCGGCGCCCGGCCGTCGAATTCCCGCCCCGGGGAGGGCCGCGTCCGCGGCACCTCGTAGCGCTCGACGCTGACGAAGCAGCGCACCGCCGGCTGCTGCTCGTCATCGGTCCGCGCTGCTGACGTTCTGTCGGACACCATCGGGGCGGCCTCCTGCTTCCGGCGGACCGCCGTCACGACGGCTCGACGCGGGTGGGCCGGGGCCGTCGGATCATCCGGGCCCGCCGAGCGGGCGCGTGCGCCCGACGGCCCGCCGTCGAGGGCGGTTTCCTACCGTTACAGGACATCAAGCAGGTGTTTCCGCCGCATTACGGCAGGCGAACATCGGGTGACGTGCCCGTGCGCCGCCCCGCCGCCCGGCGTCAACTCGCCCCCGGCGCCTCCCTCGTGAACTCCGCGTGCAGGCGCCGGGTGTGGTCCAGCCGGCGCACCGGCCCGGTGAGCGTCGCGATCACCGTCAGCCGGGGATCGGTGGACGACGAGCCCAGCCGCAGCTCCAACTCGCCCGGTTCCACGATGCGGTGGCCGTCACGGCCGGTGAAGCCGGCCAGGTCGGCCGGGACCCGCACCCGGACCCTGGCCGCTTCGCCGGCCGCCAGGTCCAGCCGCTGGTAGCCGATCAGCCGCTGCACGGGCTGCACCACCGAGGCCACCGGGTCGTGCAGATAGAGCTGCGCCACCTCGGTGCCGTCGCGCTCACCGGTGTTGCGCACCGTGAACGCCAGCCGTATCTCGCCGTCCGTGCCGGTCCGCAGGTCCTCGACGTCGAGATCCGTCCAGCGGAAGGTGGTGTACGTCAGCCCGTGCCCGAAGCCGAACGCGGCGGTGGGGTCGATGCTGGACACCTCGCTGGACTGGCCGAGCCGGGCCGCGAGGTAGGTGGACGGCTGGACGCCGGGCCTCATCGGCACACTCACCGGCAGCCGCCCCGAGGGGTTCACCCGCCCGCTGAGGACGCCGGCGATGGCCCCGGTGCCCTCCTGCCCGGGGAAGAAGGACTGCACGATCGCCGCGGCCTCGGTCACCGCGCGGCCCAGCGCGTAGGGCCGCCCGGCCAGCAGCGTCACCACCACCGGGACGCCGGTGTCCAGCAAGGCGTCGAGCAGGCCCTGTTGCACGCCGGGCAGGGTCAGCGACTCGGTGTCGCAGCCCTCGCCGCTGGTGCCGCGGCCGAAGAGTCCGGCCCGGTCGCCGAGCGCGAGGACGACCACGTCGGCCGTACGGGCCAGTTCGGTGGCCGCCGTGAAGCCGTCGGTGCCGGTGTCGTCGATGCCGGCACCGGCCGCGGTGACCAGCTCGCTGCCGGGGAATTCGGCGGCCAACGCGTCGCGCAGCGTGGGCAGTCCGATCCCGGCGGGCACGTCCGGGTGCTGGCCGCCCACGTGCACGGGGAAGGCGTAGCAGCCCAGAACGGCCTTCGGGGCCTGGGAGTTGGGGCCGATCAGCGCGATCCGGGCCGGGCGGTCCAGCGGCAGCGCGCCGTTGTTGGCGAGCAGCACGATGCTCTGCTCGGCGACCTGCCGGGCCAGGTCCCGGTTGGCGGCGCTGTCCAGCTCGACGCTGCCGCGCAGCGATCGCGGGTCCGTCAGGTCGGCGCCGGCCAGCGCGGCCGGCACCGGGTCCCAATCGGCGTCGAGCAGACCCAGTTCGGCCTTCTGCGTCAGGACCCGTCGCAGCGCCCGGTCGATCAGCCCCTCGTCCACCTCGCCGTCCGCCGCCGCCTTCAGCAGCGGCTCCCCGAAGGCCTTGACGGTGGGCAGTTCGACGTCGACGCCCGCGCGGAGCGCCACGCCGGCCGCCTCCCCGAGGGTGCCCGCCACCCCGTGCAGGGTCTTGAGGAACGCGATGCCGAAGTAGTCGGCGACGACCGTCCCGGAAAAGCCCCAGGTGTCCCGGAGCAGGCCGGTCAGCAGGCGCTCGTCGGCCGCGGCCGGCACCCCGTCGGTGTCGGTGTAGGCGTGCATCACCGAGCGCGCGCCCCCTTCGCGTACCGCCATCTCGAACGGGGGCAGCATGACGTCGGCCCGCTCCCGCTCGCCCATGCCCACCGGGGCGAGATTGCGGCCTGCCCGGGAGGCGGAATAGCCGGCGAAATGCTTCAAGGTGGCCACAACACCGGCGGATTCGAGGCCCTGGACGTAGGCGGTGCCGACGGTGCCGACCAGGTACGGGTCCTCGCCCATGGTCTCCTCGACGCGGCCCCAGCGGGCGTCGCGCACCACGTCGAGCACCGGGGCGAGGCCCTGGTGCACGCCTACCGAGCGCATGTCGCGGCCGATGCGCTCCGCCATCCGGCGGATCAGCGCCGGATGGAAGGTGGCGCCCCAGGACAGCGGCACCGGGTAGGCAGTGGCCCCCCAGGCGGCGAAACCGGCCAGGCACTCCTCGTGGGCCAGGGCCGGGATGCCGAAGCGGTTGGCGGCGGCGATCCGCCGCTGGGTGCGCAGCAACGACAATGCGCCCAGCGCCGGATCGACCGGCGCGGTGCCGAACGGCCGGGTGAGCTGGCCGAGTCCCTGCGGCAGCAGCGACTCCAGCGTGACGGGCTCCTCCATCTCGTGCTGGTAGGGGGCGACTTCGCCGCCTTCGTCGGAGGCGCCCACCCACACGCCGAACAGCTGCGCGATCTTCTCCGGCAGGGTCATCGCGGCGATCAGCGCGTCGGCCCGGGCGGCCGGCTCCAGGGCGCGGTCGCGCCAGGCGGGAGCGGCGGAATCTGTCTCTTCGACCACGGTGTCGGTCACTTTCCTCCGACGCCCATCAGCCCTTGGACCAGGGCGCGGCGGGCGAACAGGTAGACGATGAGAATGGGCAGCATCGACAGCACCACCGCGGCCAGCAGGCCGGGGATGTCGACGGCGTGCTCGGTCTGGAAGTTGTACAGGCCCAGCGTGATCACCTTCGTCGACTCGGACTGGGTGAGCACCAGCGGGAACAGGAAGCCGTTCCACGCCTGGAGTGCGGAGAAGACCACGATGGTGGACAGCCCGCCCTTGGACAGCGGCACCACCAGCTGGAAGAACACCCGCCAGGGCGCGGCCCCGTCCACCGCCATCGCCTCGTACAGATCCGGCGTGATGTCCCGCATCACGCCGGTCAGGATCAGCGCGCACACCGGCAGTGAGAACGCGGCGGTCGGCAGGATCACGCCGATCAGGTTGTCGTAGAGACCGGCCTTGCTGATCACGTAGAACATCGGCACGATCACCGCCTGCGCCGGGATGGCGAGCCCGAGCAGGAACAGCCGGAAGACCCCGGTGGTGAGCTTGCCCCGGCTGCGCACGATGGCGTAGGACAGCGGCGGCACCAGCAGCAGCACGATGGCCACCACCGCCGCGGTGACCAGCACGGTGTTGAGGAAGTAGCGGCCGAAGCCGTTGGAGAAGTCGGCCGAGTAGTTGTGGAAGGTGAAGTGCTTCGGGAAGGCCAGCGGGCCGTTCGCCGTGTAGTCGGCGCGGCTCTGCAAGGTCGCCGCGAGCATCACGTACAGCGGCAGCCCGACCAGGAAGAGCCAGACCAACGAGCCGAGCCCGGCGAGGTAGTTGGGACGGTTCCGGCGGCGACGGCGGCCGGCCGGCCGTGCTTCCGGCGCGGTCTGCGCGGTCATCACAGTCCCTCCGCCGTGCTGCGCATGTCGTCGTAGTGGGAGACCCGTACGACGATCAGCGAGATGATCGTGGCGACGACGACCAGCACCAGCGCGATCGCCGAGCCGCTGCCGAAGTCGAAGCTCTTGAAGGCCTTTTGGTACATGTAGTAGGCGCTGATGGTGGTGTCCGTACCGGGGCCGCCCTGGGTGAGGATCAGCACCGTGTCGAAGGTGGTCAGGCCCCCGACGACCATCAGGATCATCGAGGTGATCATGGTGTTGCGCAGCTGCGGCAGCGTGATGTGGAAGAACTGCCGTACGGTGCCGGCGCCGTCGATCTGCGCCGCCTGGTAGAGGACTTGGGGGATCGCGCGTGCCGCGCCCTGGTAGATCAGGGTGTGGAACGGGGTGTACTGCCAGGCGCCGACGAAGACGAGCACCCCGATGGCCCCGCTCCGCATGCCGAGCAGATTGCCGTCGCCGAAGAGCCAGCGGGCCTGCGACGGCACCCCGAAGTTGGGGTCGAGCAGGGCCCGCCACAGCACGGACACCGCGGTCGCCGACAGCAGCAGCGGGACGAAGTAGACCGCCGACAGCACCGCCCGGTTGCGCTGCCTGCCGGCCGCCCACACCCCGAGCAGCAGGCTCAGCGGGGTCTGCACCGCCACGCCCAGCACCGTGATGAGCAGGCTCAGCCACAGGCTCTGGATCATCACCGGGTCGTGCGCCAGGGCGGTGAAGTTGTCGAAGCCGGTGAACCTCGGCGCGCTCAGGCCGTCCCAGCTGGTGAAGGACAGCACCGCGACCAGCACCAGCGGGACGACGGCGAACAGCGTGAAGAACACGGTGGCCGGGACCGCCCAGGCGAAGCCGGGGCGGGTCACCGCGGCGCCGGTCCGGCGGGTGGGCCGGCGCCGCGGTTCGGGGCTGGCGGACGCGGGGTCCGCCGGGGACTTGGTGAGGGTCATCGTGGTTCCCGGCTCATGAGGACGGCAGGGCCTGCATGGCCTTGATGAAGCCGTCGGCGTCGAGCTTGCCGTCGAAGAACTCCTGCACGGCCTGGTGGATGGCGGTGGTGGCCGACGGCGGGTAGGCCTGGTCCCACGACAGCTGGAACGACGGCGCCTGCTTGACCAGGTTGAACTGGTACTTGGAGTAGTCCGGGCTGGCCGCGGTGTCGAGGAAGTTCACCGTGTTGGTGGTGGTCGGCAGGTTGCCGATGGCCAACTGCGCCTTCACGAACTCGTCCGAGGACTGCAGCTTGAGGAACTGGGCCACCGCGTCCGGGTACTTGGTCTTCTTCAGCACCGAGTAGAAGTTGTTGGTGTTGCCGACGATGTCGTTCGGGTCGCCCTTGCCGCCGGTGACGGTCGGGAAGGAGCCGTAGCCGAGGTCGGTCTTGGCGAAGTCGGGGCTGGCGTCCTGCTGGGTGGAGTACTCCCAGGAGCCCATCAGTTCGAAGCCGGCCTTGCCGGCCGCCAGCAGCGCGGGGGAGCCGCCGTCGGTGAACTTCACCGAGTCGTAGGCACTGCCGAACGCGCCGGCGTCGACGAGCTGCTTGAGCATCGTCAGCGACTTGCGGCTGTCCGGGCTGTCCCAGACGCTCGTGTCGCCGGACAGGGCCTTCTCGAACAGTCCGGGGCCGGCCACCCGGTCGAAGACGTACTCGTACCACATCTGTGTCGGCCACTGGTCGCCGCCGCCGAGCGCGATCGGGGTGACGCCCTTGGCCTTCAGGGCCTTGACGGCCGCCAGCAGGTCGTCCCAGGTCTTCGGCTCGGTGACGCCGGCGTCGGCGAGCACCTTCTTGTTGCTGAACAGCAGCACCGGCTGGGTGCCGCGCATCGGGATGCCGTACGACTTGCCGCCGATCACCGCGGTGTTGAACACCGACGGCAGGAAGTCCGACTTGAGCGCGGGGTCCTTGGCGATGAAGCCGTCCAGCGGCAGCAGCAGTCCGGCCTTGACGAAGGGCTGGATGCTGCCGCCGCCCCAGTTGAAGAAGACGTCGGGGGCCTGCTTGGTGTTGATGATCGTCTGGAGCTTCTGCTGGTAGTCGGCGCCCGGAATGGTGTCCAGGATCGCCTTGACCTTGGAGGTCTTGTTGAAGGTGGCGACGATCTGCTTCTCCACCTTGTTGGTGGCGTCCCCGTAGACGAGGACGTGGAAGCTGCCGGAGCCGCTGCCGCCGGAGCTGCCGCCGCCGCAGGCGGCCAGGGACAGCCCGAGCGCGAGCGTCACCCCTCCGGCCACGGCGCGGGAGTGCCATACGTGCTTCTTCATAGCCCCGCCTTTCGAAATGTTTCGACGTCGTTGCCGAAATGTTCTGCGCTGTGACGCTAGGGTCCGGTCCTGGAGGGGTCAACCCTCGGGTCCGGAGTTATCAAAGCGTTACTCCTGGCGAGCGGCCTGCGCCCACCCGCAGCCAACTGCGTCTACGCCCGCTGCCGTACGCTGTCGGTCATGGAAGAAGACGAAGCGGCGAGCCGGGTGACCCTGGCCCAGGTCGCCGAAAACGCGGGCGTCTCGGTCTCGACAGTTTCGAAAGTCCTCAACGGACGCCAGGATGTCTCCCGGCCCACCCGGCAGAAGGTCGAGCAACTGCTGGAGGCGCACGGCTACCGCCGGACGGCGCGAACCGCCCCGGAAGTCCCGCTGATCGAGATCGTCTTCCACGAACTCGACGCGATCTGGGCGATGGAGCTGATCCTCGGGGTCGAAAAGGTCGCCAAGGACAACGGGGCCAGCGTGATCCTCACCCAGAGCGGCACCCGCCACTCACCCGGGCCGGAGTGGATCGAAGGGGCCCTGCGGCGCCGCCCGCTGGGGGTGATCCTGGTGTTCTCCTCGCTGCTGGAGGAGTACAAGCAGCAGTTGCGGTCCCGGTCCATCCCGTTCGTCATCATCGACCCGGCCGGCGACCCCGAACCCGACGTCCCCTCGGTCGGCTCGGCCAACTGGTCCGGCGGGCTGGCCGCCACCCGCCACCTGATCGAGCGCGGGCACCGCCGGATCGGCATCATCACCGGGCCCGAGGACATGATGTGCTCGCTGGCCCGGCTGGACGGCTTCCGGTCCGCGATGACCAGCGCCGGACTCGAGATCGACCCCGGCCTCATCGCGCACGGCGACTTCCACGTCGAGGGCGGCTACGAACGCGCGCTGCGGATGCTGCGGCGCGCCGACCGGCCCACCGCCATCTTCGCCGGCAGCGACCTGCAGGCCATCGGCGTACTCGAGGCGGCGGGCGCCAGCGGACTGCGGACGCCCGAGGACCTGTCAGTGGTCGGCTACGACGACGTGGCGGTCGCGAAATGGTCCCGGCCGGCCCTGACCACCATCCACCAGCCGCTGCGCAGAATGGCCGAGGCGGCGGCCGAGATGCTGCTGCGGCTGCAGGCGGGGGAGCGGACGACCACCCGGATCGAGCTGGCCACCAGCCTGGTGGTCAGGAAGAGCACCGCCCCCCCGCCCGCCTCTCACACCTGAGCCGGCGCCAGATCCACCAGGCCGGCGAGCGCCGCCCGGTGGCGGCCCGGCGTGCCCAGCGCGATCGCGTCGGCCTTCGCCCGCTTGAGGTACAGGTGCAGTGGGTGCTCCCAGGTCATGCCGATCCCGCCGTGCAGCTGGACCGCCTCCTCGGCCGCGCGCACCGCGACCCCGCTCACATACGCCTGTGCCACCCGTACCGCGACGGCCGCGTCCGGCGAGCCGCCGGCCACCGCGTCGGCGGCGGCGCGCGCCGCCGCCCGGGCGCTGACCACCTCCAGCCACAGGTCCGCCAGCCGGTGCTTCAGCGCCTGGAAGGAGCCCACGACACGCCCGAACTGACGCCGCTCGCCCAGATAGCGCACGGTCTCGTCCAGGCACCACTGGGCCACCCCCAACTGCTCGGAGGCCAGCAGGCCCGCGCCGGTCAGCAGCGCCGAGTCCAGCGCGGCCACCGGGTCCGCCGCCGCGAGCCGGCGGCCGGCCGCCGCCTCGAAGCGCACATCCACCGGCGGCCGCGTCAGGTCCAGCGCGCCGAAGCGCCCGATCACCGCGGCGGACGCGGCCACCTCGTACAGCCCGGGCCCCTCGGGGCCGACGGCCGGCACCACCAGCACATCGGCCGCGAAAGCGTCCGCGACGCTGGTGGCCGTACCCGTCAACCGACCGTCGGCGTCCGCCCGTACGCCGCCCGGGAAGGGGTCCCCCGGCGCCATGGACAGCGGTACGGCGAGCGCCGCCGCGGCCGTCCCCGCCGCCAGCCGCCCGAGCAGCGCGGCGACCCCCGCCTCCTGGGTGTCGCAGCGGAGCAGCGCCGAGGTGGCCAGCACCGCGCTGCCGAGGAACGGCGTCGGCGCCACCGCCGCGCCCAGCTCCTCCAGCACGACCGCGGCCTCCCGCGCGGAGGCGCCCTGGCCGCCCAGCTTCTCCGGCACGAGCAGCCCGGCCAACCCGAGTTCGGCGGCGAGCACCCGCCACAGACCCGGGTCGTAGGGCTCGGCGCTCTCGATCCGGCCGAGCACCGCGGCCGGCGGGCAGCGGTGCGCCAGCACGGAGCGGACCGCGGCGCGCAGGTCGTCCTCCACGTCGGTGTAGAGCAGGTTGACCGGAGCGGACGCGGCACCGGTCGCGGAACTGGCGGTCGGAGCGGTCATCGGGGGAGGTCCTTCCACGCGACGTCCTTGTCGGTACGCGGTTCGGCCGGCAGCGCCAGCACCCGCTCGGCGATGATGTTGCGCAGGATCTCCGAGGTGCCGCCCTCGATCGAGTTCCCCTTGGCCCGCAGATAGCGGTAGCCCGCGTCCCGGCCGTAGAAGTCCACGCTCTGCGGACGGACCATCGTCCAGTCGCCGTAGCGCAGGCCCTCCTCGCCGAGCAGCTCCACCTCCAGGCCGCTGATCCGCTGGTTGAGCCCGGCGAAGGCCAGCTTCAGCCCCGAGCCCTCGGGCCCGGGGGCGCCGACCGCGAGCTGCTGGCGGACCCGCTCGGCGCTCAGCCGGGCCACCTCCGACTCCACCCACAGGCCCAGCAGCCGGTCGTGCAGCTCGGGCGTTCGCAGTTCGGGCCGCGCCCGCCACACCGCGGCGGCCGGCCCGATCATCCCGCCCTCACGCGGCAGCGGACGGCCGCCGATCGCCACCCGCTCGTTCATCAGCGTGGCCTGCGCGACCCGCCAGCCGTCGCCGACCGCGCCCAGCCGGTGCGCGTCGGGGATCCGGACCCCGGTCAGGAAGACCTCGTTGAACTCCGCCTCACCGGTGATCTGCCGCAACGGCCTGACCTCGACCCCCGGGTCGGTCATGTCGCAGACGAAATACGTGATGCCCTGGTGCTTGGGCAGGTCCGGGTCGGTGCGGGCGATCAGGATGGCCCAGCGGGCGTTGTGGGCGCTGGACGTCCACACCTTCTGGCCGTCCACGATCCAGTCGCCCGCGTCCCCGCCCGTCCCCTCGCGGACGGCCCGGGTGCGCAGCCCCGCCAGGTCCGAGCCGGCGCCGGGCTCGCTGAAGAGCTGGCACCAGACCTCCTCGCCGGTCCACAGCGGCCGCAGAAAACGCCGCTTCTGCTCGTCGGTGCCGTAGCGCAGGATGGTGGGCGCGGCCATGCCCAGGCCGATACCGATCCGCCGCGGGTCGTTGTCCGGCGCCCCGACGGCCGCCAGCTCCGCGTCCACCACGGCCTGCAACGCGCGCGGCGCCCCCAGGCCGCCGAGCCCGACCGGGAAGTGCACCCAGGCCAGCCCGGCGTCGAACTGCGCCCGCAGAAAGTCCAGCGGATCCCCGGCCGCCGGATCCCCCGCCGCCAGCAGCACCCCGACCCGCTCCCGCACCTCACCCTCCCCGCCGCCCCGCGCGCCGTCCTTCTCCCTCGCCATACCCACGCCCTCTCCGCCACCGAGCACTCACTAAGCAAGCGCTTGGAAACGTAACCGACATCGCCCCCCAAAAAAAAGCCCACGGGCCCCCACGGCCCGAGCAACCGCCCACGAGGCACACCAATCCGCCCCCCGGCGGGGTTGCCGGTTCTTCCCGGGC
>NZ_FMCH01000156.1 GCF_900091855.1 Streptomyces sp. DvalAA-14
CAGGAGGTGAGGGGCCGCGCTCCACTGGGCAGGTGTGCGTACGACCGCCTGGGCCAAGAAGGGACGGACAACGTGGCACGACCGAAGATCCTTGTCGTGGGAGCCGGATTCGGCGGGGTGGGGTGCATACGGCGACTGGAACGCAAACTCCGGCCCGACGAGGCCGACATCGCGCTGGTGACGCCGTTCTCCTACCAGCTCTATCTGCCGCTGCTTCCCCAGGTGGCCTCCGGCGTCCTCACCCCGCAGTCGATCGCCGTCTCGCTGCGCCGCAGCGGCCGGTTCCGCACCCCGATCATCCCCGGCGGAGCCGTCGGTGTGGACACCGACGCCAAGGTCTGCGTGATCCGCAAGATCACCGGCGAGATCATCAGCGAGCCCTACGACTACATCGTGCTGGCCCCCGGCAGCGTCACCCGCACCTTCGACATCCCGGGCCTGACCGACAACGCCCGCGGCATGAAGACCCTCGCCGAAGCCGCCTTCGTCCGTGACCACGTCATCGCCCAGCTCGACCTCGCCGACGCCAGCCAGGACGAGGCCGAGCGTGCCTCGCGGCTGCAGTTCGTCGTGGTCGGCGGCGGCTACGCGGGCACCGAGACCGCCGCCTGCCTCCAGCGGCTGACCTCCGACGCGGTCAAGCGCTACCCCCGCCTCGACCCGAGGCTGATCAAGTGGCATCTGATCGACATCGCGCCGAAGCTGATGCCCGAACTGGGCGACAAGCTGGGCCTGAGCGCACTGAAGATCCTGCGCGACCGCGGTGTCGAGGTCTCGCTCGGCGTCTCCATCGACAAGGCGGGCCCCGAGGAGGTCACGTTCACCGACGGCCGGGTGCTGCCCTGCCGCACGCTGATCTGGACCGCGGGCGTGGTGGCCAGCCCGCTGATCGCCACCCTGCAGGCCGAGACGGTCCGCGGCCGGCTCGCCGTCGACGCCGAGATGACGGTGCCCCGCGTCGACGGGGTGTTCGCCCTGGGCGACGCCGCCGCGGTCCCCGACCTGGCCAAGGGCGCGGACGCCGGGGCGGTGTGCCCGCCCACCGCGCAGCACGCCATGCGCCAGGGCCGGGTGGTGGCCGACAATGTGATCGCCACGCTGCGCCGGCAGCCGCTGCGCCCGTACGTCCACAAGGACCTCGGCCTGGTCGTGGACCTCGGCGGCCGGGACGCGGTCTCCAAGCCGCTCGGCATCGAACTGCGCGGCATGCTCGCCCAGGCCGTCGCCCGCGGCTACCACTGGTCCGCGCTGCGCACCAACGTGGCCAAGACCCGGGTGCTGACCAACTGGATGCTCAACGCGGTGGCCGGCGAGGATTTCGTCCGCACCGGCTTCCTGTCCCGCACTCCGGCCGCCCTGCGCGACTTCGAGTACACCGATTCCTACCTGACCCAGGAGGAGATTCGCCGGCACGCGGCCGGCCTGACCGCACGTCAGTAGCCCGAGGAGCGTCGCGAGCGGCAGCCGCCGCGCCGGGACCGGTTTCGCCTCTAGTGCAGATTCACTAGGCTGGCCTGGTGTCCTCCGCACAGACAGAGACAGGGATCGAGCCATGACCGCCCCGGCGCTCCAGGTCAGGGCGGAGTGCGCTGCTCCCGTCAGCACCCTCGCGCTCATCGGCGAGCTCGATCTGGACGGCGCGGCCCAGCTGCGGGCCGCGCTGGCCGACTGCTACGCCCGGCGCCCGCGCCGGGTGCTGCTCGACCTGCGCGACCTGTGGTTCTGTGACTGCGCCGGCCTCAATGTGCTGCTGGAGGCCGCGGTCTCGGCGCGTGGTCTCGGCGCGGAACTGCGCCTGGAGAACGTCCGCCCCCAGGTGGCCCGTCTGTTCACCCTCGTCGGCGTCGACGAGGTGTTCGCCACGGACCGGCAGCGCCTACCGCCGAGGATTCTCTGATGCCGTCGTCCCCGTCGTCCCGGTCGTCCTCCCCCCGGCCCGCCCGTCCTGTCGCGGGCATCAGGATCCTGCTGGTCGAGGACCACGACATGGTGGCCGAGGCGATCCGGATGGCCCTGGACCGCGCCGCCGATCTGGACGTCGTCGGCCGCTGCGCCTCGATAGCGGCGGGGCTGGCCGACACCGCCCGGCTCCGCCCCGACGTGGTACTGCTCGACCGACGGCTGCCGGACGGCGACGGCATCCGGGCCATCGCCCGGCTCAAGGCCGCCGCGCCGGGCTGCCAGGTCCTGGTCCTGGCTGGTGAGGCCTCGGCCTCGGCCGCCACCCAGGTGGCCGAGGCGGGCGGCTCCGGACTGATCCTCAAGGCCGACAACCTCAGTGAACTGCGCGACGCCGTCCGGCGGGTGGCAGCCGGCGAGATGGCCTTCAGCAAGGGCCTGCTCGGCGCCGTACTCGACCGGCTCACCGGTCGCACCCCGGGCCGCGGCGCCACCCTCACCCCGCGCGAGCGGGAGACACTCGACCTGCTCGGCGAAGGGCTCGGCAGCGCCGAGATCAGCCGGCGCCTCGGTGTGGCGCTCAACACCGCCCGCAACCACATCCAGCGGGTGCTGGAGAAGCTGGGGGCCCGCTCCCAGCTGGAAGCCGTCACCACCGCCCGCCGCGAGGGCCTGCTGCGATGACCGCGCCCGCCGGCAGGGGCCCGGGCCGCCCCGTCGCCGCCCCCTCCGAGGCCGCCTTCGGGCTGCTGGTCCAAGGGGTGCTGGACTACGGCATCTTCATGCTCGACCCCGGCGGACATGTCGCCAGCTGGAACGCGGGCGCCGAGCGGATCAAGGGCTACCGGGCCGAGGAGATCACCGGCCGGCACTTCTCGGTCTTCTATCCGCCCGAGGACATCGCGACCCGCAAGCCGCACCGCGAGCTGGAGATCGCGGTCGCCGAGGGCCGGCTGGAGGACGAGGGCTGGCGCATCCGCAAGGACGGCTCGCGCTTCTGGGCCAACGTGGTGATCACCGCCCTGTTCGACGAGGCCGGGGAACTGCGCGGCTTCGGCAAGGTCACCCGCGACATGACCGAGCGGCGCGCCGCGGAACAGGCGCTCAGCGACAGGCGCCGGCTGTTCGCCCACCTGGTGCGGGCACAGGAGGAGGAGCGCCGCCGGATCGCCTGGGACGTGCACGACGACTCCATCCAGTCGATGGTCGCGGTCGGCATGCGGCTGCAACTCCTCGCCGACCGCGCCGCCGAGCCGTACGCCGCCGAGCTGGCCCGGCTGGACGCCGCGGTCCGCGACACCGTCGGCCGGCTGCGCAATCTGACCTTCCGGCTGCACCCGCCGGGCATCGACCGGCACGGCCTGGTCGAGTCCCTCGCCCTGCACCTCGACGAGGTGGTGCGCGGCTGGGGCCTGGTCCCCGCCTTCACCCATGAGCTGTACCGCGAACCGGCGCCGGAGACAGCGGTCACCGTCTTCCGTATCGTCCAGGAGGCCCTGCTCAACGTCCGCAAGCACGCCCGCGCGGGCACCGTGCGGCTCCGGCTCACCACGGTCGACGGCGGGCTGCTGACCAGCGTCGCGGACGACGGTGACGGAGACGGCGACGGCGGCGCGTGGCGGCCGGACGCGGCCCACCCGCACTTCGGCCTGATGGAGATGCGGGAGCGGGCCGAGACGGCCGGCGGCTGGTGGACCATGCGCAGCGAGGCGGGCGTCGGCACCACCGTGGAGTTCTGGGTGCCCGACCTGCCCGCCGGCGACATCGGCGACCTGCCGGCCCCGCGCTGACCCCAGTACCAGCGCCGCCGCCCCCGGCCCCGGACGGCCGCCGGTCCCCGCCACTCTCCCGCGCTACGCCGCCGGCCCGCCGCCCCCCTCGCCGGAGCCGCTGTCCTCGTGCAGCGCGAACCACACCGTCTTGCCCTCCGCGTCCGGCCGCACGCTCCACTGGTCGGACAGGATGTCCAGCAGCATCAGACCGCGGCCGGAGGAGGCGAGTTCGCCCGGCGCCCGCTGGTGCGGCAGCTCGTCGCCGCCGTCGGTCACCTCGACCCGCAGCGTGCGGCGCCCCGGCGGGCCGGTGACGGTCGCGATGAGCGCCGCCGGCTGGTCGGTGTGCACCAGGACGTTGCCCAGCAGTTCGGACGCCAGCAGTCCCGCGGTGTCCACCTGGTCCGGCTGGGCCCAGTCGTGCAGCAGCGACTTCAGCTCGGTACGCGCCTCGGCCAGGCCCTGGGCCTGGTCCTGCTCGATGGTCAGCACCAGGCGCCGGTCGGGGCCGGCCCGCTCCGGCACCCCGCGCTCCCGGCGCAGCAGGAGCAGCGCGATGTCGTCCTCGTTGCGCGGCGACAGCCGGATGTCCTCCACCCCGGACAGCGGGCTGCCGACCGCCCGGATCAGGCGGTCGGCCATGCCCTCCAGATCCTCCGGCGGGCCCGGCGACATCGCGTCGCGCACCCGCACCCAACCGGTGTACATGTCGTGCCCGCCGGTCTCGATCAGCCCGTCGGTGCACAGCAGCATCACCTCGTCCGGATGCAGCTCCAGGACGTTGATCGGGTAGTCGTCCGATTCGGACATCAGGCCCAGCGGCAGGCCGCCGCGGATGTGCTTGATCATGCAGGTGCCGTCCGGCATCCGCAGCACCGGGTGCGGATGGCCGGCCCGGGCGATCTGCATGACACCGGTGGCCGGATCGGCCTCGATGTAGATGCAGGTCGCGAAGCGGTCCTCGTCCAGGGCGGCCAGGAAGCGCGAGGCCCGCGACAGCACCGCGTCCGGGCCGTGCCCCTCGGCGGCGTAGGCGTGCACGGCGGTACGCAGCTGGGTCATCAGGCCGGCCGCGTGCACGTCGTGGCCCTGCACGTCCCCGATGACCAGCGCCAGCCGGCCGGTCGGCAGGTTGATGCTGTCGTACCAGTCGCCGCCCACCACCAGCCCGCCACCGGTCGGCACATAGCGGGTGGCCACACTCAGCCCGGCCGAGGCCGGCGCCGCCGACCCCATGCTCTGCCGCAGCCCCCGGGACAGGGCTAGCTCGGCCTCACCCGTCCGGGTGCGTTCCAGCGACTGCGCCACCAGCCGCGCGGTCGACATCAGCAGGCCCTGCTCCTCCGCGGCGAAGACGACCGGGGACGCGAAGCTGGCCATCCACACCCCGGTGATCCGGCCGGCCGTCACCAGCGGCAGGAACGCCCACGAGGCGCGGTCCCTGGGTTCGGTCAGCGACCAGGTCGACGGGTAGCGCGACCGGTACTCCTCCCGGGAGGACAGGAACACCGGGCGACCGGTCCTGACCACCTCCACGGCCGGGTACTGGGTGGTCATCGGTATCCGGACGGTGGGCTCCGATTCCCCGCTGCGGAAGCCGTACTGGCCGAGCCCGTGCAGGAACTTCTCCGTCACGCCGAAGACCGCCAGCCCGTCCAGGTCGAAGCCCGGTGAGCGCAGCTGCGCCAGCGCCCTGAGCACGTCGGCCAGCGAGTCGGCCTCCGCCAGGTCGTGCCCGGCGCCGAGCAGCGCGGTGTCCCGGCGCCGGGCCGCGGCAGCCGTACCGGGCAGCGGGGAGGGCAGGGGGACGGCCGCCTCGCCGGGCGCCGGCTCGGGCCGCTCCCGTTCGGACGGCGGCTCGTGGCTGAGCCGGTTGAGTGCCTCGATCTGGCGCAGCTCGAAAATGTCCGGGTCCTGGGCGCTGCCTTCCGCGGCGTCCCCGGCAACCTCGCCCCGCCCGTCCTGTCCCTCCTGTCCCTCCTGATCCTCGTGGTCCTGCGCGTCCTGCCCGTCCTGGCTGTTCTGCCGGTCCCGGCCGGGCGTCCGCCGGCCCGCTGCTCCCGGGCCCGAGGGCGTGGGGTCCGACGGCTCCCGGTCCGGCGCGGGCTCGTCTCGTCCACCGCCCATCCGACGCCCCTTCATCCGGTTCGCGTGCCCGTACCCCCATGCTCCGTCGCCGTCGCCCCGCGCGCAGTCCGGGAGGCGCGAAAGCCGTATCGGAACCGGTGCCGGGCCGACTCCGGGGGCGATGTGCCGGACTGCCCCCGCGGGCTGGCATGATCGGGGGGTGGTCGAGCGCATCATCGCCGCGTGTGACGGGGCATCGAAGGGCAATCCGGGACCGGCCGGCTGGGCATGGGTCATCGGCGACGGGTCGGACGAACCGGTCCGGTGGGAGGCGGGGCCGCTGGGCACCGCCACCAACAACGTGGCCGAGCTGACCGCGCTGGAGCGGCTGCTCGCCGCTGTCGCGCCGGACACGCCGATGGAGATCCGGATGGACTCCCAGTACGCCATGAAGGCGGTCACCACCTGGCTGCCCGGCTGGAAGCGCAAGGGCTGGAAGACCTCGGCCGGCAAGCCCGTGGCCAATCAGGACCTGGTGGTCAGGATCGACGAGCTGCTCACCGGGCGGGCCGTCGAGTTCCGCTACGTACCGGCCCACCAGGTGGGTGGCGACCCGCTCAACGATTTCGCCGACCGCGCCGCCAGCCAGGCCGCCGTCGTCCAGCAGCCGGCCGGCAGCGCCCTGGCCTCACCCGAGCCTCCGCCCTCGCCGACCAGCGCGAACCGGATCTCCGCCGCGGGGCCCGCGGCCGGCCCGGTCGTCACCGTCGCCGCCGGCAAGAAGGCGCCCGGCCCGGCGCGCACCCTCAAGGCGAAGTACCCCGGCACCTGCCGCTGCGGCCGCTCCTACGCGGCCGGCGAGCCGATCACCAAGAACGACAAGGGCTGGGGCCACCCCGACTGCCGCTGACCCGCGAACGGGAGCGCCTCACGGGCCCGCCGGCCCGGACGGACCGGCGTCGCCCGCCGCCCCCGCCTGCCCGCCCCGGATGTCGGTGATCCGCGCGCCGGCGGCGCCCGCGGCCGGCCCGGTGCCCGGTCCGCGGTGGCGCAGCAGCAGCATCGCCGCGTCGTCGTGCAGGGGGGCCGCGGGTGTGCCGGATCAGATCGGTGCGCAGCGCCTCCAGGGCGTCCTGCGGATCCGCCGCGGACAACAGCCCGGCCCGCGAGCCAAGCGGGTAGAAGCTGCCAGCCGCGTCCCGGGCCTCGGTGACGCCATCGGTGTACAGGAACAGCTGGTCACCGGGCCGGAAGGACACCGCGAAGGGGACCGCCGGTTCCCCGCGGTCCACCCCGAGGCCGAGCGGCAGGGAGTAGGCCGGCGGCTCGGGGAAGACCACCGTGCCGTCCGGCGAGACCACCATCGGCGGCGGGTGGCCGAAGTTCAGCAGCGTCGTGCCGTCCTGCGGGCTGATCTCGGCCATCAGCGCGGTGACGAACTTCTCCCCGCTCACCGTCCGGTCGGCCGCGCGCTGCACCCGCTCGCCGACGCCCTCCAGGGTCTTCTCGTCGTGCGCCGCCTCCCGGAACGCGCCCAGCACCACCGCGGCCGTCTCCACCGCCTCCAGGCCCTTCCCCTGCACATCGCCGATGATCACCCGGACCCCGGCGGGCGAGGCCACCACCTCGTAGAGGTCGCCGCCGATCCGCGCCTCGGCGACCGCCGAGGTGTAGGAGACGGCGGCGCGCAGATGCCCCGGTTCGGCCGGCACCGGCCGCAGCAGCACCCGCTGCGCGACCTCGGCGATCGACCGCACGCTGGCCAGCTCCGCCTCGCGGCGCTGCCGGGTGATCGCGGCGATCATGCCGGCCACCGTCACCCCGACCACCGCCCCGATCGCGGCGAAGCCGCGCCGCTCGGCGAACAGCCCGTCCGCCACGCCCAGCGCGCACACCACGGCGACCGCCAGCGCCCCGATCACCGCGGTCCGCACCCAGCTGCCGATCAGACCGGCGAACGCCGGGCCGAGGGAGACCAGCGGGAGCAGGCCCACACTCGCGCCGGCCACCCCGTCGACCACCGCGACCAGCGCCATCACCGCGTAGGGCAGCACGGTCAGCGGCAGCGGCACCGGACGCTCGTCGGCGCGTGGCCCGCCGCCGATGGACGTGCCGAGGACGGCCTCCGCGCGCCGTTGGAGGCGCCGGCCGTCCGGGACTCGTCGCAGCACCGTCACCTCTCCTTACCCCGTTCCCACCAGGCCAGGGCCGCCACCGCCGGCCGCCTGCCCGGGCTTCACCTTCCGTTACCGGTTCCGGATCCGGATCAATCGGCCGGGCGGGAGGGCGCGGGGGTGAGGGGGGTGCGGATGCATCGTGGGCAGCGTCATCGATGCCTTCTTTCCTGTGCCGCCGGTGCCGTTCGCCGTGTGCCGTGGGCGAGAGGCCCATTCGATCACGGCTTGCTGTGCCGCGTCCCGCACTCCGCGAACCGGGCACCGTGTCGTTGCGGCTCAGTGCTTGCCGAGCACCGCGAACATCAGCCACAGGTAGAAGGCCATCAGGTGGGCCACGACGACATAGACCAGGACCCGGAGCACCACACCGCGCTCCTTGCGCCGCTCGCTGCCGTTGGTGGTGCGGGCCGGAGCGGGGTGCGGGGTGGCGGGCGGGGTGACGGGTACGGCGGCGGGTACGGCGGCGGGCCGGGCGGTCGGTTCAGCAGTGGGTTCGGTCTCGCTGGTGGTCATCGCCGGTCTCCCAGACTGTCGGTGGTCTCCCGCGGCCCGATGCACAGGGCCGAGGTCTCGCTCTGCATCAGGGTGTGGAGGAAGAGCAGGTCGACGCCGGGCGTCCCGGCCGCGGCCAGCCGGTGCGGCACCTGCGAGTCGAAGTGTGCCGAGTCCCCGGCGGCCAGCCGGTGGGTGCGGTCCCCGAGGGTCAGCTCCAGCTCGCCGGCGGTGACGTAGAGCCACTCCTCGCCCGGGTGCACCCGGACCAGCGCGCGCTGGGCGCCCGCCGGTACGTGCACCCGCAACGCCTGCATGGCCCGGCCGGTGCCGCCCGCCCGCCAGTAGGTCCAGCCGCCGGCCGCCACCGCGGGCATCCGGTCGCCGCGTACGATGGGGTCGGGCTCGGCCGAGGTCTCGCCGATCAGGTCGGAGACGGTGGTCCCGTACAACCGGGCGAGCCCCAGCAGTACCGGCAGCGACGGCTGGCGCAGCCCGGACTCCATCCGGGACAGGTGCGCCGCGGACAGCCCGAGCCGCTGGGCCGCCGACTCCAGCGTCAGCCCGCCGGCCCGCCGCAGCTCGCGCAGTCGGGGGACGAGGACGAGCTCCTCGGCAAGGGCCGGTACCGCGGGTTCGGTTTCGTCCATGGATCCATGGAATCAGCCTTCATGCCTCTGAGGCAAAAGTCTTGCCTCAGAGGCAAAGATTGCCGGAAAGCCGCAGCTCAGCCGAGGTCGCCGCCGCCGGCCCCGCTGTCCGCCCCGACCGCCGCCGACGCGGCCTGCTCGGCCCGGGCCGGTCCGGCCGGCAGCGGGTCGTCCGCGGCGGGCAGGCCGCCGTCCAGCCGGTCCCACAACGCCAGCAGGGGCGTGGCCATCATCGTCGTCACCAGGGCGACCAGCACCAGCACCGTGAACATCGAGCGCGAGACGATCCCCTCGGCCAGCCCCACATTGATCGCGATCAGCTGCATCAAACCCCGGGCGTTCATCAGGGTGCCGATCCGCAGCGCCACCGGCCCGCTCTGCCCGGCCGCCCGCGCCGCCAGCCAGCACGCCGCGAACTTGCCGATCACGGCGCACACGATGCAGCCCGCGGCGAAGGACAGCAGCGCCGGGTCACCCAGCAGCCCCGTATCGGTGTTGAGACCCGAGTAGGTGAAGAACAGCGGCACCAGCAGGGCGTTGCTCAGCGGCGCCGTCGCCCCGATCGCCCGCTCGATGCCGGGGGACCGGGGGAAGGCCACGCCGAGGCTGAAGGCGCCGAACACCGCGTACAGGCCGATCCGGTCGGTGTACCAGGCGGACAGGCACAGCAGCAGCACCACGCCGAGCACCAGCTGCCGCGGCTCCAGCCGGTCGGCCGCCCGCGCCAGCCGGTCCCGTGTCCGCAGCAGGACCGCCAGCACCAGCACCAGGCCGAGCCCGCCGCAGACCGCCAGCAGCACCGGGCCCGAACGGCCCCGCGACAAGCTGATCACGCCGGCCAGCATCACCCAGGCCACCACGTCGTCCAGCGCGCCCGCCGCCAGCGAGACCGTACCGAACACCGTCCCGGTCAGACCGCGTTCGGTGATGATCCGGGCCAGCATGGGAAAGGCGGTGATCGACAAGGTGACGCCGACGAACAGCGCGGAGATGTACGTCGGCACACCCGGCGGGGAGGCGTGCACCGAGTCGCGGACGGCCCAGGTCAGCGCCGCGCCCAGCGCCAGCGGCGCCGCGATCCCGGCCGCCGAGATGGCCGCCGCCGACCGCGCGACCGGCCGGATCCGGTCGACGCGGAACTCGTATCCCGCCTGGAACATGACAGGGCCAGACCGAGCTGCCCGGCCACATACAGCACCGGCCGCAGATCCGCCGGGAAGACCGCGTGCTCCAGGCGGGGGGCGAGCAGCCCGAGGACGGACGGCCCGAGCAGGACCCCGGCCAGCATCTCCGCGACCACCGGCGGTTGCAGCAGGGGCCGCAGCGCCCAGCTGACCACCCGGCAGGTGACCAGGATGACGACAGCGGCGAGCAGGAAGGCGGTGCCGAGCGACGTGGCGGACATGGCGGACGGCCCTTCGTCGATGGGGCAGTGGGGCGGTGGGCGGTGGGGGCGGGGGAAGGGAGCGGGAGAGGGGGGGCGGCCGGGCGGCGGGCGTCGTCCGGGCCGCCGCCGGGATCAGCGGTGCGGACAGCCCGGCGGCGGCTGGCCGCCGGCGTCCGGGGCGGTTCCGGCGTCC